>NZ_CAJXIV010000018.1 GCF_913054185.1 uncultured Shimia sp.
GTTTGAAACCTAAACGAGGTCGACAACCGTTTCATACCCGACAGAGTCCCCACAAGCCCCTGTACGCTCTCCAAAGACACCTCCTTGCCTGCCGATGCAATCGCGTTGGCAAAACGGTCGCCTTGAAAGTTGATAGGAATCTCTTCCGCCGTTTGATCGACAAATCCAGCCCGCCGAATCACAATCTGCGCGGAGGGGCTGCGCGTGTAGCTCAAGAAATTTCGCGCCAACTTTGGCAGTCTGCGCGCCGGAAAATATAAGAACATCGGGGCGTTAAGCGGATAGTCTTCCGTTTTTATTGTACGCCGGGACGCCGCCAAGGAGTATCCGCATTGCCCCATCAAAGTCAGATGTTTGGTATTGCCCGTGTTCGCATAAGACGCGATTCCAATGGCAAACGGATCGCGTTCCACCGCATTTACCAACGCCAAATTCCGCTCATGCCGCACAATCGATTCGTCTAAGGACATTTTGGAGGGCTTCATCAACTGATCTTCGACCGCCTGTGCAAATCCAGATTGCGGCGCCATCAAATGCAACGTGATCGGTGCATCAGGCCCGCCCAGTTCGCTCCAGTTGGTAATTTTTCCCGCAAAAACATAGGCCAATTGGTTCAGAGACACCGAGGAAACCGGGTTTCCAACAGACACCACTGGCACCATACCGTCCAATGCTAACACGCGGCTGCGGTTCACATCTCCCATGTCTCCCAAACCGGCCTCATACCCCAATTGAGCCTCTCTTGGTCGAATCTCACGCAGAGACATTGCGATATCAGCTTCATCCGCCAAAAGATCCGCAAACCCTTCGTCCGCGTTGCTGGCATGAAAATCAAAGGTCGCCAGCCGCTGCTTCGTTTCGGGTTCATCCAGGTGATATGTGAAGCGGTGCACGGACTCGCTTTCCCGCGTCACGAGATAGCCTTCAGTTAATGCAAAAGCCTCCAACAGCGCCGGCATCAACACTTCTGCCATAGTCGAAGACCCAGAGATCGAAACTTCGGCTACATAATTGATAAGGTTGGGACATCCAGGACCTTCACACCACACACCGGATCCATCAACGGTCAACTCGCCGTAGACGGTCTCTACACGGTAGAACTCTCCGTCAAACCCCAGAAGCGTTCCTGAAATTTCAACTTCTCCGTCGTGCGACTTTAAGAGTACATCTTGCGCAAAGGCTGACGATACTCCACCCAAAACAAAAAGTGCGGCGCAAACCGCCGCACGAAATAGCATCATGATGATGTCCTGACCGCCAGCTTAATTTTGCGCGATTGTCAGGTCTTCAACAAGGTTTTTCAACACCAGAAATTCACCAATTGCCGAGCAATCCGGCACTTGCAGCATTAATTCATGTTGGTCGGTAACTTGCCCCTGCCGAAGTGCGCTGCTCCTGATTTTCAAAGGCTTGCCGCAGTTCTCCTCTGTGACCTCAGTTTCCACGCTGACTTTCACGTCACCCACTTGGCTCGACAGGCCAGCGGGAAAAGTGTAGATCTCAGCTTGTCTTGCAATCGATAGATCTGAGTTGCCCAGTCGGATCAGGAACCCTCCTTTACCACCAGACAAAGCTCCTACGTCCCGTGGCTGCCCGCGCCAAACATGTCCAGCCTCACCATAATACGCGCCAAACTCACGCGCGTGCAGCTCTGCGCCATTGTATCCGGACCAAGAAATCACAACCCGATCGTAAAATGCGAGACTGTCGACAACCGTTGACACAGTTACTGTATCTCCAATGGCAAATGAGGCACTAACTTCCGCCACTTCAACAAGTGCCGGAAGTTGCACTTTCAAAGGCCCCTCAGCCGGCATTTGCATGTGAAAAGTTAGGTCCCCATGCGTAAACATTACGGTCTCGGCCGCGTAACACGAGGCTGAAAGGTGCACGTCGATGAGCGCACCGGCCGCTGCCTCCGCAGACATTGTGGGTACACATCCCAATCTCGGCGCGGCTTCTTCAACCGGCAAAATCCCCACTGGTATATCGTCGGCGACAGCAACCAAAACCGGCTCCTGAAGTGGAGCGATGCGGTGCCTATGATCATTTGGCAGACTTGGCAACCTCTCAGTCGTAGAGAACCGGGGAAGGGCGAATTGTTTTGGAAATGGGATCGAGCCGGTTGAATTTGGCGGCTCTGCCTCCCCTTCACCGACCAAGATCGCTGCCTCAGAGGATTGCATTGCAAAACCGATACACACCGCCAACGACGCCGAGACAAATGACAACGCATTCCGTCGACAGATGTTTTTTAGGTTGGGCATGAGTGCTCCTTAGGCTGGGTGCTGTTCCTTCGGGCAATCTCACAAAGAAAAAGGGCACCCATAAGGCACCCTTTTGATCTTTGTCTGTCAGGTTTGGTTCACATTTCAGGCTAAGCGGCCGTGGCAATGCTTGAATTTTTTGCCGGATCCGCATGGACAAGTGTCGTTCCGGCTGGGGTTGCCCCAAGTTGTCGGATCGCTCTCGTCAAACCCGACTGCGGCTTCTCCGGCAGCCTCCACATTGTCTTGTTTAGGCGCAGCGCCAGCTTGAGCCTGCGCCATCAAAGCTTGCTGGCGCATCACCATTTCCTGCTGCATCTGTTGCTGTTCTTCTTCAGAGATTGGGCGCACACGCGACAGGGTGGTGGTGACATCCGATCGCAGACTGTCCAGCATGCTCTCAAACAACTGAAATGCTTCGTTCTTGTATTCGTTGAGAGGGTCACGCTGTGCATAGCCACGGAATCCAACTACAGACCGCAAATGCTCCAGCGTCAAAAGATGCTCACGCCATTTTGAATCGATGGTTTGTAACAAGATCTGTTTCTCGATCATGCGCATGGCTTCCGGCCCGAAGTTGGTCGCCTTCGCCGCCATCATCTCATCAGCTGCATCCTCAAGGCGTTCGCGGATATTGTCGTCATCCACACCCTCTTCTGCAGCCCATTCAATCACTGGCACGTCGACGCCCAGGTGCTCAATGGAGGACGCATAAAGACCTTCGGTATCCCACTGGTCTGCGTAAGTTTTCGGCGGCAAATGCTGCTCCACCAAATCGCCAATCACTTCGTGACGCATGTCCTGAACAATTTCAGACAAGTCTGCGGCTTCCATAATTTCACGACGCTGGGAAAAGACCACCTTACGTTGGTCATTCATAACATCGTCAAATTTCAGCAGCTGTTTGCGGATGTCAAAGTTGCGACCTTCCACTTTGGCTTGAGCACGTTCTAGGGATTTGTTCACCCACGGGTGTACAATCGCCTCGCCTTCTTTCATCCCAAGAGACGACAGAACTTTGTCCAATCGATCGGATCCAAAGATCCGCATTAGATCATCTTCAAGGCTCAAGAAGAAAGAAGACCGCCCAGGATCACCCTGACGACCAGAACGACCGCGCAGTTGGTTATCAATTCGACGGCTTTCGTGGCGCTCGGTGGCCAGTACAAACAGGCCACCTGCCTCTTTCACGGCTTGCTCGTCACCTTTATGTAATTCTTCGATATCTGCCCGAATCTGCTCGTGGTCGCCTTCTGGCGCGGCTGCAATCGCTTCCAACACCTTAAACTCAACATTGCCGCCAAGTTTGATGTCAGTGCCGCGACCAGCCATATTCGTCGCTATTGTGACCGCGTTAAGCTTGCCAGCATCTGCAACAATTTGCGCTTCCTGTTCGTGCTGACGCGCATTGAGGACGCTATGCTTTACACCCGCTTTTTCCAGCAAGCCGGACAGGAACTCTGACTTCTCGATGGAGGTGGTGCCCACAAGGATCGGCTGCCCTTTTTCATTGGCTTCCTTAATGGTGTCGACAACTGCGTCAAACTTCTCACGCGCTGTGCGATAGACTGCGTCGTCATCATCTTTGCGAGCAACACCGCGGTTTGTGGGCACTTCCACAACACCCAAGCCGTAAATCTCTTGGAACTCTTCCGCTTCTGTAGCGGCTGTACCGGTCATGCCACCCAATTTGTTGTAGAGACGGAAATAGTTTTGGAATGTCACTTGAGCCAACGTCACGTTTTCAGGCTGAATGTCGCAGCCTTCTTTGGCCTCAATCGCCTGGTGTAAGCCCTCTGACAAGCGGCGACCTGCCATCATGCGCCCAGTGAACTCGTCAATCAAAACCACCTGCGCGTCACGTACAATGTAATCTTTGTCTTTTGTAAAAAGCTTGTGTGCCCGCAGGCCTTGGTTCACATGGTGCACAATGGTTGTGCTTTCAGGGTCGTACAGACTTTGCCCTTCTGGCAGCAAACCGCGCGCCTGAAGGTGCTCTTCCAGAAATTCATTGCCTTCGTCAGTAAAGGTAACGTTTTTGGATTTCTCGTCCAAAGAAAAGTGATCGTCCTGTAGATCCGGGATCAGTTTATCGATCGCGACATACATCTCAGTCCGGTCTTGTGACGGGCCGGAGATGATCAACGGCGTCCGCGCTTCGTCAACCAGAATACTGTCCACTTCATCCACGATCGCATAGTGATGCTCTCGCTGTGACATGTCAGCCAGCTCACCCTTCATATTGTCGCGCAGGTAATCAAAGCCCAGTTCATTATTGGTCGCGTAGGTTACGTCACAGGCGTAAGCTGCCCGTTTTTCATCTTCAGGCTGCTGTGGGTAAACAACCCCAGTTGTCATGCCCAACGCACCAAACACATTGCTCATCCATTCAGCGTCGCGTTTGGCGAGGTAGTCGTTCACGGTGACCACGTGCACGCCTTTACCGGTCAGCGCGTTCAAGTATGCCGGAAATGTCGCAACAAGAGTTTTACCTTCACCGGTTTTCATCTCAGAGATGTTGCCCTGATGCAGGAAGACACCGCCCATCAACTGAACATCAAAAGCCCGCAATCCCAACGCGCGTTTCGCAGCTTCACGACAGTTGGCAAAAGCTTCGGGCAGAAGCGTATCCAATGACTCTCCGCCCTTCGCCCGATCAGACAGCTCTTTGGTTTTGTTCTTGATGCCCTCGTCGGTCAGCTTTTCGAATTCGGCTTCCAACGCATTGACTTTTTCAACGATCGGACGCGCCGCCTTGACCAATCGATCGTTGGGCGTGCCAAAAACTTTTTTGGCGAGTTTTCCGAAACCGAGCATATAACTTGTCCTTCGTTGACGCTTTCTTGCGAGGCTATTTCTTGCTGTCCTGGCCCTGTGCTTCTAGAAACGGGGAAACAGCCTGTTTGCCTAGACCTCAAAGCGATGTAAGGGGCGTCAGGAACAGTGTCAACGCCGCCAACTCACGCGGCACAAGCCAAGGACCAAACGATGTCAAAACACCTCAATTTCTTGCGTGCAAGCGTGATTGCAATCTGTGGCGCACTGCCAGCAATCGCAGAGGAGTCTCCGTCACTTGACACTGTAATTGCCACCGTCAACGGCGAAGTCATAACGCTTGGCGAAATGATCTCGGTAAGGGCGGGTTTGCCGGAACAATATCAATCAATTCCCAGCGATGTTCTTTTTGGCAGCATCCTAGAACAACTGGTGCAACAAACGGCACTAGCCCAAAGTCTGGGCGAGGCAATTCCGCAACGTGTGGAAATCGCTCTGAACAACGAGCGTCGGACTTTACTGGCCGCAGAGACACTTGAAGCCTTCGTGTTGCAAAACAATTTGAGCGACGATGAGCTTCGTGCGTCCTATGATGACAAGTATCAAGGGTTTGTGGGTGAGGAAGAGTTCAGCGCAAGCCACATTCTTGTCCCAACGGAGGAAGAAGCGCAGACAATCCGTAAGGAACTTACGGACGGGGCCGATTTTGCCGAGACTGCAAAGGCGAAGTCGACAGGCCCCTCCGGTGCATCCGGTGGAAGCCTAGGTTGGTTCGGTATGGGACAAATGGTCAAGCCTTTCGAAGAAGCTGTTGTCGGACTTGCAGTGGGAGAAATTTCCCAGCCGGTTCAGACTCAGTTTGGGTGGCATCTGATCTTGCTGAATGACGCCCGCAAGTCACTTGCCCCATCGTTTGAAGACGCGAAGGCGGAACTTGAATCCGAAGCACAACGGCGCGCGGTGGAGTCTTTTATCGCCACCACTACTGCTGACGCTCAGGTTGACCAGACGGGCGCCGAAGGCATCGACCCGAGTGTTCTGACACAAATCCAACTGTTGAATCCAATTTCCGCGCAGGACCAATAAATGGCCAAAATTGACCATGTCTCGCCTTTAGCGCCTGCGTCCTTCCCCGAACTTCCTTTCGTCAAAGGCGTGTCTTTTGCAGCTGTA
This sequence comes from uncultured Shimia sp., assembly GCF_913054185.1. GTDB lineage: Bacteria > Pseudomonadota > Alphaproteobacteria > Rhodobacterales > Rhodobacteraceae > Shimia. Next base: position 6,216 of record NZ_CAJXIV010000018.1, read on the forward strand.
GAAGCGGGCGTTAAATATGCGGGCCGCAAAGACGTTATGCTTGCGGTTATGGCGCCAGGTAGCTCAGTCGCTGGAGTGTTCACCAAATCGGCAACGCGATCCGCTGCTGTCCTGGATTGCCAATCAAAAATTGGCAACGATGCCCCATCAGGAGCTGCTTTCATTGTAAATGCTGGCAACGCCAACGCCTTTACAGGTGGCAATGGGGAGCGTTCAGTTGATGCAGTAACCCAAGCAGTTGCAGATTGTGTGGGTGTGCCCATCTCACGTGTGTTCTCTTCCTCCACCGGAGTTATTGGCGAACCGTTGCCACACGAGCGGATCACGGAGAAACTACAGGAGTTGCGCGACAGATTGTCTACTGACGGCATTGAGCAGGCCGCTCAGGCCATTCGGACAACGGACACGTTTGCCAAAGGCGCATCAAAAACAATCGAAATTGATGGTCAGGCTGTTGTAATTGCGGGGATCGCCAAAGGGTCCGGCATGGTTGCTCCGGACATGGCAACCATGCTGGTCTACATTTTCACAGACGCCATGATAGACCGTGTTGACTTGCAAACTTTTGTTTCCGAGCTCAATGAGGTCACTTTCAATGCCATTACTGTCGACAGCGACACATCAACGTCAGACACTCTGTTGGTCGCCGCAACCGGCCTTGCGGGTGTGAAGGTCACGCCAGAGAGCAAAGCGTTTAAATCTGCACTACATGAGGTGATGCTCGACCTTGCACATCAGGTTGTACGCGATGGAGAAGGCGCGACAAAGTTTGTTGAAGTCCGAGTGTCTGGTGCCAAGTCTCCGGCCGACGCACGCATCCATGCCAGTGCCATTGCAAATTCGCCGCTCGTAAAAACGGCCATTGCTGGCGAAGACCCCAATTGGGGGCGCATTGTTATGGCCATCGGAAAATCTGGGGCCGCAGCGGACCGGGACAAACTAAGTATACGTTTCGGCGAAATTCTTGTCGCAGAGAATGGTTGGGTTGCCCCCTCGTACAATGAAGATGACGGCGCGACGTACATGAAAAATCAGAGCATTGTTCTGCATGTTGATCTAGGACTTGGAGACGCGTCTGACACCATGTGGACCTGTGATCTCACCCATGGATACATCACCATCAACGCGGATTATCGCTCGTGAAAACTGTATTGGTTTCTGCCGTAGCGCTCATAGACGTAGATGGCCGAATTTTGCTTGCGCAGCGGCCTGAGGGAAAATCCATGGCTGGTCTTTGGGAATTCCCTGGCGGCAAAGTTGAAGCTGGTGAAACTCCGGAGGTCGCCCTTGTCCGCGAGCTCAAAGAAGAACTAGGCATCGACACCTGGGAAAGCTGCCTTGCGCCGCTCACATTTGCGTCACATAGCTACGATGACTTCCATTTGCTCATGCCGCTTTTTGCATGTCGCAAGTGGAAGGGTATTCCAACCGCCCAAGAAGGCCAAAAATTGACTTGGGTTAACTCCAAGGACCTTCGAAAGTTCGAAATGCCACCAGCAGACATTCCTTTGATCCCAATTTTGCGGGATTGGCTTTGACGGCATAATGTGTGCAAACGCCCGCAGGGATAGCAACATTTTGTAGCGATTTGAGAAACGAACACCTTCCCTCATTGGGTTTTGTGTCCTAACATGAAACCCATGTGACGGTGTAATACACCAAATGTTAACCAATTTACTGTTTCATGAGTGTCAATCAAATGGGGATTTTTGACATGCTAAAGACGATCACAGTTGGTAGTTGTGTTTCCATTCAAGGTCAGGTGGTAAAAAGTTTGCCAGACGGCCGTGTTTCGATCCGAGTTGGGGATACCGTGTATTCGGGCAAGCCCATTTCCTAAGAACACATCAAACAATCCAAAGAAAAAGGCCGCCTCTAACTGAGACGGCCTTTTTCTTTGTCGAGATTAAGACGCTGGATTAATCCAGCGTCCTTGTCACTTCTTCACGTTCGAAGATTTCGATCACATCGCCTGCACGAACGTCATCATAGTTCTCAAACGCCATGCCACATTCCTGGCCGGATTGAACTTCCGCAACTTCATCCTTGAAGCGCTTCAGCGTCTTCAGAGTGCCCTCGTGGATCACGACGTTGTCACGCAGCAGACGCACACCAGCAGAACGGCGCGCCACACCTTCGGTAACGATACAACCGGCCACCTTGCCAATACCCGTCACTTTGAAGACTTCTTTGATCGCCGCATAACCGATGAAGTTTTCGCGGATCTCAGCAGACAGCAAGCCAGAGGCCGCCGCCTTCACGTCATCCACCAGATCGTAGATCACCGAATAATAGCGGATCTCTACGCCTTTTTGGTTGGCAGTGTTACGCGCAGAAGTGTTGGCACGAACATTGAAACCCATAATCGGTGCGCCAGAAGCTTCAGCCAAACCAACGTCAGTTTCGGTAATCGCACCTACACCAGAGTGCAGAACACGCACACGAACTTCATCGTTGCCGATTTTCTCCATCGCCTGAACAATTGCTTCAGCGGAACCTTGTACGTCCGCCTTCACCAGAATCGGCAGCTCGGCGACGTTTTCGTCTTCCTTCGCCTTCTGCATCAACTGTTCCAACGTGGTCGCTGCACCAGCAGCAGCACGTTTGTCTTTGGCGGCCTGCTCACGGTATTCCGCAATCTCACGAGCTTGCGCTTCCGTTGCGGTGACATTCAGAACGTCACCCGCTTCCGGAGTACCATTCAGACCCAACACCTCAACCGGAACCGATGGGCCAGCTTCTTTTACACGCTCACCTTTGTCATTAATCAGCGCACGAACCTTACCGTACTGCTCACCAACAACAAAGATATCGCCCTGACGCAATGTGCCCTTCTGAACGAGAACAGTAGCAACTGGACCACGGCCTACATCAAGCTGTGCTTCGATCACCGCACCTTGCGCAGCACGATCCGGATTGGCTTTGAGTTCCAGTATTTCCGCCTGAAGCGCGATTGCCTCAAGCAGCTGTTCTAGGCCCTGACCGGTATGCGCGGAAACTTCCACGTCTTGTACGTCACCTGACATCGCTTCTACGATCACTTCGTGTTGAAGCAGCTCTGCCCGAACTTTGTTGGGATCAGCAGCGGGTCTGTCGATCTTGTTGATTGCCACGATCATCGGCACATTAGCCGCCTTCGCGTGTGCAATAGCTTCAACAGTTTGCGGCATGACCGAGTCATCTGCCGCAACAACCAAAACCACAATGTCCGTAACCTGAGCACCGCGCGATCGCATCGATGTAAACGCCGCGTGGCCAGGTGTATCGAGGAACGACAGTGTCACATCCTCATCAGTTTGCACCTGATAGGCACCAATGTGCTGTGTGATCCCACCAGCTTCGCCAGACACAACTTTCGCATCACGGATAGCGTCCAACAGGGAAGTTTTACCGTGATCAACGTGACCCATAATGGTGATGACCGGAGGACGGGGCTGCATTGCGCCGTCATCGTCTTCCGCATCGGAGATCACATCTTCGACGTCGGCATCAGAAACACGGACAACTTTGTGGCCAAATTCTTGAATGATGAGTTCCGCAGTATCCGCATCAAGCGTTTGGTTTTGCGTCACCATCATGCCCATGTTCATCAACGCCTTAACGACGTCAGCAACACGTTCTGCCATACGGTTCGCCAGTTCAGAAACCACGATGGCTTCTGGCAACTGCACGTCACGAATGACCTTTTCACGCTCAACCTGACCACCCATTGCTTTTTGGCGCGCACGCTCTTGCTTACGCTTCATCGCAGCCATGGAGCGGTGACGATTGTTCTCACCACCTGTCGCTTGGCCCAGTGTCAGCTTACCGGAACGACGTCCGTCATCGCGGCCTTTGCCACGTCCACGTTGGTCCCGTTCGCGATCAGATTTACGCGGAGTTGGGGCAGGGGCAGGTTTACCAGTTGGTGCGCCGCGACCCTGAGGTGTGGACGACGGCACAGGCGCAGACGCTTCTGCGGCCGCACGCTTAGCAGCGGCATCCGCAACTTCTTTCTTTTTGCGCTCTTCATCCTCAGCCTTTTTACGGGCTTTTTCTTCAGCTTCCCGCTGCTCCCGCTCTTTGGCTTCCACTTCCAAGCGGCGACGCTCACGCGTTTCAGCGCGAGCCTTTTCTTCGGCTTCACGTTTGGCGGCATCTTCCGCTTCGCGGGCTTTCGCAGCCTGCAAAGCCTTCAGACGGCGCTCCATTTCCGCATCCGAAATACCGGAAGGGCGGCGTGAAGGGTCACCACCAGCTTTTGGCGTACCGCCACCAGTTTTGGCTGCGCCTGGCTTGGGCACCACAACGCGCTTACGCTTGGTTTCCACCACGACATTTTTCTTACGTCCGTGGCTGAAGCTCTGCGTTACATTGCCGGGGCGGTTGCCGCCGCGCAGACCCAAGGTTTTTTTACCGTCGTTATCGCTCATCTGGATGTCTTGTCCTTCCCGGAGGCCGCTGCCACCGTATCTTCGCGTACGCCTTTTAATCTTAGGGCTTCCTCTACAACACGTTTTGTGAGTCCGCCAGACGCAAGCGCTCCATGTATCACAGTTTGTCTCCCAAATGCCAAACCCAATTCGGCAGATGTAAGCCAATCTATGTGGTGGCCTCCACTTGGAGGCCGTAGTTTCGATTTGCCGCGTTCCGAACCATCGCTGGCCTGCAGCAGAACTTTGGCTTCGTCTTTGACCAGCCAGTCCTTAACTTTTTCATACCCAGTCACAGCTGAGCCCGATTTGCGCGCCAAACTGACCAGCTCGACAGTGCGGCGGCCCAACTGACGGGACACTTCTGCGAGCAAATCATCAGGCACCGTCACCTGCTGTTTGGCGGCACGCGCGAAAACACCCTTTTTGGATGCTTTCGCCAATGTGTCTGCCGAAGCCGTTACCCACATGCCACGTCCGGGCAGTTTGCCAATAACGTCGGGCACAACTTGCGCATCCGGGCCGACCACAAAACGCAGCAACCCTTCTTTTGGCGCCACAGCGCCAGTGACAATGCACTTGCGCTCTGGCGTATCGCCTTTTTTGCCAGGTCGGCCACCGCGACTCATCTCACGCCCTCTGAGGCCTGAGATCAGGCCTCAGCCTCCTCGGATGCGTTTTCTTCGTTTTCTGCCGCTTCAGCTTCCAGCTCGGCAGGATCAACCCATCCCAATACAATGCGAGCGGTCATGACCATGTCTTGCGCTTCTTCCAGTGTCACGCCGAATGGCTCTAGAACACCGTCATCTTTGACGCGCTCACCACCATCGGTGGTCCAGCCACCGGCCAACTCCCAGTCAGCACATGTTGCAAAATCCTCGAGGTTCAACACGCCATCTTTAGCCAGGGCTTCGATCATCTGGGGTGTTAAGCCCTCAAATGCAACCAGACTGTCCTGCATACCGAGTTCGCGTGCAGCATCCAGAGCCGCTTTGTTCTTGGCATCAATGAAATCACGCGCACGCGCCTGCAGTTCGCCAGCAGTGCCTTCGTCTACGCCATCAATAACCAACAGCTCGTCAATTTCCACATACGCAACCTCTTCGAGGTTGGTGAAGCCTTCGGATACCAGCAACTGAGCAAAGAACTCATCTAGGTCCAACGTTTCCATAAACAGCTTGGTGCGTACTTCAAACTCTTTCTGACGACGCTCGGATTCATCCGATTCGGTCATAATGTCGATGTCCAACGCGGTCAGCTGGCTTGCCAACCGCACGTTTTGGCCACGACGGCCAATGGCAAGCGACAGCTGCTCATCCGGCACAACCACTTCGATCTTGCCGGCTTCTTCGTCCAGGACAACCTTGGAGACTTCCGCTGGCTGCAGTGCATTTACCAAGAAAGTCGGCTGATCTTCGTTCCAAGGGATGATGTCGATTTTTTCGCCCTGCAACTCGTTCACAACGGCTTGCACACGCGAACCACGCATACCAACACAGGCACCCACTGGATCGATCGAACCATCATGGGAGATCACAGCAATCTTTGCGCGAGAACCAGGGTCGCGAGCGACGGCTTTGATATCAATGATGCCATCATAGATTTCTGGCACTTCCATTTTAAACAGCTCAGCCATGAACTCTGGCGCGGTGCGGCTCAAAAAGATCTGGTGGCCACGTGGCTCACGGCGAACTTCTTTGATGAAAGCACGCACACGGTCACCGGAACGATAGCTCTCACGACCAATTTTATCGTTGCGACGCAAAACAGCTTCGGCACCGCCCACATCGACAATCACATTGCCAAATTCTTCGCGCTTCACGGCGCCGTTGATGATTGTGCCCGCGCGATCTTTGAAGTCTTCGTACTGACGATCACGCTCGGCTTCGCGAACTTTCTGCAAAATCACCTGCTTTGCAGACTGCGCCGCAATCCGACCCATCTCTACTGGTGGCACTTCCTCAACAAACGTGGCACCCACTTCAGGGGTTTCCATGTACTGCTTGGCTTGTTCAACAGTGAACTCAGCTTGGTAGTTTTCCAGCAGATCATCTTCGACAACCGTACGCACGCGTGTGAAAGTCGCTTTGCCAGTCTTGCGATCAATAGACACACGAATGTCCATCTCTGCGCCATAACGGCTTTTGGCCGCACGCGCGAGCGACTCTTCCATCGCTTCAACCACAAGACCCGGATCGATCATTTTTTCCCGGGCGACGGCTTCGGCGGTTTGCAGCAGCTCAAGCTGGTTTGCAGAGGTGATTGCCATGTTTTTACTCCTCGGACTCGCCGGACGCTTTTTCGCCGGTCTCGATATCGTCAAATTCGTCTTCGTTCAGAATGCCCGCTTCTTTGCGCACTTTCAGCATTTCCTTAATGAGGTCATCTGTCAGCATCAGCTTCGCGTCTGCCAGCCAGTCAAAATTCAGACCAACTGTGACAGTTTCACCCTGATCTTCGATGTTAATCAGAACATCTTCGCCTTCGATGCCAGCCAAAGTGCCACGAAATCGTTTGCGCCCATCGATAAGTTCAGCAGTTTCGATTTTGGCTTCATACCCTTCGTAGGCGTCAAAGTCCTTCAGCCGCGTCAAAGGGCGATCAACGCCAGGGCTGCCTACTTCCAGTGTATAGGAGTCTGAAAGCGGATCCTCGACGTCCAGAACCGCGCTAACCGCATTGGAGATTTGGGCGCACTCATCCACTTCGATGCCGCCACCAGGGCGCTCGGCCATGATCTGCAGAGTGTGGGACTTCCCACCCATTAGGCGCAAACGCACCAACTCGAACCCCATGTCTTCAACGACTGGGGCAACAATGTCTGCCAGCTTGCGGTCAATCGCCGCTTTGGCAATAAGGTCACTCATAGATGTATTCCAAGCACAAAAAAACGGGCACGCGGCCCGTCGATCTTTCCCGGTGGAGCGTTCAGGCTAACCCGACCGCGCCGCTGTTGAGAGGGATATACGTCGACAAAGCTGAGTCTGCAAGCCCCCTTGGAAAATATGCCTACGCACGCCACCAGCGCTCGGCGAAACGCGCGTTGTCGAGCGCGTATTGGGCGCCAATGGCTTTGGGCGTTGCAATGGCGTCCGTGATGGCTTGCAAGTGATTTGCGAAGGCAGGAACCACTAGGCTTCCGCTTTTTTGAACGACACTCTGCAGCTCGCCATAAAGCCCACGCCGCCTTTCCGCATCCATTTCAGAACGCGCAACACACAACAACTTGTCAACGCGGTTGTCCTGCCAACCCGCGCGATTCCAAACGCCGCCCGGAGCAAGGTACGCAGACATCGCCCAATCTTCGGTAACGCGGCCAGCAGCAAAGTGCAGTGATGCGGTCACTGGGCTATCGGCAGCATCAACCCTCAAGCCAACCCGTGCCATTTGCTGAGTAAAACTCTCCAATATGGTCGAGAACTCCTGCTTAGAATGAGGGGACACCCCAATACGAAGATGATTCACGCCCGCTTCACGCAACAAACTTTTTGCCAATTCCGGATCATACTCCGGTTGGGTGAGTTCCGGCGCGAAATAGGGGTTCGCCGGACCAATTGGCGTATCCAATCCAATCTGGCCATACCCCAATAAGCTTCGGCGCACAAAATTCGGGCGATCCATGGCGCACTTCACGGCGCACCGAACAATCTCTGCTTGCTGCCTGCCAAGATTGCCTCCAACAGCAAAACTGTAATGTTGGTTACCCGGCAGGTTCTGCAGTGACATACCACGCTGCTTCGAAATTTGCGGTGCATGGACAGGCAAGATTTGGCCAGCGACATCCACGTCACATTCTAAGAGCGCATTTAGTCTTCCAGAGGGATTGGCTTCGTTGATCAATAACAGTTCGTCGAAGAAACCCGCTCTTGTGCCCTTGTAGTGATTCTTCACGCGATGGGCCTGGAGATGTTGTCCCGGCTTGAAGTCCGCAACTTTATAAAGTCCCGTACCAATCCCGTTTTGCATCGCCAATTCAATAAAACCCGCTGGGTAAATAACGAGGTGGTAATCGGACAGAAGGTAAGGAAAATCCGCATTTGGCGAATGTAATGTGAACTGGACCTGATGCGTACCAATCGCCTTTATGCCAACGACGTCACGCAGCAACGGATCTGCCGGTGATCCGCTTTGATTGCCAATATGCAAAGCAAAGGTTTCAAGCACATCTTGCGCCTCAAATGCCTTGCCGTTGTGAAATTGCACATCCTTGCGCAGATCAAACGTCCACTCTCGGGCATCGGCGCTGGCGGTCCATCTCTCCGCCAATTCACCACGCAATCCACCATCAGGCCCGATTTCGGTCAAGCAATCAAACACAGCCCCATGACAAGCTGCCATCATAAACAGGCTGTCGTGAGTTCGAGCATCCCAGGTGTCTGAGTCCTTGCCGCCCGGCACGATTGCGCGAATAGTGCCGCCAGCTTTAGGTGTACCCGCCGACACGCCCAACCCTGAAGCCGCCAGCACACCTGCTGCGGCACCGGTTGTCAAAAGGCTGCGTCGGCTAATGCGTGACACGGTCAAACTCCACTTGGTCGGAGCCAGATGAGAAGGCCAACAAACCCCAATGTCCAGACGTTTTGCTAGATCCGCGCCAAATCATCCATGATGCGCACAAGTTCCGCGCTAATCCCCGGCTCCGACAACGCATGCCCCGCGTTTCGAATTATGCGGAGATCCGCCATCTTACCCCATGTTGACACCAAATCATGCGCCGCTTTGGGAGGACAAATCATATCATATCGGCCTTGAACGATATATCCGGGTATGTCTTTGAGAACATCCATGTTGGCAAGAATGTGACCATCCTGGTTCAGAAAACCTTTGTTTCGGAAGTAGTGATTCTCCAACCGCGAGAATGCGCGCGCATATTCGGCGGGCGCTTCTCCGCCATGCCCGTTGGAATACACCGACGCCAGCGCGTTTTCCCAACTTGCCCAAGCCCTTGCAAACTTAATCTCCGTCGCGCGATCTCCACAAAACAGGCGACGATGGTATGCCTCGATCAAGTCCCCACGCTCTTCAAAAGGCACCAGCTCTGCAAATCGTGCCCATGGTTCAGGCCAGAAATGGCCAGCCCCACCTCCATAAAACCAATCAAGCTCCGATTGAGTCATTAGGAACACACCACGCAAAACCAAACAGACTGTTTGTGCGGGATAGGATTGCGCATAAAGGAGCGACAGAGTTGCGCCCCAGCTGCCGCCAAAGACAATCCATTCGGTGACGTCCAGTGTGGTCCGAATACGGTCCATATCAGCAACAAGGTGCCAGCTGGTGTTGTTTTTAACTTCGGCATGTGGCCGCGAATGGCCGCATCCGCGTTGGTCAAAAAGAATAACGCGATACACATTGGGATCAAAATAGCGTCGCATGGCAGGGCTGCTGCCGCCACCAGGTCCGCCATGCACAACAACAACCGGCAAACCGCTTGGATTGCCGGATTGTTCGACGTAGATACTGTGCCCGTCGCCCACGTCCAGCATCCTCTGGTCAAACGGTTCGACCGGAGGGTAAAGGTAGTGCACTGCGCGCTTTTGGCCCGAGTTTTTATCCATGTCCTACCTATAATGGTTGCGACGTCCAAATGAGCATGGAGAGTTCAAAATGCAAGCCACCAATACCACGGTAGATCCTGCCGAAGTGGCCAAATTCGAAGCCATGGCAGCCGAATGGTGGGATCCCAATGGCAAGTTCAAGCCACTTCACATGCTCAACCCCTGTCGCCTTGATTACATTACGACGCAGATTGCCGCAGAGTTCAATCGCGACTTGTCAGCAGCCCACCCTTTTGCCGGACTGCGCCTTCTGGATATTGGCTGTGGTGGCGGGCTCTTGTCTGAACCTATGTCGCGACTTGGGGCCGACGTAGTGGGTGCGGATGCGGCGGGTGGAAACTTACCTGTGGCGCGCATCCATGCCGAGCAATCCGGACTACAGATTGACTACCGCCACACAACGGCAGAAGCCATGGCTGAAGCCGGCGAACAGTTTGACGTGGTACTGAACATGGAAGTCGTAGAGCATGTGGCCGACCCGCTGAGCTACATGACAGCTTGCCAACAGTTGCTCAAATCCAGCGGTTTGCATATTTGCTCAACAATCAACCGGAACCCTAAGAGTTTTGCGGTGGCCATTCTTGGGGCCGAATACGTCATGCGTTGGCTGCCCAAAGGCACCCATGAATGGCATAAGTTCATCACCCCAGATGAGTTATTTGTCTTGATTGAGCAATCCGGTTTGACGCCGATCGACAGCAAAGGTTTTGTTTTTAACCCAATCAGCTGGCAATGGTCGATTTCAGACAAAGACCTGAGCGTCAACTACGTGACAGCCAGCTCCAAGGCCTGAACCACCTACTCTTCCAGTTTCAGACGCAATTCACGCAATATCGGGAGCGCGGCGCGTACCCTGTCATCGCCCAAGCGACTGACCATGTCATTGATGATCGGCTCCATGCTCGCCAGCGCCGCGTCACGAGCCTGTCGGCCGGCAGGACTGATCGCAACCATTTTACGGCGCGCATCGTCCCAATCTGGACGGATATGCACATATCCCGCCGTCTCTAGCTTATGCAGCGTGTTTGTCATTGCCCCGCGGGTAAGGTGGAAAGTCTTGGCTAACTGAGCTGGACTGCGTTCGGCGTTCGAGCGATCCAGGTGATTCAGCACGGAAAAATGCGACAGCTCCATACCTTTGGGCAAAACTTTTGACAAACGGGAACGGGCGAGCTGATCCACCATCAGAATTTCGCCAAACAGCGTAATCGCCAATCCGCTTTTGTCGTTCATTTAGGGCCCGCTAAAGTCTCGGTCATGTTGTAAGGACGGCACTTGCCTACGGGCCTTCTGAACCAATGTCAGGTCAATATCAACAAGCGTCACGCCCGGTTCGGTTCCTGCATCCACCAAAACCTCTCCCCAGGGAGCGACAACCATGGAATGCCCATGTGTTTGGCGTGACTGTCCTTTGGAAGCTGGGTGCTTGCCGGTCTGTGCCGGCGCAATGACAAAACAACCGGTCTCAATAGCCCGGGCACGCAGCAGTGTCTCCCAATGCGCCGCACCTGTGACGTGAGAAAAGGCCGCTGGAACCGTCAGGATTTCCGCCCCAGCTTGGGCCAGAGCCCGATGAAGCCCCCCAAAACGCACATCATAGCAAATAGACAAGCCCAGCTTGCCCAAAGGCGTATCAGCAACAACAGCTCGCTCGCCAGGCCGGTATCCGTCAGATTCCCGATAGGTCTCTTCCGGCGACACATCCACATCAAACATATGGATCTTATCATATCGCGCGACAATCTCGCCTTCGGAAGAAACAACAAACGACCGATTGGCAAAACGCCCGTCCGCATCCTGCGTCTTTAGGCCGATGCTGCCAATCAGAAGCCAAATTCCAAGTTCCGTACACAAATCGACCAGAGCCACAAGAGTCGCGTCCTTAGCCTCTGACGTTAGCACCGCTTCTTGGTGCACGCGACTAGTCGATAGGCAATTCATCACTTCAGGCAAAAAGGCAAAGTCTGCACCTTGGCCTTTTGCTTCACGCAGCATTGCGTCGGCTGTTGCCAAATTCTCCTCGGGCAAATCCGATGAGGTCATTTGAAGTAAGGCCACTCGCATAGCCACTTAAGCCGCCAATAGAGGATCAAGCTTTCCTGCCTGCTCAAGCGCATACAGGTCATCACAACCTCCAACATGAGTTTCCCCGACAAAAATCTGGGGCACAGTACGACCGCCATTTGCACGGGTTATCATTTCCGGCTTACGATCTGGATCCTGCAAAACATCAATCTCGACAAAAGAAATGTTTTTCTGGGCCAGAAGCCGTTTGGCGGCGTGGCAAAACCCACAAAGTGGGCTGGTGTAAATCTCAACCGGCTGCATAGCGTTTCCTTTTCCTCTTGGATCGTTTGTCAGGCATTTAGGCATGCTTTGCAACGCGCGCCAGTGTCACGACTGACACTTCCTTGGCATTGGCCGTGAGACACGCGTCCGTTGCGACGCGCAAGGTTACCCCACTGGTCAAAACATCGTCTACCAATAACACTTTAGCTCCGGACAATAGCGATGCACGCTTAGGATTAGGCTCGATCGCGCCTTTCAGTTTCCGGGCACGCTCTACCCGATTCAACCCCTCCAGACTTCCGAAACCTTTTGTTCGCAAGAGAAGGTCTGGGCAAAAAGTACCTCCAGCCTCACCCGCCAATCTCTCAGCCAAAAGAGCGGCCTGATTAAATCGGCGCCGCAAATACCGAAACCGATGCAAAGGGACGGGAGCAATGACATCCACTTTGTCCAAAAGCGACTGAGCAGCATTAAAGAGCCACCGCCCAGCAGGACGCGCAATTTCTGTTCGGTCGCCATGCTTGAACGCTAGGACGATTTGGCGCCCCGTAGCTTCATAAAGGAACGCTGATCGTCCTTGCTTCCAAGGCGGCGGGTCACTCAGGCAATCATCACACGCCACGCGAATCTCGGCGGTATCAGCCGTGACAGGTCGACCACAAACGTCACATACCGCCGCTCCTATAAAGGCTGTCTGCGCCCAACAATCCGCACAAAGGCCAAAATCACTTTCCACCATGTGGCCACAGGCCACACATCGTGGTGGGAACAAAAGGTGTATGGCGGTTTGAATCTTCGCCTTCACCCGCCTATTGTCCGCATCATGCAAAACAACCCTCGCCTCACTGATACAAATGCATTGCGACGCAACCGCGCGCGCGCCGATCTAACCACTGGAATGTTTCTGCACGAAGCAGCCATTACCGAGGTTCAGGATCGCCTCAACATGGTTAACAGAGAGTTTACGGCACCAGCCGTAGTGACCGGATTTCCTGGGGTTTGGAGCACATGTCTGCCAAATGCCAAGTTGATCTCCGACAATGACACTTTGGATTTGCAGCCCCAAAGGCATGATCTTGTGATACATGGACTGGGGCTACATTGGGCCGATGATCCTGTGGGACAAATCATCCAATGTCGACGCGCTTTAAAGGACGACGGCCTCTGCCTCGTAGTCACCTTTGGCGGAAAAACATTACATGAGCTGCGTGCCTCACTGGCCCAAGCGGAAGCGGAAATCACAGGTGGGCTGTCCCCACGTGTTGCGCCGATGGGTGAAATACGTGATCTAGGCGCGCTACTGCAACGTTCCGGACTGGCATTGCCAGTTGCCGATTCTTTGCCTCTAAAAGTCACTTACGAAAGCCCTTGGGCCTTAATGAACGACCTTCGTTCAATGGGTGAAGGAAACGCTCTAATTGACCGACTTCGCCACGCAACCCGCCGCTCAATTTTCACCCGAGCGAGTGAAATCTACACAGAGACATTCATGGAGGCTGGTCGGGTTCCCGCGACGTTCGAACTGATCTTTTTAACTGGCTGGGCGCCTGATGCCAGCCAGCCGCAACCTCTGCGTCCTGGCTCAGCAACAAACAGACTCGCAGACGCTTTAAGCACGCCCGAATTCAAATTGCCCAAGTGACTCACTTACACGGACCACAGCCAATGACCCAAGCTACATGCCCGGCCCACGCCCCGAAAGACCACCCAAAGGTGGCACGCGGCAAGACAGGCATTCTCCTCGCCAACCTCGGCACTCCAGATGACTACAGCTATTGGCCAATGCGTCGATATCTGAGTGAGTTTCTGTCGGACAAACGGGTGATCGACTATCCGTCCTGGAAATGGCAACCACTGTTACAACTGATCATCCTGACCAAACGACCATTCTCCAGCGGTAAGGCCTATGAGTCCATTTGGGACAAGGAACACGGTGAAAGCCCGTTGATGGTGATCACCAAGGAGCAAACAGTCAAGATTGCGTCAGCCATGGAAGAAAAACATGGTGAACAAGTTATGGTGGATTTCTGTATGCGCTATGGCAACCCTTCGACCATTTCGAAAGTGCGCCAAATGGTGGCGGCGGGTTGTGAACGAATCCTGTTTTTCCCGCTTTATCCGCAATACGCCGGGGCCACATCTGCAACTGCCAACGACCAGTTTTTTCGGGCTTTGATGGAAGAAAAATGGCAGCCGGCCGCGCGTACGGTGCCGGCATACTTTGATCACCCAACCTACATCGATGCCTTGGCCAAATCGGTGGAAGATGCCTATGCCAAAGCCAAGAAGCGCCCTGACCTTTTGGTCGTATCCTATCACGGGATGCCAAAACGCTACCTACGAGAAGGCGATCCGTATCATTGCCAGTGCCAAAAAACCACGCGCCTGCTGAAGGAACGATTGGGTTGGCAAGACACCGATATTTGCACAACTTTCCAATCTCAGTTTGGACCTGAAGATTGGTTGCGACCCTATACCGTTGAAGAAGTTGCCCGCCTTGCCAAAGAAGACGGCAAAACCAATATCGCCGTGATTGCTCCTGCGTTCTCAGCCGATTGCATCGAAACACTGGAAGAGATCAACGAGGAGATCAAAGAGAGCTTTGAGGAAGCTGGCGGCAAGGATTTTCTCTACATTCCCTGTCTTAACGCTGACACTTCCCACATTACATCACTCTGCCAGATTATTGATGAGAACCTTGGAGGTTGGGTGAAGTAACCCAACCAAACTCTCTATTTTACAGATGTTCAGCAGGAACCAGAAAAACAAAAAGGCGGAGCAAAGCCCCGCCTTTTCGAATGTCAGATCGCTTTAGAGCGACTTAGGATGCAGCTGCAGCCGCGGCCACGATGACCAGCAGCAGAAGCGGTACCCAAACGTCGTTGCCAGAGCTACCAGCAGCTTCTTCGATCACAACAGGTTCAACAACCGGATCGGCCATGGAGCCCGCGAACGCGGTGGAAGCAGCGGCAGTCAGAGCAGCAGCGAGAACAAGTTTCTTCATAATATCCTCCAGAATTCGCTTGCCACCATAACAATGAGGGCGATGACAAGCACCCAAGACTTACCTCGTGAAATGTCTAAACAGCAAAAAGCCGGTTTTGCAAACCCAAGATTGCCGATAGCCACCCACCAAGGTCCAAATGTCGTCAAATTAGCAACACTTGTGTGCCGACTTTTGTCAACGAAAACAATTCGGAGATGTGTTCATTGTACAGTCCGATGCACCCATTTGAGGACCGGCGACCAATTTTGCGCGTGTCGTGCGTCCCGTGAATTCGGTAATAGGTCCAACTCAAATAAAGCGCATGGGTTCCCAATGGGTTATCCGGACCAGGCCCAACATAATCAGGCCATTCAGGATTGCGCTTCTTCATCGAGGGTGTTGGCCGCCAGCTTGGCCCATCAACCTTGCGAACAACCTTGGTTCGACCGCGGCGGGTGAGGTCTTCGGTTAGAGGCACAGATGTTGGGTATAGTTTGTACACCGTCTCATCTTCGGACCAGTAATGCAGTGCACGCGACGTTACATCCACTAGAACGGCGCCGTTCCTGAGATTGTCAAAGTAAGGCGCCCAATCCAAAGAGCGAAAGCTCGAGATATTGCGAACCACAATGTCATCCAGATCGCGCTCGACCTCTGTGGTTCCGGTCTCGGTTTGCGCAATCGCCGGCGCGCTCAAAAAAGCCGCGCCGCTTGCCAAAAAGGCACGACGGCCAAGTTTCTTAGACCGATCAACAGCCATTTTTTCCTCCAGAACCCACTTGATAAAGACCGGTCGATCATATGGCCGGAATGCCGCAGTCGCAAATCAATCAAGCGCAAAAGAGCAATGTCACGCCGATGTGGGTTTTCATAGCAACGTTGGGCAGGTAGGACTCTGCCAATCAATTCTTCGGGACGGAAACACAATGCGCGTAATTGCACTTTTGTTTGTAGTGGCTTTTGGCTTGGCAGCCTGCGGTGCGGGCGGGTCCAGCACAAAACAATACAAGATCTCAGCGAACAGTACGTCCCGAGTACAATATCAAGTGCTGGATTCCATCAACGCATTGCGCGCAGCCGGTGGTGCCCCCGCTGTTGAATTGAATGGGCAACTGAACGCGGCGGCTGCCACGCACGCGCGTGATATGTCCCTTCAAAACCGTCCTTGGCACTTTGGCTCAGACGGCTCTTCACCTTTAGACCGCGTAGCGCGGGTTGGGTATTCCGGTGCACTTGTTGGAGAAACCATCAGCGAGACCTACGAATCAGAAGTGGAAACGCTGGCTGCGTGGATGCAACAAGATGACACGCGCGCGGTGATTTTGGACCCCAAAGCCCAGGACATGGGCTTTGCCTGGTTCCAGGAAGGCAGCGGAAAGATCTGGTGGACACTGGTGATGGGCAAGCGCAACATTGTGCAGCTGGCCGATTTTCAGGGGTAAATTGAGATAACCGTGCCGTTGTTCACCATGGCGTAAATCTCGCGAATTTCACGATCTGTGACCGCAATACAGCCCGCGGTCCAATCATTCTTGCCGTCACGATATTTTTTTGGCCGGCCATGAATAAAGATGTCACCACCTGGAGATTTACCCAAAGACGCGGCATGTGATCGGTCAACGTTATTGGGATATGACACGCCTATCGAGAGATAGAACTGGCTGTTTGGGTTGCGGCGATCGATAAAGTAGTCACCCTCTGGCGTTTTGCCGTCGCCTTCCACTCGCTTGTGACCCACGGGTTGGAAACCGAGGTGCATATCATACGATTTCAAAACTTCGTTGTGGTGCATGAGGTAAATTTTGCGTTGTTCCTTAAACACAGCAACGCGGGTCACTTCTGGACCGTTGTATGACATAAATTTGCTGGAACAGCTTGCCAAGCCAAACGTCAAAACCGCAAGCAACAAAGCGGGAAACAAACGCATCATTTAAGTCCTTTTTGTACCACTGCCTCTTTGGAGGGCTTTTAACAGATTGGGGCCATTTTGGCCTCTCACGGCTGCGTGATAGCAGCTATTTCCGAACAAATCTTGAAGCCAATTCCACATGCGACGACCAGCGGAATTGGTCGACGGTTTGAACCCAATCTAGGTGGTACCCTGCCGCGACCAAAGTCGCCGCATCACGTGCAAAAGTCACCGGATTACAAGACACATAGGCGATTTCCGACAGGTCAGACTTGGCCAGCTCGGCAACCTGGGCTTCTGCCCCGGCGCGTGGCGGATCGATCACTGCAAAATCATATTTAAGATCTTCTGAAACAATGGGATTTCGAAATAGGTCACGGGCTTCCACAGTGACCGGTTTAAGGCCTTGCGCCATGCGCCATCCAGCGTCCATGGCGTCGACCATCGCCTTGTCGCCTTCCACGCCATGCATACGGTAGGTCATGGCCAGGGGCAGAGTAAATGTCCCGCACCCCGCGAAGAGGTCAATTCCGGAACCACCCTGCGTGATGGCCGCTTTGACTGAATTCAGAAGGGCAGTCTCTCCCTCAACGGTCGCCTGCAGAAAGGCACCTGGCGGAGGAACCACAGACGCAGCGTCAAAACTCTGCGCCGGCACCATTCGTGTCGCGACCACTTCGCCATCCCATGTCAAGCGCGCCAACTTGAAACGCTCCACTTCCTGAGCCAATCGGGCCAGCAGCGGTCCATCCAACGGTTTTCCACCAACAACGGCCATGTCTATGCCGGCGTCAGACAACGTGACGGTAGCGCTGATTTCCCCTTTGCGAGAGGAGGCAATTTGACAGAGCTGCAAGATAACCTCGCGGGCGGGCAGCAAGTCTGGGTGCAGCAGCTGGCAATCTGGAATCTCTACAATCACATCCGAAGCACGGGCATGAAAACCCACCAAAGCCGCCTTTTTGGTGCGCCGCGCTGAGAACACCGCGCGTCGGCGGGATTTGGGGGGGGAGGTCAAGATCGGCCGCAAGTCTGCTTCCAAACCCTGTGCGGCAAGCGCTTGCCTGACAACCTCAACCTTCCACTCCGCCAAAAAGTCATCAGACGCATGTTGCAGCTGGCAACCGCCGCAAGATTTGAAATGACGGCACGGGGCTTTCACGCGGTGCTCAGATGGAGTCACAACCCGCATATTGGTCAACCGATTACCGTCGAGGTCTCCCTCCACGGTCTCTCCGGGAAGGGTCAAGGGGACATAGAGGGATCCGTCGGCGATTCCATCACCGTGCAGGCCCAAACGCTGGATATCAATCTGGCTCATGCCCGTCCCTTAGTTGGGGACGGGCACAAGGTCAAATTTTACTCAGCGGCTTCGTCCGCATTCAGGAAGCCACCAGATTGGCGGGCCCAGAACCCGGCATAGAGGCCGTTCTGCGCCAAAAGCTCCCCATGGCTGCCCTGCTCAACAATACGCCCTTGATCTAGAACCAGAATACGGTCCATCTCGGCAATTGTGGACAGGCGGTGCGCAATCGCAATCACGGATTTGCCCGCCATCATGCCATACAGCGTGCGCTGAATGGCGGCTTCGACCTCGCTGTCCAAAGCACTTGTTGCCTCGTCCAACAGCAGTATCGGCGCATCTTTCAGGATTACACGTGCCAAAGTGATACGCTGACGCTGTCCGCCCGAGAGTTTTACACCGCGCTCGCCAACATGAGCATCATATCCTGTGCGCCCCTGTGGATCTTCGAGATCCAGGATGAACTCATGCGCCTCTGCTTTCTTTGCCGCCGATATCATTTCGGCATCTGAAGCATTCGGATATCCGTATAGCAGGTTGTCACGAACAGACCGGTGCAGCAGCGAGCTGTCCTGTTGCACCATGCCGATCAGGTCGCGCAGGCTGTCTTGTTTGACCGTGGAAATATCTTGGTCGTCTATCAAGATACGCCCTTGTTCGGTGTCGTAGAACCGCAGGAGAAGTTTCACCAACGTGGATTTGCCAGCGCCAGATCGACCAATCAGGCCAACCTTTTCACCTGGGGCGATGGTGAGGGAGATGTTGTCCAACCCGCCGCTGTTACGGCCATAGTGGTGCGACAGGCCCTCAAGCTCAATTTTGCCCTTGGTGAAGGTCAGCGGCTTTGCATCTTTGGAATCAACCAAATCAATGGGTTGCGCAATGGTTTCCATACCTTCGGCCACCACACCCAACTGACGGAAGAAAGAGGTCAGCGCCCACATGATCCAGCCGGTCATGGCGTTCAAACGTAGGCTCAAAGCCGTGGCCGCAGCCACCACCCCAACGCTGGCCTGACCCTGCATCCATAGCCAAATGGCCCAGCCAACAACACTCACGATCAACACGCCGTTGAGCATGACCAACATCACGTCCATCAGAGTGAAGATGCGCATCTCCGCCTGAAAGGTTTCGCGTGAGTATTCAATGGCTTCTTTGGCGTAATCCAGCTCGCGCCTGTTGTGGGCAAAGAGCTTCACGGAATGGATGTTGGTGTAGGCGTCCACAACCCGCCCGGTGACTTGAGAACGAGCGTCCGAGGCTTTTTGCGAGGCGGGGCCCACACGTTTCACGGTCCATTTCACCAGGAATCCATAGAGCACCAGCCAGCCCAACATGGGCAGCACCAAGCGCGGGTCAGCATCCGCCAGAAGGATGGCTGCACCAACGACGTAAGCGATGGAGAATGTTATGGCGTCAAATACCTGAAACACCGCCTCGCCGGCAGCCGGCGGGGTCTGCATAATCCGATTGGCGATGCGGCCGGGGAAGTCGTTTTCAAACCAGCCAACTGATTGACGCAAAACATGTTTATGAGCCCGCCAGCGGATCAATGTGCCGAAGTTTGGCAACAGTGTATTGTTGAGCAGCAGTACGTCAAAGGCCTGCAACGCGGGGCGCAGGAAGAGCACAAAGAGGATCACCAAAATGAACTCGGTGCCGTGGTCCGCCCAGACCTGGGAGGGATCACCGCTCAACAGGTCCACGATACGGCCCATATAGGCGATCAGGCCGATCTCTACAGCGGCCACGATGACCGACATTATTGTAGCAAAAACAAAGACTTTTCGGAACGGTTGCGCATAGTCGCGCATAAACGGCCACAGCTTGGTAGGAGGCGCGTCTACTTCGTCATAGTCGCAATAGGGGTCAACAAGGGTCTCGAAAAACTTGAACATGAGAATGTCCTGAAAAAACAGTGGATTGTGCAAAATGAAGTGACTCGCCATCTCTGGCCGCCACGGCGGTCAGATTGGCTTATGAAAACCAGATCCCGCGATACATCTTGCACTCCTTCTCATGTTTGAGCTGTCGGCATGCTGGCGCAGTGTTGCGTGTGCGTCAACCTCCGATTTACCTGACCTTTGGCACGTCGGTATTGCGTCGGTAAGACGACTGTTTTGCGGAGGTGGGGGTTTTGTGGGTCGCGGATTGGGTAAACACAACGCGCGCAGGGTGTTGCCTGTTCGAGGGCGCACCGGATCATGCGATGCCAAGCCCTGGGATCAGGTCAGGGAGTCCAGCAATTCGGATTTGCTCAGCGAGAAGTCTGACGCGATCCAGCGTGATTCGAGGTCCTTGAGCGCTTTACCCAAAGCCGCGCCTTGAAACTGGTCAATAAGGTCAGCGGGGCGGATTGGGAACCGTGCGTCAGCGCCTGCTTGCGCGGCGGCCAGACCTTCGGACATTAGCGGCATCTCAAACACGGCGGCCCGCAACAGCAAGATTGAATTTGCCGCATCCAGACCGTGACGGTAGCCCAGCGCGCCGGGGGTTTCAGACGACTCCAATCCGTTGCGCAGTACGTCACGGTGGCGGGCGGTCTTTTTGGAAAGCCTTAGGGACTGCGCGATACCTTCCCCACCCAAAGCCGTTAAGCGGCGGACAGGATCAATTGGCACCGCAGACATCTTTTCCAGATGTACCAAAGGGGCCAAGGCGCGGTCATC
This sequence comes from uncultured Shimia sp., assembly GCF_913054185.1. GTDB lineage: Bacteria > Pseudomonadota > Alphaproteobacteria > Rhodobacterales > Rhodobacteraceae > Shimia. Next base: position 27,342 of record NZ_CAJXIV010000018.1, read on the forward strand.
GGTGCCGGGCAAGATTGCGGTGAGCGCGCCGGTCTGTCGCATGGCGGCCACGGCGGGAGCCGGGTCTGGGGCGCCCATAAGCTTCAAGGTCTCGCTGCCCACACGTTCGCGGGACAGGGACGCTAGGCCGTCGATGTTGGCGGCAATCGCTGCGAGGGCTTCGGGGTCCATGCCCTCAGCAGGGTCGCCATAATACGCGTGGAAGCGGAAGTAGCGCAGGATGCGCAAGTAGTCTTCACGGATGCGGTCTTGGGCGTTGTCGATGAAGCGCAGGCGCCGGGCCTTGAGATCATCGATGCCGCCCAATGGGTCAACCACGGTGCCATCCGCGCGGGCGTACAGCGCGTTCATGGTGAAATCGCGGCGACGGGCGTCGTCTTCGACAGTGTCAGAAAAAGCCACCACAGCCCGGCGGCCATCGGTTTCCACATCGTGGCGGAAGGTGGTGATCTCATGCGGGATGCCATCTGCCACTACCGTGATGGTGCCGTGCTCAATACCGGTTGGAATGGCATTCAGCCCTGTAGTTTTCGCCAGCTCCAAGACCCGGTCCGGCCGGGCGTCGGTGGAAATATCGATATCATTTACCGGCGCGCCCAGGAGCGCATTGCGGACACAGCCGCCAACCAGCAGTGCTTGGTGTCCATGTGTCTCTAACATCGCGCAAACGGCCTGGGTTGGGGCGGCTGTCAGCCAATCTCCGGTGACTTTCATGTGCCTGACACCTGTTGCGCCAAACCGCGCAGAATGCGGGCTGTAGCACCCCAGATGTAATAGGGACCAAAGGGCACTGTGAAGTAGTGACGGCGTTGACCTTGCCAGCGGCGCGATTGAACGGAGAAGCGGGCCGGATCGGTCACATGGGACAAGGGCACGGAGAAGACCTCTTCAACCTCCCCCGGCTCGGGAATGACGTCAAAAGCGTCTCTAACATGGCCCAATACTGGCGTGACGAGAAAACTGGTGACCGTTTCATGGGTGGGCAATGTGCCGAGAACTTCAACATTTTCAGACGGCAGGCCAATCTCTTCACGCGCTTCCCGTAGGGCAGCGGCAATCACATCCGCATCACCGTCATCCTGTTTGCCACCGGGAAAGGAAATCTGCCCCGGATGATGTTTCAGATGGCTGGCACGTTTGGTGAGTATGACGTGGGGAATGTCCTGCTTGATCTCGATAGGCACAAGCACGCCAGCAGGGCGCAGCTTGCGGCCTTTGGGTAAAACCACATCCGGATTGAGATCAAAATCAGAAGAGGCCGCGCTATCCCGTGACAGCGCGGCCTTGATGTGTGTGAGTGGATCAGGCGCCTTTGGCATCTGTGTCCGAGGTCTTGGCCTGAAACCCAACCGTGGCCGGATCAAGGTCATAATGCGAACCACAGAATTGGCAATCCGCCGTCACACGCCCGTTTTCCTGGGTCATCGTAGCGATGTCTTTGGCCGAGTAGATCGACAGAGATTGACGCACGCGGTCCTCAGAACAGGTGCAGCCAAATTTGACCGACTGTGCATCATACACACGGGGCGCTTCCTCATGGAACAAACGCACCAGAAGGTCGGTTGGCGGCACAGACGGGCCGATCATTTCCAGCTCTTCGACGCTGTCCAATAGGATGTTCACACGGTTCCAGTTTTCTTCGTCGTCTTCATTCAGCACGTCTTTGGCCAACAGAAGACCACCTTCACCGCTGCCACCTTCACCGGTGACGTGAGGGCTGGCCTTGGGCATGTGTTGCAGCATGACGCCGCCTGCCCGCCAGTGCTCACCTACACCAGGCTCAACCGATTTGCCAAACTTCAAAGAGAAGCGTGTGGCCAGCTGTTCGGACTGCGCAAAATAGGCCTCGGCAGAGGCCTGAAGTGAACCACCGGTCAGGCCAGAGATGCCTTGATACGGTTTGGTGCCTTCGCCCTGATCAATCAGCACAGCAAAGTAGCCGTTGCCCAGTTGGTCAAACGGCGCACCATCGGTCAGGCGCTCTTCGTCAAAGCTGGCATAGGCGCGTATGCGGCCCACTTCACCCTCTTTGGTTGGTGCGTAGTAATCGGTCGCAATCATGCGCACGGGCCCATTGGTTTGCACCTGAAGTGACAGCTTCCAGCGCAGGCTGATGGTCTGGCCGATCAATGCGGTCAGCAGGGCCATTTCAGCCACCAACGCCTCTACCGTTTCCGGGTAGGCATGTTGTTTGAGCACGCCAGAGAGCACGCCATCAAGGCGGGCCACGCGCCCGCGAATATCAGAGTTGTCCAGCTGGAACGGCAGCACTGTGTCGTCCCAGGCAATATTGCTTGCAGCTTTCATGGGGTTTCCTTATCGGCCTTCCCTTGCCATACCGCGACTATATAGGGCCAGCAAGGGCAGGAAAAAGGGGTTTCACACATGATACCACGTTTCGGGACACCGCCACGGAAGGATGTGCGCTATACGATGCGCCCCGGAGCCTATGCGGTTTTGCTTCAGGGCGACCAAATGCTGCTCACCCATCAGGCTGAACCCACGCCAGAATTTCAACTGCCTGGTGGCGGCATTGATCCGGGAGAAAGCCCGGTGGTGGCTTTGATGCGGGAAGTGTTTGAAGAGACCGGGTATCGCATTGCCAAGCCACGGCGCCTGGGCGCGTTCCGTCGGTTTACCTATATGCCGGAATACAACCTCTGGGCCGAGAAACTCTGTACGATTTATTTGGCCACGCCAACCCTGCGGATTGGGCCGCCAAGCGAGCCGGGACATAAGGCGGTGTGGATGGGTGTTGAGGAGGCGGTTGCGCAGCTTGGCAATGACGGAGACCGGCATTTTGCTGCACAGTTTTTGCGATAGAACGAGTTAGCCGCCGCGATACTCCAGCAAGATGCCGGAGACATCATCTGGGAACCCTTTGCCGCCGGAGAACTCATCAAGCTTCCAGACCATAGCTTGCAACGTGTCCTCAAGGTCGTGACCGGCCAGATCGACCATCAAAGCCTCAAGACCTTCTTCCCCCAGCAATCCATTGCCGGTGTCCGGGCATTCGGTCACACCGTCTGACAACAGGAATAGGCGGTCGCCTTTGTTGAGGTCGATGCTGAACTGCGAGAACTCGGCCCCTGGGATCAGACCCACCGGCAATCCGCCAGGGCCCTCTTGCTCAATGGAGCCATCGGCACGTTGGATCACGGGATGCGGATGACCGGCCTGTGCAAGGATGACGTGTCCGGTGGCGAGATCAACATCGGCGAGCAGCATGGTGAAGTAATGCTCGGTTTCCATCTCGTCGAGGATGATTTCGTTAAGACGGGCAACAACTTCGGCGGGCGGAAGATGTGTTGTGGTGCCGTCTGGCAGCACGTGCATCGCCACATTATGTTCCGGAGATGTCGCGGATAAGTAGCCCGCGAGACGCGCGGTAATCAACGCAGAGCTGATTCCATGGCCCGACACATCGATTGCATACAAACCGATTCGCGTGTCGCTAATTTTGTAGTGACCAACCAAATCGCCGCCTACATGGCCGGAAGACTGCAGCAGCAGAGAGACCGCCGCACGATCAAAATCTTTGAACCGTTCGGGCACAAGAGATTGCTGCAGCTTCTTGGCGGCGAGCAAGTCGTTATCCAGCGAGTCATACAGGCGCTGAAGCTCATCCAGCGTTTCAGAGATCACTTTGTTCTTGTCGGTGAGTTCGCGCTCCATGCGCAAAATCCGCTCCGCCGCGGAGATCCGCGCACGCAGCTCGTAGCCGTTGACCGGCTTGGTTAGGAAATCATCCGCTCCGGCGTCAAAGCCTTGAGCAACCTCAGTTTTTTCACTCTTGGAGGTCAGAAGAATGAAGTAGCCGTAGGTGTCTGCGCTGAGTTCACGGAAGGCGCGGCAGAATTCCAGACCCGACATGCCGGGCATCATCCAGTCTGACAGAACGAGATCCGGCAGCTCTTCGCGACAGATGTCGAGCGCTTCCTGGCCCGAGGCCGCCTCGATCACTTCATAGCCATCCCGTTTGAGCGACAGGCTCAAAATACGGCGCTGCACGCGGCTGTCATCCACCAACAACACACGCTTGATGACGCCGATATCAGGCGCCTCATTACTCTCAATAGATTGAACAGTGTTGGTCGACAAACTTCCCTGACCTTCGCTCAAGTTTTGACTTCTTTCGTAACATAACTATGGTCTTGCTACTTAACATGCCGTCAAAAGTAAAAATGAGATAGTTCAAATTTTATCGTCTAGGATTTGTTAACACTTTTCTGCCACTGTGTAGGGGTGAATAATGAGGAAATGCCCATGATTGACTGGGAACGAGTGGAAGAACTGCGCGACGAAATCGGCGCAGAAGATTTTGGCGAAGTGGTAGAGCTTTTTCTTGACGAAGTTGAGGAAGTGATTTCCCGACTGCGTGACAATCCAGATATCTCCAACCTCGAAGCGGACCTGCATTTCCTTAAAGGCGGCGCATTGAACCTTGGGTTTCGGACGTTTTCGCAACTTTGCCAAGCAGGCGAAGCGGCCGCGGCCGCCGGAAAAGGCGACACGGTGGATGTTCCTGCGATCCTCACATCTTTTGAAGACAGCAAAGGCGTGTTTGCGCAAAAACTCGCCGCCGCCTGAAAGAGAGCCCCCTGATATTGCCAGATACGGCACGCTCCGATCCTAGAGCCTCAGTGATCGACCTAAGCTTCCGCTTAGGCCGGTCTTTGTTTCTTTTGACTCAGGGTTGGCCGCCGGTGGCATCCAAAGGGTGCGATGCGGTAGCGCTAAAGTACAAATTGTCCCAGCGTTTCGTCATTGGTGATGTCGGTAAAGGTCATGCCGGCGGCTTCGATCCGCTCAAACAACGCCTCAAAGTTCTGCGGCGACTTAGTTTCAATACCAATCAGAACCGATCCAAAATTGCGGGCTGATTTCTTAAGATACTCAAAGCGCGCGATGTCGTCTTCTGGACCCAAAGTTTCCAAAAAATCACGCAGGGCTCCTGGACGCTGAGGCATGCGCAGAATGAAGTATTTTTTCACACCGGAATAGCGCTGCGCCCGTTCTTTGACCTCAGGCAAACGTTCAAAATCGAAGTTGCCGCCCGAAGTCACGCAAACCACAGTTTTGCCTTTGATCTGATCCGCCACATCAACAAGCGCGTCCACGGCCAAGGCGCCGGCGGGCTCAAGCACGATACCTTCGACATTCAACATCTCCAGCATGGTGGCGCAGATGCGGTCCTCGGATGCGGACACCACAATTTGCGGGTCCATGCTGGCAAGACGGGCAAAGGTTTTGTCGCCGATGCGGGCCACCGCGGCCCCGTCCACAAAGCTGTCGACATGCGCCAAGGTGGTTGGTTCACCAGCCTCTAAGGCCGCGGCGAGACTCATGCCGCCTTCTGGCTCCACCAATGTGTAGCCCAGCGCATCCTCAAAGTAGCTGTAAACGCCAGACGACAGGCCACCCCCGCCCACAGGGAGAATAATATGGTCTGGCACGCGGCCAAGTTGGTCTTCAATTTCCACGGCCACCGACGCTTGGCCTTCAATCACGTCTTCGTCGTCAAACGGAGACAGGAAAGCCGCGTCAACTTCAGCGCAATAGGTTTGCGCAGCCGCCAACGTGTCGTCAAAATAGTCGCCCACCAGGCGGATTTCGACGTTGTCGCCGCCAAACACCTGCGTCTTGAAGATCTTCTGTTGAGGGGTAGTGACCGGCATGAAGATCACGCCCATCACGTCAAAATGCTTGCACATATAGGCCACACCCTGAGCGTGGTTGCCCGCGCTTGCGCAGACAAAGATGCGGTGCTCCGGGTTCTCTTTGCGTACTTTGCGCATGGCATTAAACGCCCCGCGCAGCTTGTAAGACCGCACAGGTGTGAGGTCTTCGCGTTTGAGCCAGATATCGGCACCAAAACGGGCGGAGAGGTGGGCATTCAGCTGCAGAGGCGTGGCGGGGAAAACGCTGCGCATGGCGGCTTCGGCAGTGCGGGCACATTTACGAAATTCGCTCATGTGCCCTGAGTGGCCGAAGCCGGAGGGTTTGGCAAGGGGAAGGTCCTAGATCAGTCGATGGGTCGGCCTTCGATAAAATATCCATGTAGCGTGGTCAGCACGCTGATGTTCAACAAAGACGCCAGAATGCTGGCACAAAGCGAGAGAACTCCACTGATGATTGGCACGAAAGTCGATGTGAGGAAAACCGGGAGTTGCAAGAGCACCTGAAACCCAATCATCGACAGAAAGAGTACGATGAGAGTGCCCGCATGTCCCTTGGTCTTCTCAAGCGCGTCGTTGAGTGTAATTGGCTGACCAATTGCAGCCGCGGGCAAAGTTGGGCTCAGTCGGATGCAGAACACTATGAGCAGCAAGTAGACGGGAATGCCAACAAGTAAGCCGATGACGATGCTTGCTTGCAGAAGAAACACGGCCAGAAAACCGACTGATATCAAGACAACCAAAAAAACAAGGGTGAGTTTGAGAACTTGCCAGCAGTAGGACAGAATGCGGTCAGTGTGAAACCGGGGCAGCCAGCCTTGTGGATGTTCTTCAAGCAACACAAATCGATGCCATGCCACGACGCACCAAGCGAAAATACCGGCATAAAGCACAACAAAGCAAAGCACCCCAAGGCCTACCGGGAAAACGGCATCGTTGCTGTTGTTCAATCTTGGTTCAAACATACTAAACAACCCAACAAACAGTCCGACGCCTAGAACAATACCGATTGCCGCTGGCACCAGAAAAATACGCAGAACCTCAAGCCAATTGCCAAATATCATGCGCAGCGCATGTGTGAACAATTTCCAACCCTGCATGTGAGTACCTCTTAAAGATAGTGTTTTTGTCGAATTTCGCCCGCATCTGGCAGACTTCATCCAACAAAAGCAAGTGCAGCGATCCGCTCACCTTGCCCATGGGCACAAAAACCGGTATCGCGCAGGCGATATATGGACGAAGGGAAGTAACATGTCGGCTCCGAAGAAAGTTGTGTTGGCCTATTCCGGTGGCCTGGACACCTCGATCATCCTGAAATGGCTGCAAACCGAATATGGCTGTGAGGTGGTGACCTTCACCGCGGATTTGGGTCAGGGCGAAGAGCTTGAACCCGCCCGTGCGAAGGCAGAACTGCTGGGCATCAAACCAGAGAACATCTACATCGAAGATGTGCGAGAAGAGTTTGTGCGCGACTTTGTCTTCCCGATGTTCCGCGCCAATGCGGTCTATGAAGGTCTGTACCTGCTGGGCACGTCAATTGCGCGTCCGTTGATTTCCAAACGTCTGGTTGAGATTGCCGAAGCGACGGGCGCAGATGCCGTAGCGCATGGCGCAACCGGCAAAGGCAACGATCAGGTGCGGTTTGAGCTGGCGGCCTATGCGCTCAACCCTGACATCAAGGTGATTGCGCCTTGGCGGGAATGGGACCTGTCCTCGCGCACCAAGCTGCTGGAATTTGCCGAACAGAACCAGATCCCGGTTGCTAAAGACAAACGTGGTGAGGCGCCGTTCTCTGTAGACGCCAACTTGCTGCACACGTCCTCTGAAGGCAAAGTGCTGGAAGATCCGGCTGTTGCTGCGCCGGATTATGTCTATCAGCGCACCGTGCACCCTGAGGATGCGCCAAACGAGCCGGAATTCATTGAAATTGGATTCGAAAAAGGTGATCCGGTCAGCATCAATGGCGAGGCGATGAGCCCGGCAACCATGCTGACCAAGCTGAACGAATACGGCGGCAAGCACGGCATTGGCCGGTTGGACCTTGTTGAGGGTCGGTTTGTTGGCATGAAATCGCGTGGCATCTACGAAACACCCGGCGGCACTGTGTTGCTTGAGGCGCACCGTGGCATCGAATCCATCACCATGGACCGGGGCGAGATGCACCTGAAAGATGAGCTGATGCCGAAATATGCAGAGCTGATCTACAACGGCTTCTGGTATTCGCCTGAGCGCGAAATGCTGCAGGCGGCGATCGACAAGTCGCAAGAGCATGTCACCGGCACCGTGCGGGTGAAGCTTTATAAAGGCAGCGCCACCACCGTGGGCCGCTGGTCTGACCACTCGCTCTATTCTGAGGAGCATGTGACGTTTGAAGACGACGCGGGTGCCTACGATCAGAAAGACGCGGCCGGCTTCATCCAGCTGCAAGCACTGCGCCTAAAATTGATTGCGATGCGCAACAAACGCACCGGCAAGTAAGCAAACCTATTTCGAAAAAGCCCGCCCAATTTGGCGGGCTTTTTTGTGTCTCCCATTTGCTGATCCGAAAAAACCCTTTGAGATGGGCAGGATGACGGCTAGCGTTTCCGAAAGACGTTTTGACAGGAACGTGACTGCGCCGGGGAGGCAGTTGGATGGGGACACTCACATATTTTTTGCGCATATTTGCGGTCTTTCTGTTGAGCGTTGGGTTTGCCTGGGCGCAAGAAGAAGTCGTCGAGGATTCTGGCCCACCAGCGGTTGATGATGACGTCTTTGTGCAAGCTGTTGAAGTGGACGGCGAGCAGCTGTTTGCGGTCCGAGGGTCCACTGCCCTGCCCGCGGAGGAGCGCGCGGCGCTGGTCGCCAAACGGATTGTCGATGTGGCAGAGCGCAGTGAAGCCACAACTGTGGTCATGGGCGTTGAACGCGGTGAACTGGGCCAGACAATTTTTGCCGATGGCGTGATGGTCAGCGTAACCACGCAGGCGGATGCAGATTACGAACAGATGGAATTGGCAGTGCTCGCCTCCCTGCACGCCGAAGCGATTGAAGCGGCCATCTTAACCTACCGCGCCAACCGAACTGATGAAGCGTTTTCTCACAGCACGCTGACGGCGCTGGCCTGGTCGGCGATTTTTGCCCTCTATTGCGGTATCCTTTTTTGGCTGAGAAAGCGGGTTCCACGCCTGCTGGCTGGCATCGTCGAGCACCGTACGCGCGGGCTCCAAGAAGCAACCGGGGACATCGTGCAGAGCCAAGCGGTGTCAAATATCTCCAAATTCCTCATTCGTCTGCTGGTGGATATCACGCTGTTCACGGGCTTTTATTACTACCTGTCGTTTGTGCTGCACTCTTTCCCCAACACGCGACCAGTCGCGGCGCTGCTGATCCGCTATGTAACCGACCCGATTCTTGAATTGATGATGGGCTTTGTCAGCTACATGCCCAATTTGATCACAATCGTGATCATCGCCGCCATTGCTCGGTGGATGATCAAAGCTGTGTATCTGTTTTTTGAAAGCGTCGACAAAGGGGTGATCGAACTCAAGACATTTGAGGATCATTGGGTCTGGCCGACCTACAACCTGATCCGGGGCGGGATCATTCTCACAGCCGCGGTGATTTGCTTCCCTTATATTCCAGGATCGGATTCCGCAGCCTTCCAGGGGCTCACCATTCTGGTCGGTGTGATGGTCTCACTTGGCTCAAACTCGGTGATCTCCAACGTGTTGGCCGGGCTGTTTGTGCTCTACAAGCGCTCGATGAACGTTGGCGATCGCATTCGGGTGGGGGATCACTACGGCGATGTCATGCAAATCCGGTTGATGGAGACGTATCTGCGGTCGGTGAAAAATGAGCTGATCTCAATCCCAAATGCCACGTTGTTGTCTTCCGAGGTGATCAACTACTCCTCGAAGATTGATGGCAAGGGTCTACTACTGCACACAACCGTTGGCATTGGGTATGAAGAGCCCCGCAAGAAGGTGGAGGCCATGCTGATTGAGGCGGCACGGCGCACCAAAGGCTTGAAAAATACCCCTGCGCCTTTTGTTTTGGTGACTGGTTTGTTGGACTTTGCCACCAATTATCAGATCAACGCCTTTACTACGCGGGGTAGCTCCCTGCCCCTGTTGTTAAGTGAACTACACAAAAACATCACCGATGTGTTTAATGAAAACAGCGTTCAGATCATGACGCCCAACTATGAAACAGACACGCCGGAGTTGAAGATTTCGGAAGTCGCGTGGGACGAACCACTGGCCCATGAAACAGCGGCAGAAGCAGCCGCTCAAAAAACATAAGGCATCGCAACAACGGCGCCGCAGGAACAAGATGAGCAGAGCTTTAATAGGCAGTCTGACACGACGCAGCATGATGCTTGGATTGCTGTCCGGCTGCGCCATTGCGCCGGCCGGGCCGGAATATGAACGGCCCGAGACCAAACTTGCCAAAAGCTTCCTGAAGCAACAGCCGTCCGGTGGCGTGCGCAAACATGATGCCAAATGGTGGACGTCGTTCAACGACTCCTTGCTGAACACCATCGTGGGCTACGGACTGGAGAACAACAAAGACATTCAACGGATTGCAGCCCGTATTCAGCAATCGCAGGGTATTTTGGCCTCTGCAGGCTTTCCGATTGGCGGCTCCAGTCGGGTAAGTGAAGTCAGGCGAAGTGGCGGCGGCGGAGATGCCGCTGAAACCTCGGGATTTGTGCGGGCCGAAGCCAAGTGGAAGCTGGACCTGTTTGGCAAACTGCAACGGGAGAAAGAGGCGGCTTTTGCACGACTGGAAGCCAGCTATGCTGATCTGGATGTCTGGACGCTGCTTTATGTCGATGAGGTGGTCACCGCTTATACAGACATGCGCTATGCACAGGAATTGGCACGGATCTTGCACCGGGTGTTGGCCAGTCGCGAAGAAACACTCAAAGCCACCAAGTCTTTGGCAAAGGAAGGCGGCGCAACCGAATTGGATGTGGCGCAGGCCAATGCGCTGGTGTTGCGCACAAGCTCTGCTGTGCCAGACGCGCGCATATTGTTTGTGCGCATGGTCAATCGTGTCACCGCCTTGGTCGGCAGCACGGAGCTGGCAGAACGCGACGATCTGGATGTTCGAGCGCCGCAACCGAGCCCTAAAACCAGTGTTGTCTCAACCGGAGTGCCTGCGGATCTGCTGCGCAACCGGCCGGATGTGGTCTATGCCGAGAAAAAACTGGCTGAAGCAGTGGCCTTGGTTGGGGTGGCGGAGGCGGATCTATATCCCAGCCTTGGGTTGACCGGGAACATCAATGTGTCTGGCGGTAGCTCGGGATTTGATCCCTTGGCGGCCTTCTTGCGCATCGATTTGGACATTCCCTGGTACGATCTACCAGTGCGGCGCGGCAAAGTGGAAACCGCCAAAGGCCTGGTGGCGGAACGCAAAGCCGCTTGGGAGAAAGAGGTTGTGCTGGCTGTGGAAGAGGTGCGCAGTTCGCTTTTTGCCTTGCGCGAAAACACACGCGCAGTGGAGCTGTCCAAAAAGGCGGTAGAAGCAGCGGCGGAGGTGTTGCGTTTGGCGCGCAAGGCTTATGCCTCCGGACAAGCCTCTTTCCTTCAGGTTTTGGATGCGGAGCGCGCCTTTTTGGACACTGAAAATCAGGCTGCCTTGGATTTGCGCAACAGGGCAGTTGATTTTGTTGATTTGAATGTCGCGCTTGGCGGGAGTTTTAACGGTTCGTTAAGTGGCCCCACGTAACCCTTGCGTCACCGAGGGTTGGCTGCAACCACTTGGGTGAATTGGTTACTTAGGGAAGATCACATGTTGGCACAAATCGCGGCTCAAATGGCCGAGGGGCTGAAAGACCGGACGTTTGACGGTTCATTGAAATTTGACTGCGGCGATGCCGGGGTTGTTGTGCTGGCGGACAACACTGCCACGCAGGAAGACCGCGAGACAGACTGCACCGTGTCGATTTCCGAAGACAATCTGGTGAAGCTGCTGGCAGGTGATTTGAAACCGACCACCGCGCTGATGCTGGGCAAACTCAAAGTGTCGGGTGATATGGGCACAGCGATGAAACTGGGCCAGCTGCTGACCTAAGACAACAAGGCGGGGATCACCCCGCCTTTTGCCTTACAGCTTATGCGCTTTCATCTCTTCATAAAGGGGAAGCGCCGCCTGCAGGACAGGCTGTAAGGTGTCTGGCACCTCAGGAAGCGGGCCTTCGGCGCCGGCAAATCCGGTAGAGTTCCAAACCGCGCTGTACCAATGCGGTGCCCATGCGCCGTCGTCTTTGTGGCCGCCTTTGGGCCAAGACAACATGGCGTCATCAAATCCCAACCCAATGGCATCACAGAGTTTCTCCAACATCTCATGGGGATCATCGCGGATATCGTGACTGTCGATCACGATCGGTGTCTGGCCCCAATTGGAAACCAATTTCATCAGTTCCGCCTGCTGTGGAAAGCCAATGTCCGTGAGCGTGGGATTCTCGCGTTTGTCGGCATAAGACGCAATCACACGGGCGGGGTGGCGCAGCAGAAAGACATTGGTGACCTCACGCATCCAGCCGCGCGGAACGCCGGCAATCATGTGCTGCGTCATGTGTTTTTGATAGAAGTGAGACTTGCCGCCGGGGTTGGTGCCAATAAGGTCAGCAACCACATTGGCTGGGTCTTGATCTTGGGACGCCAAAATCTCTTCGCCCATCGGGTGCTCCAACCCGGTCATGGCGAGGTAAGCGGCGTAGAAAGGCTCGTCCACCACAGCGCAATCGGCACGGTTGCCAAAGGCGTACATCATGGCGGTTGAGAGGTTGCGGGGGCCGCTCCACATGGCAATTTTCACGGGGCAAACTCCTATCGGTTTTGCGTCGGTATCGCGGCTGTATCGCGACAGTGCGAATTTCGGGATTACGGCTTGGCGTCTTGCACGACGAGGTCTTTGTAGAGACTGCGGATGTGCTTGGTCATCTCGCCCATTTCGCCGGTGCCAATAGGTCGCCCGTCAATCTCGCTGACCGGGGTCTGTGCGCCAAAAGTGCCGGTGAGGAACGCCTCATCCGCGCCGTAGGTGTCCACTAGGGAATAGTTGCGCTCAAAAACCGGGATGCCGTCGGCGCGGCAGACATCAATCACCTTTTGGCGGGTGATGCCGTTCATGCAGTAGTCGCCGGTAGAGGTCCAAACCGCGCCCTTGCGCACAATGAAGAAATTGCAGGCGTTGGTGGTATTCACAAAGCCATTGATGTCGAGCATCAGCGCCTCATCCGCACTGGCTTTCTCTGCCGCGATACAAGCAAGGATGCAGTTGAGTTTCGAGTGGGAGTTTAATTTCGGGTCTTGGGTCATTGGCAAGCCGCGAATATGCGGCACCGTCGCCAGTCGGATCGGGCGCGGGATTGACGGTTTGGAATGCTCCATGATGATGGTGACAGTCGGGCCTTGCTGACTCAGCGACGGGTGCTGAAACGGGCGGGTTTTCACACCGCGTGTGACCATCAGACGGGCGTGGGCGTCGGTGGTCATGCCGTTGGCGGCGCGGGTGGCCTCCAAGGCGGCAATCACGCCGGCTTGGTCCATACCGATGTCCAGATCGATGGCTTTGGCGGCCTCAAACAAGCGGTCCATATGCTCATCCAGGAACGCCCAGTGGCCGTCATAAAGGCGCAGACCTTCCCACACACCGTCCCCCAGCATAAAGCCGCTGTCATAGACCGACACCACTGCCTCTGCCTTGGGCACAACACGGCCGTTGAGCCAAATCTTGATCTCTTCGTTGCGGGCATCTTCGGCGGCCTGGTGGGTGGTGACGTGGTCTGTCATGGAGCGCTCCCTGTGGCAAAGTCACGGGACGCTATCTGTGTCACACGGGGTTTCCAAGCTGAATTTTACATATTGGATACGTTTCACGTGGTTGACAGCAGGTGTCGTGGCGGCACTTTAGGGGGTGCAATTGATTTGGACTTTTGACTTTTGACTTCCGTGACCAACCTGGCCGCTGTGCCGTCTTCTCCCTCAAAAACCCTATTGGTGCTGGGCAGCACCGGAAAGCTTGGGCGATTGCTGCAGGCGTGCCTGACTGCCGCGCCCGATGTACTCTCTGGACGGAAAGTTGTTTGGGGCGGACGGACAGCGGACGCGGGTGTGGATTGGGTCTACTCGGCCGGTCCGCCACCAAAAGCCGATGCGGTGCTGGCCTTATGGGGCGTGGTTCCGGGCAAAGGGGATTTGGCCAACAACATCATGCTGGCGCATAGGGCCGTTGCGATCGCAGGGGCTAGCGGCGCGGCGCGTGTACTGCATTGTTCCAGCAGCGCGGTCTATGGCCCCGCAAGAGAGGCGACGGAAGCAAGCGCATTGGCGCCGGTGAATGCCTATGGTGTGGCCAAGATTGAGATGGAACAGAGTCTGTTATCAGACATTTCAGGTCAATCGACTGAGCCAGACTCCGCTGTCTTGCGCTTGGCAAATGTCGTCGGAGCAGACAGCTTGTTTCGTGCGATCCAGAGCGGTCAACCAGTGACACTGGATGCCTTTGACATTGGCCAAAGCCCAATCCGCAGCTACGCCACGCCCACTGTGATTTGGAAAACGGTCGCCAGCCTGCTGTCCACAAATACGATGCCAGACATTGTGAACGTGGCTGCCTCCAACCCTGTCGCCATGCATGAGTTGCTTGAAGCTGCACAATGTCCGTTTGTGTGGCGCCCAGCGCCGGAAACGGCGGTGGCGGAGGTGTCCATGTCGATGGCGCGGCTTCGGCGCTTGACGGGGCAAACGCTTGTGATACCGCCACAAGAGATGATCGCGGAATGGCGCAGGTTGACAGAGGCACAGGCATGATCGGGCACGGCACCACGTTTGGGCGGCGGATGATGGACCTTGGCTGGGTGCTGTTCCTGCTGATGATCCTGTGGCCGGTGATGCTGATTGTGGCGGTGATGATCCTGGTCCGGGATGGGCGGCCAATCCTGTATGTGTCGGAGCGCATGAAAACGCCAAAGCAGGGATTCAAGCTCTACAAATTCCGCACCATGAAAAACGTCGATCAGGACAGTGGCGTGTCCGGTGGGGATAAGAGCCATCGGATCACCAGGACAGGCAAGTTTTTGCGGCGCTACCGGTTGGATGAGCTACCGCAGCTGTTCAATATTCTGAAAGGCGACATCAGTTTTGTGGGGCCGCGCCCGCCTCTGCGGCGTTATGTGGAGCGGTTTCCCACGCTTTATGCCGAGGTGCTTAAAGATCGGCCGGGTGTGACCGGATTGGCGACGTTGATCTACCACCGGACAGAAGAACAACTGCTGGAGGATTGTGAAACAGCAGAGGAAACCGAGGCGGTGTATGAGCGGCGCTGTGTGCCGCGTAAGGCGCGGTTGGATCTGCTCTATTCGAAGCGGCGTACGTTGGGGTTTGATCAGCGTCTGACCGTGGCGACGGTGTTTCGGCGGGTGGCCCCGGTTTATCGCCCCGGCCGCACAAAGTGGTTGCTGTAACCGCTCATCACCTTATTTCACCAAGCTGTGACATGTGGTTTCAAGGGATTGAGCCGCAGGAAGGGTTGCGGAAAAGATGGCGACAAGAAGGAGCGTCGCTATGACAAGATTTCAGAATCTGAAGACCTTGGCTTTGACCATATTTATTTTGCTGGGTGGATTGGCACACGGCCACCGCGCCCAAGCAATGGGAACCGACACGCTGGTCGTGGCGGGTGGCTGCTTTTGGTGTGTGGAAAGTGACTTCGAAAGCGTGCCCGGTGTGCGCGGCGTGGTCTCTGGCTACACTGGCGGGTCGACAAAAAACCCAAGCTACAAAGATGTGACCAAGGGCGGGTCCGGACACTATGAGGCGGTGAAAATCACCTTTGATCCGGATACTGTAACGCGGGAAACCCTGTTGGACCTGTTTTTCCGCTCGGTGGATCCAACCGATGCCGGCGGACAGTTTTGTGATCGTGGTGACAGCTACCGCTCCGCCATTTTTGTGGCCAATAAGGTGGAACAGGGTCTCGCGGACAGCGCCAAAGCCAAGGCACAGGCTCAGCTGGGGCAGACAATCGTGACGCCGATCCTGAGAGAAGGGAAGTTCTACAAAGCAGAGGCCTATCATCAGGATTATTACAAAGGCTCCAAGATTGTGCTGACCCGCTTTGGCCCAAAGAAACAGAGCGAGGCCTATAAGCGCTATCGCAAGGCCTGTGGTCGGGATGCGCGGGTGAAGGCGCTTTGGGGATCAGATGCCCCGTTTATCGGCCACTGAGGTTAGGGGGCGTTGCCCCTGTCACAGCACGCAGTGACTCCCCCAGCACATTTCCGGAATGAGAATGACGAGGGTGCGTTTAGAAGCGGGCCTCGTCGACGTCTTTTAGGTCTGGAATCACATCAGCGGTGCCTTGACGGGTGACCATCAACGCCGCAGCCCGCATGGCCAGACTGATGCATTGCTCCATCGGCAATCCGCGATCGCGGGCGGCCAGCACGTATCCGGTGAACGTGTCGCCCGCGCCAGTGGTATCAACCGGGGTGACAAGCATGGCTGGGAAGTCGCGCGAGGTGCCGTTGTTGATCCAGCGGGCGCCTTGCCCCCCCAGAGTGATAATCACATCGGTGATGCCCAACGACTCTGGCGTTTTGCCAGTGGCCTCTTGCAGCTGCGTCGCTTCGATTTCGTTGAGGATGAGAAAATCCAAATAGGGAAGCACAGAGGTGGCGGCGGCGGCATCAAACGGCGCGGCAGCATAGGCGATGTAGAGATCGAGACTGCGGGCCATTTTGGCCGCTTCGAGCTGATTTAGAGTCTCATTTTGCATCAACAGCGTGTCACCGGGGGAAGCCTCAGACAGCGCGCCCGCGATGGTTTGATTGGGGATTTGGAAGTTGGCGCCGTTCAAAAGCACAATGCTGTTTTCCCCCGCATCATCCACATAGATCAGAGCCTGCCCCATGGGGCTGTCAGCAAGATTGGTGATGTGACGGGTGTCCACGCCAAATTCGGTCAGCCGATCAATCGCCCATTTTCCGTCCTCCCCAACGGCACCGATGTGGGCGGTATGCGCGCCGGCACGGGCGGCGGCGACGCTCATATTGGCGCCTTTGCCGCCCAAGCCTCGGGACATGCTGGTGGCAGCCAGGGTTTCGCCCGGGCCGGGAAGGTGTGGCACGTGATAAAAGTAATCTGCGTTGATGCTGCCGAGGTTGTAGATCGCCATGGGAACCCGTTTTTTTCTCAATTTTGACCAAGTGATCAATTCTGAGGTCTCTTGTCTATGCCCAATCACCATAAAACACGTTTTGCGCTTTCCGATAGGGGATGGGGTTTGCTATCTGGTGGGAACCAAACCTTGGGGGGTCTGAGCAGTGAAAGGCGATAAGCCAAGCGTCACGCCGATGATGGCGCAATACCTGGAGCTCAAGGCGCAGTATCCGGATGCGATATTGTTCTACCGAATGGGCGATTTCTACGAGATGTTCTTTGACGACGCGGTGGCGGCGGCAGAGGCGCTTGATATTGCGCTCACCAAACGTGGCAAACATGACGGCAATGATATTCCGATGTGTGGTGTGCCACATCACGCGGCCGAAGGCTATTTCCTGACGCTCATTCGCAAAGGCTTTCGCGTCGCGGTCTGCGAGCAGCTTGAGAGCCCGGCGGAAGCCAAGAAGCGCGGCTACAAAGCAGTTGTGAAACGCGATGTGGTGCGGCTGGTGACGCCGGGCACATTGACCGAAGACAGTCTGCTCGATGCACGGCGACACAACTTTCTTGGGGCTTATGCGGTGGTGCGCGATGAGGCGGCCTTGGCTTGGGCGGATATTTCCACCGGTGCGTTACATGTGATGCCACTAAGCCCGGTGCGGTTGGGCCCAGAGTTGGCGCGGTTGGCACCAAGTGAGCTGCTGATTGCGGAAGGCACTGAAGCAGAATTGGCGGCTGTAGTCGAGGACATGGGTGTGCCACTGACCGCCGTATCGCGCGGAAGTTTCGACTCTGTTTCGGCAGAAAAGCGGGTGTCCGCACTGTTCAAAGCCTCCTCGCTTGAGGCTTTTGGCACTTTTGGCCGCGCCGAAGCTGGCGCGCTGGGCGCCATCGTGGATTACCTGGAGCTGACCCAAAAAGGCAAACTGCCGTTGCTGCAACCGCCACTGCGAGAAGCTACGCAAGGGGTGATGCAGATTGATGCTGCCACGCGCCGCAATTTAGAGTTGACGGCCAGCCTGTCTGGCGGTCGGGCTGGGTCGCTTTTGGCCACCATCGACCGCACCGTGACCGCAAGCGGCGCGCGCCTTTTGGAGCAGCGGCTGTCTTCGCCTTCCCTGCGTCTCGCTGCCATACGCGGACGGTTGGACAGCGTGTCTTACATGGCGGAGTATCGCAGTGAGGCTGCAGACCTGCGAGACGCCTTGCGCAAAGTGCCGGATTTGGATCGGGCGCTATCACGCCTTTCGCTGGATCGCGGCGGGCCACGGGATTTGGCTGCGGTACGCAATGGTTTGGGGCAAGCGGGCGAACTGGCGGAGCGCGCTTATGCTGGCGAATTGTCAGAAGATCTGAACGCGGCACGTGACGCGCTGCGCGGGCATGATGCGCTGTTGACCCTGCTGGAAGAGGCGCTGATCGCGGAACCACCTTTGCTGGCGCGCGATGGCGGATTTATTGCGCCGGGATATGATCCTGACTTGGATGAAAGCCGGGAGTTGCGCGACGAAGGCCGCGGCGTGATTGCCAGCATGCAGGCGCAGTACTCTGAGCAAACCGGGATTTCAGCGCTGAAGATCAAGCACAACAATGTGTTGGGCTATTTCATCGAGACCACGGCAAAACACGCAGATGCGATGATGTCGCCGCCTTTGAATGAGACCTTCATCCATCGCCAAACCACGGCCAATCAAGTGCGGTTCACCACCGTTGAGCTGAGCGAGATGGAAACCAAGATCTTAAACGCCGGCAATCGGGCGCTAGAGATTGAAAAGCGGCTCTATGACAGCCTAAAAGGCGCCATTTTGGACCAAGCGGGGCAAGTTGCGGCGGCCTCAAAAGCGCTGGCGGAATTTGATTTGGCGGCGGCTTTGGCGGAATTGGCAGCCAATGAAAATTGGACCCGCCCCGAGGTGAACGAGAGCTTGGACTTTGCCATCGAAGGTGGGCGGCATCCGGTGGTTGAAGCGGCGCTGCGCAAATCCGGTGATCCGTTTGTGGCCAATGATTGCGATCTGTCAGGTGGCGATGCTGCGAGCATCTGGCTTTTGACCGGTCCCAACATGGCGGGTAAATCGACCTTTTTGCGCCAGAATGCGCTGATCGCTTTGCTGGCGCAGATGGGCAGCTTTGTACCCGCAGACCGCGCCCGAATTGGACTAGTAAGCCAGCTGTTCAGCCGTGTTGGCGCGAGTGATGACCTCGCCCGTGGACGCTCGACATTTATGGTCGAAATGGTGGAAACCGCCGCCATTCTCAATCAAGCGGATGACCGCGCTTTGGTCATTTTGGATGAGATTGGTCGTGGGACCGCAACTTACGATGGCTTGTCGATTGCCTGGGCCACGCTGGAACATCTGCATGATGTAAACCAATCGCGGGCCTTGTTTGCCACCCATTACCACGAGATGACTCAGCTCTCCGGGAAGATGGCAGGCGTGGACAACGCCACCGTAACCGTGCGGGAGTGGGAAGGCGAAGTGATCTTCCTGCATGAGGTCACGCAGGGCGCGGCGGATCGCAGCTACGGTGTGCAAGTGGCGCAGCTGGCAGGCTTGCCAGCGGCTGTGGTCGATCGCGCTCGTGTGGTTTTGGACGCGCTTGAAAAAGGCGAGCGGGAAGGCAAGGCACAGAAGGCGTTGATTGACGATCTGCCATTGTTTGCCGCTGCACCTCCGCCGGTGGCTACGGCACCAAGTGGGCCATCTCCGTTACAGGAAAAGCTCGCGGATGTGGCGCCAGATACGCTCAGCCCACGTGAGGCGTTGAACCTGATCTATGAGTTGAAAGATTTGGCGGAGAGCTAGTTTTGGCTGGTTTAGAGCCTATTTTTCCGTCAGAAGCGCGGAAAGATAAGCCCCGTAGCCGGACTTGCCCAGCATATCTGCTCGGGTGCGCAGCTCAGCGTCGCTGATCCAACCTTTGCTCCAGGCGATCTCTTCAGGGCTGCCTACCTGCTGCCCCTGGCGGTCTGACAGGGTGCGCACAAAATTGCCCGCATCCAGAAGGCTGGCATGGGTGCCGGTGTCGAGCCAGGCGTAGCCGCGCCCCATGAGCTCCACTTGTAAGGCACCATCGGTGAGGTAGGTTTCCAGCAACGTGGTGATTTCGAGCTCGCCACGCGCGGAGGGTTTCACGGTGCGGGCACGCTCTGAGGCAGTGCCATCCAGGAAATAGAGGCCGGTGACCGCATAGGGAGACGGGGCCTTGGTGGGCTTTTCGATGATGCGACGGGCGGCTCCGGTGCTGTCAAAGTCAACCACGCCGTAGCGCTCCGGGTCAGCAACACGGTAGCCAAACACCGTGCCGCCTGTTGTGCGTGCTTCAGCGGTGGCGAGTTGTTCCGGCAGACCGTGGCCAAAAAAAATGTTGTCCCCCAACACCATGGCGCTTGGGGCACCATTCAGGAAATCTTCGGCCAAAAGGTACGCTTGCGCCAAACCGTCCGGGCTGGGCTGTTCGATGTAGGTGAGGCTGAGGCCCCACTGATGGCCATCCCCCAAGGTGCGTTTGAATTGCGCCTGATCTTGCGGCGTGGTGATGATGGCGATCTCGCGGATTCCGGCCAGCATCAGCACAGACAACGGATAGTAGATCATCGGCTTGTCATAGATCGGCAGAAGCTGCTTGGAGATGCCAATGGTGATTGGATACAGCCGCGAACCGGTGCCGCCTGCCAGAATGATGCCTTTGCGTGCCGTCATATGTCGCTCCGCTCCAATTGCGTGATCACACGGGTGAGCCCCGCCTGCCAATCAGGAGGTGTAATGCCAAAATCCGACAGAAGCGTGGCGCAATCCAGTCGGGAATTGAGCGGGCGTTTTGCCGGGGAGGGAAAGCCGCTGCTGGGGATGTTGGTCACGGAAACCATGCGGTTGGTAGATTGGAAAATGGCGCGGGCAAAATCCGCCCATGTGGTCGTGGGAGTGCCCGCATAGTGATAGGTACCACCGGGTTTCCCCGCCAAAAGGCCCCGCGCGATGGTGAGCAATGTCGCGGCGATGTCGCCAGCAGGGGTTGGGCCACCGTGTTGATCCGCCACAATGGAGAGGGCATCGCGGCTCTCACTCAGGCGCAGCATGGATTTTACAAAGTTGGCCCCATGCGCAGAAAATACCCAGCTGGTGCGCAGGATCACATGTTTGCCACCTGCGGCCCGCACAGCCTCTTCGCCCGCCAGTTTACTGCGGCCATAAACGTTGATTGGGTCCGTCAGATCGCTCGATACATGTGGCGCATCCCCTGACCCGTCAAACACATAGTCGGTGGAAATATGCAGGAATGGAAGGTTTCGCGCGGCGGCAGCTTTGGCCATGGCGCCGGGGGACGTTGCGTTGATGGTTTCGGCAACATAAGGCTCTGTTTCAGCCTGATCCACGGCTGTATAAGCCGCCGCGTTGATCACGACATCCGCGTCTGTTGCCTGAATTCGCTCGGCACATTGGGACGGATTTTGCAGATCTGCCTCAGCACGGCTTAACGCCTCAATCTGAACCTCGGCGCCAGACAAAGCCTGTAACTCCCGTGCCACCTGCCCGGTTTTTCCAAACACCAAAACCTTCATCGTCATTCCTATCCGATCTCAAGCGACACGCGGTTATGCCCCTTTTGATGTGCCAAGCCGGAGGCCGACGCCATCACGCGCCTGCAACGCCTGCCACCAATCTGGATTCTCCAGATACCATTGCACGGTTTTCTCCAAGCCCTGCTGCAGCGTCACAGACGGGCGCCAGCCCAACTCTTCGCGGAGTCGCGTGGGGTCAATGGCATAGCGATAATCATGTCCCGGACGATCCTGCACGTTGCGTATTTGGCTGGAATAGGGTCGATCAGCAGGGCGCAGGCGATCCAAAATCGCACAGATGCTTTCCACAAGATCAATGTTACGGGCCTCGTTTTCGCCGCCAATGTTGTAGGTCCGGCCGTTTTCGCTTTTCTCCAACACGGTCAAAAGCGCGTCGGCGTGGTCTTCGACATAAAGCCAATCCCGAACGTTCAAGCCTTGTCCGTAGACCGGGATGTCCTTGCCCGCGAGCGCATTCAAGATGACCACGGGGATCAGTTTTTCCGGGAAATGAAACGGGCCGTAGTTGTTGGAGCAGTTGGTGATGACAAATGGCAGCTGATAGGTTTCGCCCCACGCGCGGACCAAG
This sequence comes from uncultured Shimia sp., assembly GCF_913054185.1. Classification (GTDB taxonomy): domain Bacteria; phylum Pseudomonadota; class Alphaproteobacteria; order Rhodobacterales; family Rhodobacteraceae; genus Shimia. The sequence goes on from NZ_CAJXIV010000018.1 coordinate 49,329, forward strand.
TGGTCGCTACTGGCTTTGGACGCGGCATAAGGCGAATTGGGTGCATAGGGCGTGTCCTCGGTGAACTGGCCGTCATCCTGCAACGTGCCATAGACCTCATCTGTGGAAATGTGGTGGAAGCGAAAACCGTCCGGTTTGCCGTTGGATTGCCAGTAGCCTCGAGCGGCCTCCAACAAGGTGTAAGTGCCGGTCACATTGGTGTCGATAAACGCGCCGGGGCCATCAATAGACCGGTCCACATGGCTTTCCGCCGCCAAATGCATCACGGCATCTGGTTGATGATCCGCAAAAATCCGTGCCAGAGCATCTGCGTCGCGAATGTCCGCGTGCTCAAAGGCGTACAGTGGATTGTCCGCCACTGAGGAGACATTGTTGAGACAGGCAGCATAAGTCAGCGCATCCAGATT
>NZ_CAJXIV010000019.1 GCF_913054185.1 uncultured Shimia sp.
ACGCGCCGGATTCGTTGCCCTGATCGGAGAGCCCAACGCGGGCAAATCCACGCTCACCAACCAAATGGTGGGGGCAAAGGTCTCGATCGTGACGCATAAGGTGCAAACCACCCGCTCCCGCATCCGTGGTGTGGCCATGGAAGGCGAGAGCCAGCTGGTGTTTGTGGACACACCAGGTCTGTTTGCCCCACGCCGTCGATTGGACCGCGCCATGGTGGCTGCGGCATGGGGAGGCGCGGCAGATGCCGATGTTATCGTGATGATGGTTGAGGCCCACCGTGGTGTGACCAAAGGTGTTGAGGCCATTCTCGAGCGTTTGCAAGAGTTTGGCGAAGGCCGCCGCGTCGCATTGGCAATCAACAAAATTGACCGCGTGAAATCAGACGTGCTTCTGGCGCTGACCCAAGATCTGAACCAACGCTATCCCTTTATCGAGACCTTTATGATCTCGGCAGAAAAAGGCTTTGGTTGCGCGGATCTTCGCAAATGGCTGGCGCAAGAGCTGCCCGAAGGTCCGTGGCTCTACCCTGAGGATCAGATTGCTGATCTGCCAATGCGCATGATTGCCGCTGAGATCACTCGCGAAAAGCTGACCCTGCGCCTGCATCAAGAGCTGCCCTACCAGATGACGGTGGAAACCGAGAGCTGGGATGAGCGCAAAGACGGATCCGCCCGAGTGGATCAGATGATCTATGTCATGCGCGACGGTCACAAAGGCATCGTGCTGGGCAACAAAGGCGAGACCATCAAAGCCGTCTCAAAGGCCGCACGTGAAGAGCTTGAGGAGTTTATGGGGCGTCGTATCCACCTGTTCTTGCAGGTAAAAGTTCGTCCGAACTGGCTCGAAGAGAAAGAGCGTTATTCCGAAATGGGGCTTAAGTTCAGCGACGGAAACGCATGACGGCCAAAAGGCCCCAGATCACGGCCGCCACAGCAAACAACGCAATAGCGATGTGGTTTGCTGGCACTTTTTCGGACGGAATCATTCCTCCGGCCTCAAGGCCAATGAGTATCAAAGCGGCCAAAAACATAAGCCGCACCGTCCATGGAATTCTGAGTTCCGGGCGCATTGTTCAAAGTCCTTGCATACCAATTACCCGCAAGGCGGGTGTGGACTACTACCATGGGTTTAATGAGTTGTCATGCGGTTAACAGCGGAGTTTTGGGTGCACGCCTATTTGGCTCGTTTACGCCTGGCAGATATACCCGCATTTGTGGTGGCGCATGGTGATAACACTGCCGGGGCGGTATTGGTGAAACTCAATACATTGGACGGTAAAGCCATTGTTTTTCAGCGTAGTTTTGATCTTATGACCGGAGATCGCCAATGGGTTGTTCTCGCAGAAGGTGATGAGCCCGAGGTCGATGCTGCCCTGGCTCGGCAACGCAGTTTTGACACTGATGTTTGGGTGATCGAGGTGGAAGACCGACAAGGCCGCCATCTCTTGGACGAGCCCGGCCTCTCGGACTGATACCAAGAAACCTCTTCCCTTTCTTGGGTTTGCAGGCTTTTCTACGCCCAAAGGAGAGGCCATGGATTGGCGCGATCAGGGCTTTGTGCTTAGCACACGCAAACACGGCGAAACCTCGGTGATCCTGGAGGTGTTTGCGGCGGAGCATGGTCGCCACTCCGGTGTGGTTCGTGGCGGCGTGAGTCGAAAGATGACCCCAATCCTTCAGCCAGGTGGGCAGCTTGATTTGTCATGGCGGGCGCGATTGGCAGATCACATTGGCAGCTTCACCGTTGAACCTATGCGATCGCGCGCTGCCGCCCTATCCGACAGGTTTGCGCTTGCAGGCCTCAATTCCGTGACAGCCTTGCTGGCCTTCTGTTTGCCAGATCGTGAACCGCACCCAGAGCTTTATGCGAAAAGCAGTCAGCTGCTTGATCTCCTAGGGCAAAACGACCTTTGGCCACTTGCTTATTTGCAGTGGGAAATGGCGCTTTTGACAGAGCTTGGATATGGTCTCGATCTCACCGAATGCGCTGTCACGGGCAGCACCCAAGATCTGATCTACGTATCACCAAAATCCGGTCGGGCGGTGTCCTCAAAGGGGGCGGGGGCGTGGGCTGACCGTTTGCTGCCACTGCCGCCAATTCTGCGTGGAGAAGGCGATGCTCCTGACGGTGAAATCCTTCAAGCGTTTTCAACGACAGGATATTTTTTGTCCGAGAAGCTGGCCCCGGACCTTGGCGGCAAGCCTTTGCCAGAGGCGCGCGACCGTTTTGTGGACCTCTTTAGGCGGAGGCTTAATGCCCCTTAAACGCCATCTCGCGTCCAGCGTCATTGCTCATTACCAAGCTGTCGCCAGACACTTCCACCACAGTCATTTCCACTAACGATGCCAAAAAGGCTTCCTCATTGTCGATGCCGGAGCAGTACAGCTCTTCAACAAAGTGGATTTGAATCGCGATCCATGGGTACGGTTTGTTTTGTGAGCCGGAAAATCCATTGCACGGCCCCATGCCATTGACGCTGCCGTGTGGGCCAAACGCAACCACGGCCGAATAGTTTACAGGTGCGCCGTCAACCTCGGTCAATTGCCAGTCGTAGTCCATGCCGCCATATTTGGTAACCGTTTCAGAAGGATCGCACGCGACCAATCCCAACAGTGCTGTCATCGCCAAAAAACCGAATTTCATCCGTCTGCCTCATGTAATGCCAAAATCAAATCAACCAAAGTTCCCAGCGCCGGGCCATTTGTGATCCCGTCATGTGTGGAAAGCTCTTCCATACCTACAAAGGCGGCATAAAACACACGCGTCAACTCCGGATTGCGCAATCCAAGCTCCTCAAACAATCCCTGCACATAGGCCATTCGCTTGGTGTCGACCTGTGCAACAGCTCTGGCGACATCTGTGTTGTCGCGTGCCCAGGCTCGGATCGAAGGTTCCGCTGCTATGCCGCCAAAATCTTCTGGAGGTCCGGCTGCGGCAATTTGCACCAATTCGCGCAATTTACGCACTGCCGTTCCTTGCTGGTCAACCAGCGTGACGATCTCAGCAAAAGCACGGGTTTCCCACGTCGCCATCATCGCTGTGTGAAAAGCCGGGACATCGTCAAAGTGCCAATAAAATGAACCCTTTGTCGTTTCCAGACGCCGCGCCAGTGGTTCTGCCTTGAGGGCCTTGGGGCCCGCTTCCGTCAAAGCCAGAAAGCCTGCTTTGATCCAGTCGTCTTTTGAAAGTCGTTTTGCCATGCTTGAACATACGGCACCGTATTGACTCTCGCAAGCATTGGAGTCACCCCTGTCCATACGATAGCGTATGGGTATTGGAGAATGCGATGAACAAGTGGATGATGACCGCAGCCGGGCTGTTTTTTGTGACAACCGGCGTGCATGTATTTCTGGGCGGTCCGGAAATACACGTGCCGATCCAGGAGAGCGACCTGCACCCGGCCGTCCGCGCAGTTGGGGCGGTGGTGTGGCACGCAGTGACGGTGATGTTGTTGGTATTTGGCGCGGGCTGTGTTTGGCTCGCACGCAATCCCAATGCCCCAATGGCCTGGTTGATGATCGCGACACAGCTTGGGTTTGTTGGACTCTTCATCGGCTACGGCGTGGTGTTGCTTGGCAACCTCACGGTCATGCCGCAATGGATCATTTTCGGATTGATCTCAGCCGTAATTGCAATGGGCGTTCGTGCGGATAAAGCACCCGCACCCCGCACAGTAACGGCCTAAACTATTACCAATTGCTGGTGTGGTCGCGCAGCGTCGCGACCACCGCATTTGGCGCGCCGTCAGCAAACTCTTTCACGCGAGCCGCGAAGGTGGCGAAATATTCTTGGCTTTGAACGTGTTTCAGCGTGGCGTCGCTGTCCCAGCGTCCCCAATGAATGCGCGTCACGCCATTGTCGGCCACGGCCACTTGGTAGGAGAACCCCTGAGCGTCCGGGTCATTGCCCACCGCATTGATGAAGGCCTCACAGGTGGCCACCCACACCATGTCGTCCCCGTCGTAGTCATATGTGATGGTGATACAGCGCATTTGGGTTCCCTTCCAATGGGTCTTTGGGCGCATGATGTGGTTTAAATTCACCGCAACAGCGCACGTTGCGTTCATATTTCCCGGAACAGTCTGCCCCGAATTGCGCACCTCCGCAAAACAGACGCGATACCGACGCGATACAGACGCAGATTTCGGCGGATTTTGGCCGCCGCTCCCCAGTTAACACATGTCAAAAAAAACGCGGCCCCCGAAGGAGCCGCGCAATGTCTGCTGTCTAACTGAGAGCGGGTGTCAGCTCAGCAAACGTCTCGCAATCACCTGCGCCTGAATCTCCGCCGCGCCTTCAAAGATGTTGAGGATGCGCGCGTCACACAGGATGCGGCTCACGCTGTATTCCAACGCAAAGCCGTTACCACCATGAATTTGCAGGGCATTATCCGCAGCCGCCCAGGCCACTCGAGCGCCCAGAAGCTTCGCCATACCAGCCTCAAGGTCACAGCGATGGCCGTGATCTTTCTCCCAAGCGGAGAAGTAGGTCAGTTGGCGGGCGATCATAATTTCCACGGCCATCATGGCCAGCTTGCCAGCCACGCGTGGGAAATTGATCAATGACTTGCCAAATTGCTTGCGGTCGATGCCATATTGCATCCCCACATCCAGCGCGGACTGCGCAACACCAATCGCGCGCGCCGCTGTTTGAATGCGGGCCGACTCGAAGGTTTCCATCAACTGTTTGAAACCTTTACCTTCTTCACCGCCCAAAAGGTTCTCACCTTTGACTTTGAAGCCGTCGAAAGCCAGCTCATATTCCTTCATGCCGCGATAGCCGAGCACTTCAATTTCACCACCGGTCATGCCTTCGGTTGGGAAGGGATCTTCTTCAGAGCCAGGTGTTTTTTCAGCCAGAAACATCGACAGCCCGCGATGGTCCGTCGAATCCGGATTGGTACGAGCCAGAAGCGTCATCACTTGGGTGCGGGCCGCATGGGTGATCCAGGTTTTGTTGCCTGTTACGTCCCAGTTGCCATCTTCGGTCTTCACCGCGCGTGTGCGCAAAGAGCCAAGATCGGAGCCAGTGTTTGGCTCTGTAAAGACGGCCGTCGGCAAAATTTCCGCACTGGAGAGTTTGGGCAGCCACTGCTGTTTCTGCTCTTCCGTACCACCACAGAGGATCAGCTCCGCCGCGATTTCAGAACGGGTGCCCAGAGAGCCTACACCAATATAGCCACGTGACAATTCCTCAGAGACAACCACCATGGAAGCCTTGGAGAGGCCAAAGCCGCCGTATTCTTCCGGAATGGTCAGGCCAAACACACCCATTTCCGCAAGCTCTTCAATGATTTCCATTGGAATGAGCTCATCTTTGAGGTGCCACTCATGGGCGTTTGGTTCTACACGATCCACAGCAAACCGGCGGAACTGTTCGCGGATCATCTCTAGCTCTTCATCAAGGCCTGTTTGACCCACTGTGATGTTTGCCGCCTGCTCTTGCATCAGTTCTACAAGGCGCATGCGGGCGGCTTGAGAGTTGCCCTTGTCACAAAGAGTCATGACCTCTGGCGCCATCAGACCGCGGGTCTCATCCTGCGTCAGGCCAAGATCTTGAAGGCGCACAATTTCGCCTTGGCTCATCGGAATGCCGCCATAGACCTGCCAGAGGTACTCACCAAAGGCGATTTGGTGGATGATCTGTTCGATCTCGCCAAATTTGCCTTCGCCGTTCAATTTTTCAGCCCAGGCCTGCATTTGCTTCAGCGACTGGGCATAAGTGGCCAACCAGCTAAGGCCATGGGCCGCTGTTTGATTTTGCTCGATGAGCTTTCCGGAAACGCGACCCTCTTCGGAGACAGTCTCTTTCACCCGCGCAATTGCGGTCTCCAAGATGCTTTCCACCGGCGCAACGGCTGCACCGGTCAATTTCAGAAGATCAGGAAGAATCACTGAGTTTGTCATCGCCAAGTCCTGTCCATCATGCGCCATACGTCAAAAACCCTCTAATGCTGCACCGTGACATAATCACTTTGCAGGTGCAGCGCAACAAAAATACCAAAACCCCACATCATTTGGTTGTTTGTTTCGCGCGAAGTCTTTGCAGGGTGTGTGGTTAGGGGCCTATAGCGGGGTATGGATTCTCTATTTTTGACTTATACACCTCAAGCGTTGGTTTTCTGTGCGAGCGTTGCGTTACTCGCCGGGATTATCAAGGGCATGGTGGGCTTTGGCATGCCTATGGTTTTGATTTCAGGGCTAAGTACATTTCTTTCTCCCGAAATTGCCCTGGCTGGTCTTATTTTCCCAACATTGGCCAGCAATGGCTTCCAAGCCTTCAGGCATGGCGCAACGGCGGCGTTGCAATCCCTAATGCGTTTCCGGCGCTTCCTGATTTCGGGGGGCATCGTCATGGTAGTCAGTGCCCAGTTCGTCCGTTGGGTGCCAGAAAATGTATTGTTGGTCATGATTGGCGCGCCAGTTGCCGTGTTTGTTGTGCTGCAACTGCTTGGCCGTCCGCTGCGCATCTCAAAACCCACTGCGCGAGGTGAAGTTACTGTTGGCGCATTTGCGGGCGCAATTGGTGGTGTGTCAGGTGTATGGGGCCCTCCCACGGTTTCATATTTAACGGCGATTGGCACGGAAAAGACGGAGCAAATCAGAATTCAGGGTGTAATCTATGGCCTGGGCGCGGTGGCCCTTTTGCTGGCTCACTTGGGCTCTGGTGTGCTGAACGTCAAAACCGCGCCATTGTCGGTTTTTCTGGTTTTGCCCGCCATGTTGGGTGTGTGGTTGGGGACGAAGGTTTCGGATCGTATTGACCAGAAAATGTTCCAACGCATGACACTTGTGGTGTTGCTGATTGCCTCCCTTAACCTCATTCGCCGAGCACTTTTCTAGGAGATTTTTCTCAGCTTGCCCCTGCCTGCCTGAACGGTAGGATGATGCTGACGTGCAAGGAGTAAATCACCGGTGTCACAGATTAACGCATCCCTGCGCGTGGCTACACTTAGCCTTGCTATTTTGGCCGCTATTGCCACTGGCTGGTTTCTAAATGCCGCTCAAGCTATCCTTGTACCCATTGTGTTGGGGGCGTTGCTGGCCTTTCTGATGGACGGCATTTCCCGCTTCATGGGCCGCATCCCACTTTATTCACAATATGTACCAGATTGGCTGCGCATGATGCTGACAACCGTAGTGCTATTTATTGTGCTTGCTGGTCTGATCAGTTTTTTTGCCAGAAACTTGGATCCGGTGGTCCGGGCAATGCCAGGGTACTTGGAGCGCCTGTCTCATACATCCTCAGAGGTTGCCGCCCGCTTTGATGTGGAATTTGAACTGACCTGGCAATCATTGGATCGGCTGTTTTTTGACAATATCGACATTCAACGGCTCATCCGCATGACGGTGAATTCGGTCAGTTATTCAGCGGGTTACCTGGCGCTGGTTTTCCTTTACGCCATCTTGTTCCTGATTGAGCGGGATAGTATTCCAAAAAAGGTCGCCGCGATTGTTCCGGATCAGCAGTCGCAGTCCAATGTTTGGCAAACCATTGATCTGATCACCGCGCAAATTGGCACGTATTTCACCACCAAGACCTTGATTAACGTGGTGCTTGGTGTGCTGTGCTGGGTGATTTTTCTGTTCTTCGGGCTTGAATTTGCGGCCTTCTTTGCCGTGACCACTGCAATCTTTAATTACATCCCTTACGTCGGGTCTTGGATTGCGATGGCGCTGCCCATGCTTTTTGCCGTTGGTGACTGGGGGCTTAACATGGATGTGGCGCTGTTGTTTGCCGCGCTGTGTGGTGCGCAATTTGGTGTTGGCTATTTCTGGGAGCCGCGTCTTATGGGACGCTCCATGAACTTGAGCCCGGTGATTGTGATGGTGTCTTTGGCGTCCTGGGCCGCAGTTTGGGGGCTGATTGGTGCCATATTATCTGTCATTCTGACCTCCGGAATTATGACCATCATGTCGTTTTTCCGTGCGACCAGACCTGTGGCAATTCTTCTAACCAATGATGGTGAAATCCCTTGGTTAGAAGAGATTGAAAGTGAAGAAGTCGCCTGACACCGGCCTATTGGTTCACTTGGTCATACCAGGCCAAGAGGGATTCGATGTCGGCGGGCACGTTGGTTGCCATACCGCCCGAAAACTCCTCAAACACCTCAGAGTTTAAAGGATTTGTGCCCGCAATAACCGTCGCGTCTTTTTCCAAGGCGTCTGCCAACAAGTCCCGAAACCCTCCGCCTTCCGTTTCCTGTTTGCCAAACTTGTTGAGCAGGAAAACGTCAAAATCGGCTTGCATCGATTGTCCAACTGCTGTGATCGCGGTTGCCATTGCGTCCGGATCAAGTCGACAACCTTGAGCGTCTTTTCCTAAATTCTGCGAAATGCGAATGGTCGGGCCATCCGGCAAGATACGTACATCCATGTCACACCCATGCGTGGCACCGCACTCAGTATTGGTCTGTACAATCCCGCGGGTCTTAAGGCCGCGTGCTTCTAGGCGCTCCGCCAAATCGGATAATAGTAGGTCCAACTCTCCGCGCCCATGCGCCATGGTGTATGCAATTTTCATCATGCGCTAGAAAATAGGCGAGTGTTTCCAGAAAGCAATTGCGAACTGGGGTTGGCAGCCTTTACTCCAGCGACTTTGGAAGCAATTTGTTGATGAGAGACACTAGGAAGGCAGTGGAAATACCAAAACAAAGAATGCCTGTTACCCCGCCGAACGCGCCAAAAACCCGGAATTCGACAGGCAAAACAACGTCGCCATATCCCACGGTCGTATAGGTCACGAGTGAGAAATAAAGTGCGTCGTAAAGGTAATCAAAGGCATTCATGTGAAGCAGTACCGCCGCCCAGAACCAAACCTGAATGGTGTGTGAACTTACGATCATGACAAAGGCCGCACCAACAACAACAGTTGTTCTAAACATGCGAGATCGGTTTTTGACCCAACGGCCAATATGAGCCAGTACCTCAATCATCGCGGCCAGTAGGCCGACATGAATGAGTGCACAAACGCTAAGAACAACCGATCCCCACAACAGCTGGTCGTGTTGGCTCATCGCAAGTGTGTCTGGGGTCATGGTGTTGCTCTCGTTGCTCGGCGCAAACTGGCATGTGGTTGGGCGAAGAACAAGCCTGCCAGATGGTCACATCGTTTCAACGCAATGGCGCCTAAACGCCCGCTTCAACATGTCCAATTCCGCGCGAAGGAGGTCGATTTCCGCACGCAGGTCTCCCGCCAAGGCTTCGCCGGCAATAAAGCTGACGGTGTCGAGCCGCTTACCCGTAGTGTGATCGGCGATGACAACAGTTTGAACGCCGTCTGAGATGCTTTCCTTTGGGATAGGGAAACGCAGTCGCCAGAGGCCAATATCTTCCGCTGGTTCAACCGACACATCCTGAATCGGCTCACCTAAGTAAGTGACGTCAACTTGCGGCTTTGCACTGGTGTCTTCTGAACACTTAAGAGCCCCTTCCCAAGTACCCTCAAATAGGCGGGTTTTTGTCAGCGTTAGTTCGGTCATGCGGCCATCCCTTTGTGTTTGTTTTAGAACTCAGCCCGTGGACGGCGGGAGAAGGTAACGTCCCTCAGGACAACTTGGTTCATCTCGGGGCCCTCAAAGATCAGGTCGATCCACATTTTTTCGACCCTCTTTTCGTTGAGGTTTGAATAGGCCAGATCAAACTCGACACGAATGTCTTCAGCCTGGAGCGGCAGTTCCCGCACGATTTGCTCTGTGTTGGGGCCATGACGAATGTTCAAACGGGCAAAAATTTCGAGCGGCTTCTCCATCTCAACAATCGTGTCCATGCGCACAACATGTTCCCGCTTAAGGCCAGAAACCGCTTCCTGCGGCATGTCGATAACCAGAGATAGAAAGGAGCCGTCAAACCGAAAAACATCCATGCGCAGGCCAAACGGCGCAAGGTCTTTTTCCCTGTGGTTTCTGAGCTGTCGCAGGGTGAGCTCAGATATGCGACAGTCATGAAAGAGTGTGACTTCCTCGCCCAGCATTTCTTTGTTTTCCACCGCGGCGCGGCCTTTAGCAGGAATAGGCTCCCGCCAAAGAGCCGGGCGCCACGACCAATCTGTCCCATGGGGCTTGGGAAAGGCGTTTGAGCCAATGATGGGCAAAGCCAAACGGCTTTCGGAAACCGCAATCACAGTATCCAGATATTGACGAAGGGTTCTGGCTCTGCGCCGTTGCGCCCGTAAGGTGGCAATATCCGCTTCAGAGGCCTTGCGTGCATTACGCGCCCAATACTTGGACAATCCGCTTTGAAGCGCCTGCTGAAAAAAACGTCTGCTTTTTGCCATTTGCCTTGGAACCATGTCTCATTGTTGCTGGCGGCGAAACGATCTGCGGCCTTCGTTATGATTATTTAGCGAAATGGTTGCGATAGGACAAATGTCCATTCAGGCCAATCCCCATGAATTCTCAGTGTGTTGCCCTGTGTCTGTCCCGTAAATGTAGCACTTCGGCTGTGATTGGAGATGAAATGTACATTTTAACGGTGCCAAAAAAGGGATTTGGGGGTGCTACTGGAGCATGACTGAGATTGCATTTTCTGACGTAGCGTCTTATCTCATCCGAGATTGGAACCAGAGGACACTGATCACATGAACTGGATCACCAACTACGTCCGTCCGCGGATCAACTCGATCTTTTCTCGCAGAGAAGTTCCAGACAATCTCTGGACCAAATGCGACGAATGCGGGACGATGTTGTTTCACCGCGAGCTGAAGGGCAACCAAAACGTTTGCACGCAATGTGACCATCATATGTCGATTTCCCCGCGGGATCGGTTTGAGGCATTGTTTGACGGTGGTGTGTTTGTCGAGGTGGATGTACCAGAACCAGTCGCTGATCCTCTGCAGTTCCGGGATCAGAAAAAATATCCAGAACGCATGAAGGCCGCGCAGAAAAAGACGGGCGAGGCAGAAGCCATGTTGGTGGCAGAAGGTGATATTGGTCGAACCCCAATTGTGGCCGCGTGCCAGGACTTCTCCTTTATGGGCGGCTCCATGGGCATGTATGTCGGCAATGCGATCATTGCAGCTGCGGAGCGTGCCATCGCCCTGAAGCGCCCATTGGTGTTGTTCTCGGCAGCCGGTGGTGCTCGGATGCAGGAAGGCATTCTTTCTTTGATGCAGATGCCCCGCACAACCGTTGCGGTGCAGATGCTCAAAGAAGCAGGTTTGCCGTATATTGTTGTCCTGACACACCCGACAACCGGTGGAGTAACGGCGTCTTATGCCATGCTGGGTGATGTTCAGATTTCCGAACCCAACGCGCTAATCTGTTTTGCTGGTCCTCGGGTGATTCAGCAGACCATCGGAGAAAAATTGCCTGAAGGTTTCCAGCGCGCCGAGTATTTGCTGGACCACGGCATGCTTGATCGCGTGACAAAGCGAACCGAACTCAAAGCCGAATTGGTGTCGATTATCCGAATGCTAATGGGTATGCCTCCTGCAGTGGCCGGTGACCTGCCTGCTCCTCAGAAAGAGGAAACCTCGCCTAAGACTCCGGAAGAAAAACCCGAAGAGGCGAAAACGGAATAAATCAGTCGCTTATGCGTCGAGAGAAATGGGCTTTCGGAACATAAACCGAGGGCCCGTTTTGTTTAATAGCCCCCCTTTTAGATGGAGTGCTTCATGGTCGCTCAATACGATACGTCGGACACAATCCTCGCCCGTATGATGGCGCTTCACCCAAAAATCATTGATCTGACCTTGGATCGCATGTGGCGCCTTTTGGACGCTCTGGGCAACCCTCAAAAAAAGATGGCTCCGGTTGTGCATCTGGCAGGGACAAATGGCAAAGGCAGCACGCAGGCTATGGTCCGCGCTGGCCTTGAAGGTAGGGGGGACAAGGTTCATGCCTATACCAGCCCGCACTTGGCGCGGTTTCATGAACGCATCCGCTTGGCGGGGGAGCTTATTGATGAAGCGCATTTAGCGGCGGTTTTGGACGAGTGTTGGGAAGCCAACGACAGACAGAACATCACCTACTTTGAGATCACCACGTGTGCCGCCATTCTGGCGTTTTCACGCACGTCTGCCGACTACACGTTGCTGGAGGTTGGTTTGGGGGGGCGCTTGGATGCGACCAATGTGATCACCGCCCCCGAATTGACCGTCATCACACCTGTTTCCAAAGACCATGAGCAGTTTTTAGGGGAGACGGTTGCGGAGATTGCGGCGGAAAAAGCAGGAATTATTAAGCGTGGTGTTCCTTGTGTCGTTGGCCCGCAGCCCGTCGAGGCCATGGACGTGATTGAACGCGCCGCGATGCGTATTGGTGCGCCATTGATTGCCTACGGTCAGCACTGGCACGTGTCTGAAGAACGCGGGCGTCTCGTTTTCCAAGATGAACGCGGATTGCTGGATCTTCCTCTCCCTGCTTTGGCTGGTGCGCACCAGGTGCAAAATGCGGGTGCTGCCTTGGCGGCATTGCGCCACTTAGATGCAGACGAGGCGGCTTGCGAAGCAGCAATGACGAACGTCTCCTGGCCCGCCCGTATGCAACGACTGAAAGACGGGCCACTGTTCGAAGCTGCGGATGGCGCAGAGGTGTGGCTCGACGGAGGGCATAACGCGGCTGCTGGCAAGGCGCTGGCGGATGTCATCTCAACGTTGCCAAAGCGGCCGACCCATCTCGTCTGTGGCATGTTGAACACCAAAGACATCCTTGGGTATCTGACACCTCTCGCGCAGATCGCCGAAAGTTTGACTGCTGTGTCTATTCCCGGAGAAAGCAACACGCTTCCGGCCTCTGAAACGGCGAAATCTGCACGGCAGGCGGGTATGCAGGCCGTCGAGAGTGCCAGTGTCCTAGAGGCGCTGCAAGACGTGGTGTCCAAGTCACCTGAAAGCCGCATATTGATTTGTGGATCGCTTTATCTTGCTGGTGCAGTGCTCCGAGAAAACTCCTAAGTCGGAGTAGCTATGGAGGTGGGGGCTGAGGTCAAATCATCCGGTTGACTGATTCGAATCGGGACACGTATAGTCTAAGCAACGTCTCTTTCGCCCCAACACCATTACAATCAGCGAAGCGACCTACGGACAGGCAGGAAAATGGGGGGCGATCAGCCCCCCTAATAATGCCCGCTGCATTTTGATTTGCATATTGTCTGCGGTGCCGCCTCAAGGAATGTGGAGTGGACACCACCGTTCGTCAGGTTCGTATGAGATATGGCTTTTGTTTATGGAGGCAGTTTTGGCCGCCAAGGTTGTGTTTCATCTGCCCAAGCAGTTCCGTGAGAATTATCTGGAACTGACCCATCTGGCACTTTTTCATAAGATTCATGCGTTGATTGTCTCTCGAGGAGGCGAGGTCGAAGTGCGCCGTCGTCACGAAACGCTGCGGTCGAAGGAACGGACGGATTGGTTCGACCGTTTGGAAGCTGAGAACTTACATGTCGTTGAAAACGGCATGGTCAAGCAAGGCAACGCTCTGAACACGGCATTAGCTTATTTACCACCTTATTTCCATCTCGACCCGCAAGGTGTGTTGGCGGAAAGCATGGCCGGTGACGCCAAGTTTTCTGAAGCTGAGGTGAATGCTGTACTCGCCAATTCGAAATTCCGAGGATTGCATGACCGCTTGGTGAAAAAACGTCGGTCACGTTATGGTCCAAAAGACGAAGCCACGGAAATCCCTGACGGGTGTATTGCCGTCTTTCTTCAGGGCGATAACCCCCACCGGCAGGGCACTGCTTATTGCGACAACGAAACGTTGCTTCGCACAGTGGCGGAGAACGCCGGCGGGCGAGCTGTGGTGGTGAAAGCGCACCCTGTAAGCAAACAGCTTGACGATGCTCAACTGATCTTAAATCTCCTACAGGACGGGTTGGCGGTGGAGCCAACCGACGCCAATATACATGACATTCTGCGTCAATGTTCTGCCACCGTCAGCTACAATTCCGCGGTTGCCATTGAAGGGTTTTTGCATAAAAAGCCAGCGATCCTATTCGGAAAATCTGATTTCCACCATGTTGCTGAAACCGTCCGCGATCCCGGCGGCTTTCCAACTGCGTTGAGTGCAGCTCTGGCCAGCCAACATGATTACGCGAAGTATTTGCACTGGTATTTTTCAAATTACGCCGTGTCCGTCGAGGATTGGCTATTAGAAGATAAACTTCTTCAGGTTTTTGAGACGATGGGGTTCACCGAGGATCGGCTAGGGCTTCGGGGGATCCGTGGCACGACATCGGAGGACCAGGCAGGGCCCAAGAACAAACAGGCGGTCGCCGAAACACAACAGTTGTTCCGGGGACTTGCTGAAGCAAAATCTGTGAAACTTCGGCGCAGTTTGGTTATCGACGATGACTATCATGAATTCATCGGGGCAATCGGCGACCGGAAGGTGCGTGTTTGTCGGTACTTATCTGCAGAAGGCCAGCAGGACGTAAGCGCGCGCGCGGCTGAGTTACGCCACTTGCAAGACACCATGGTCTCAGACCATCTCACCGCTGAAAAAGCCATTTTTGCTTACGAAGAGTATGGCGTCTTGTGCGTGACCCAAGCGCCGGGTGTGCCTTTAGTGCAAAAGATTGCAGGGGCCTCGGGTCCTCGTCGGTCAAAGTTTGTACGCATGGGCGCAGAGTGGCTAGACGAAGCAACCCAGGGGCGTATCAAGCAGACGGAACTGGCATCGCTGTTCCGCCTGAAGATTCTAAAAGAGTGGTCTTTGGACAATATCGAAGACGATGAGGATTGCGCCTTGTTAGAAGGGCTGCTGTCAAATTTGACCAAACGCGCTCGCCTGATCAAGGGCATGGAAATCACGCAAATTCACGGGCAAGCTTGGTTTTCGGCTGAAAACCTTGTGTTCAAAGACAGCACCCTATGTGGGGTTAACATCGGGGGGGCACATTGGACGTCGGTGTCACGCGCTGCCGCGCAATATCTCGTAGATTTGCAATTGGTCGCGCCTGAGAGTTCTGGCAAAACTCGGTTTGGCATTGCGCAAGATGATTGGCGTGCGTTTTTGTCAATTGACGTGGTCCCTGAAGGCGAACGCCGCACGGCTTTGCCATTCTTTTTGGGTGAGCAACTGTTTCGACGTTTTGTGTCTGACTACAGGTGCCAGGAGAAACGTGAACGGGCGCGCCAAGCAATACGCGCATTTTTGGAATAGTTTTTCTGACAAACCGGTCGCAAACCCTGCAATGTGGCAGCAGTGCAGGGAGGGACCAATGCAGATTGTCGATGAGTTTCCATTTGAGGTTCAGGAAGATCCTCACGTTTGGATCGAAATGCCGGATGGTGTGCGGTTGTCTGCGCGCATGTGGCTGCCCAAGACGGCCGAGCCAGTTCCCGCAATCTTGGAGTACCTCCCGTATCGTAAGCGTGATGGCACCGCCGAAAGAGATGCGCTGACACATCCTTACCTCGCGGGCCATGGCTATGTTTGTGTGCGCGTAGACATGCGCGGCTGCGGCGATAGCGAAGGCCTGTTCGAAGACGAATACTCGCCACAAGAATTGGATGATGGGATTGCCGTCATAGAATGGCTGTCACGGCAATCATGGTGCAACGGCAATGTCGGAATGATGGGCATCAGTTGGGGTGGTTTCAACGGGCTGCAAATTGCGGCTCTTGCGCCTCCAGCTTTAAAAGCCATCGCCAGCCTGTGTTCGACTGTGGATCGATTTGCTGATGACATTCATTACAAAGGTGGCGTCATGCTCGGAGAAAATCCGGCTTGGGCGGCGACCGTTTTGGGGTGGTTTGCCCTGCCGCCAGATCCACAGATAGTTGGGCCTCAATGGCGTGAGATGTGGCTGAACCGGTTAAAGAATACTCCGTTTTTAGCCGAAACTTGGGCAAAGCACCAAAATCGGGATGCTTATTGGAAGCACGGATCGGTTTGTGAGGACTACAGCGCAATCCAAGCAGCCGTTTTAAGTGTTGGCGGTTGGCATGATGGGTATCGAAATACCATTTCCCATTTGGTCGAAAATCTGGCGTCTCCGGTAAAAGGACTCATCGGGCCTTGGAACCACAAATACCCGCATTTTGCCGTTCCGGGTCCTCAGATTGATTTCTTAGGGGAATTGCTTTTGTGGTGGGACCATTGGCTAAAGGGCAAAGAGAACGAAGTTGCGTCTTTGCCGGACATGCGTCGCTGGCTCATGGACAGTGTGCCGCCCCAGGTGACCTATGACCTTCGTCCAGGGCGGTGGATTGCGGACGGAGTTGGCTCCAAGGGGAGCGTTCTGACTCTTCACTTGGATGGGGAGATTCTCTCGGAGACTCTCGCGCCGGCAGAACGGCAAGTTCTGCCGGAGTTAGCTGTTGGGCAAGCTGCGGGGGAATTTTTTCCTTTCGGGTTTGGTCCGGGGGAGTTGCCGGACGATCAAAGGAGCGATGACATACGCAGCAGTTGCTTTGATGGGGACCCAATACGTGAAGCATTGGACTTGGTTGGCGCACCAAGACTACGGGTGAAACTTCGCTCCAACACGCCCAAGGCACAGATCGCGGTTCGGCTCTGTGATGTGCACCCATGTGGTGAGAGTACTCTGATTACACACGGATTTCTGAACCTCAGGCACCGGGAAGGACATGAAGCCCTCATTGACGTGCCTATAGGAGAAAACTTCGATGCGGTGGTCTCTCTGGATCAATGTGCCTACCACGTCCCTCAAGGGCATAAGTTACGTGTTGCTCTGTCGACGAGCTACTGGCCTTTTGTGTGGCCAGAATCGGAGCTGACGACACTTGATGTTGTTTTGGGCGCAATTGAGCTTCCAATCCGAAATGTGTCAAAGGGCGACGAGTGGCGATTTGATCCGCCAAAGTCGGCACGCCCGCGGCCAACAAAGCGACTGAGTGTTGGCGACGAGAGCAAGCGCGTCATACGCGACATTGGCAAGCGTTTGACGCGCCAAGAAATTCAAAGCGACGATGGGGGCTTGCGGGATTTGGAAACTGGCCTGGAAAGCAGAACGAAACACCGGGAAGTGTTTTCTATTGGCGACACTGATCCAAATTCTGCAACTGCCAGTTTTGTTTGGGAACGTGACATGTCGCGTGGGGATTGGGGTGTGGCGATCAAAGCTGAGCTGGATATGAGCGCTGATTCAGGCAGTTTCTTCATCAAAGGCCACTTACAGGCCAAAGAGGGAGGGAAAGTGGTCTTTCAAAAAGAATGGGACGTGTCCGTCCCAAGGCTTTGATCAGTGGCAAAAAAAGAAGCCCGCAAAAAACGGGCTTCTTTGGTTTCAGCGTACGACAAAGACCGATTGTTTGGCATGTCTCGATATTCGAGCAGCGTTGGGGCCGATCAAATAGTCTTTCAGCTGTGACTTATGTGCGCCCACGATAATCGCATCCGCAGAGACATTTTCCGCTTCCTTCAGCACCAGATCATAAATGGTGCCTTGATCGACGTGCAGGCGCACTTTCTGTAAATCCGCGAAGCGCTCACCTGCCCAAGTTTCCAAGGCAACCTTGGCTTCCTGAAGAATGGCCTTGTTGTGATCTGCGCTGAAAAACGAACCAACAATCGACATTCCGTAGTCTGGCACGACATTCATGATGTGCAACTCAGCATCGTCACGCTCCGCCATTGTTTTGGCAACCGCAGCAGGACGTTCAGACCCTTTCAGGTCATTCACGTCTACAGTCAGTAGTAGGGTCTTAAACATATCACATCTCCCTAGAATGCAGGCTGCGTGGCGCGAGGCCGTTGAATCAGCATCAATCCGGCAAGCAGCAACAATGCTGGAATGAAGAACAGCTCTTTGGGCATGCGCTCATTTTCGACTTCTACTTGAGAAATCACCACGGGGTTGTCGCCGTAGTAGTCATACTCAGTGCCAAGCGAACCAAAGTATGGCGAACCTGGGAAAGGTTCTTCGAGAAGCAATTTCCCATCTTCTTCCAAAACCGCGAGGCCATTTTCTGTCATTGCCTCACCAGGTTCACCACCGGGATACACCATGGTGATGGTTGTGGCCCGATTATCTCCAGTGTCAAAGTCAGGACCTTCCACCTTAAAGCGGATCAGGCTGCCTTCCGGCTGTTCGCCAACAAGTTGCACCGCCGCAGGGCCCGTCACGCTTTGGTACTTCTCAGTCACCAGATCCAGGAAGAAATCCGGGCGGAACAGCATGAACGCAATAAAGAGCAGCGCAACACTTTCCCAACGTTTGGATTTGGCTATGAAGTATCCTTGAGTTGCAGCTGCAAATATGAGCATCGCGATCAAACTTATGAAGAACACCAAGATGGCTTTGCCCAAACTCACGTCAATCAACAGCAGATCTGTGTTGAAGATGAACATGAACGGCAGCAGGGCGGTACGAATGTCGTAAGCGAAGCCTTGGATACCAGTCTTGATTGGATCACCACGAGAGATCGCCGCCGCAGCATAAGCCGCAAGCCCAACCGGAGGCGTGTCGTCGGCGAGGATGCCAAAGTAGAACACAAACATGTGCACCGCGATCAATGGCACAACAAGGCCCGCCTGAGCACCAACGCTCACGATGACCGGGGCCATGAGAGAGCTCACCACGATGTAGTTCGCCGTGGTCGGCAAACCCATGCCTAGGATCAACGACAAAATTGCAACCAAAACCAGCAGGAGGATCAAGTTGCCACCTGAGATAACCTCGATCACTTGACCAATCACTTGGTGCGCACCTGTCAGGCTGATGGTGCCAACAATGATGCCAGCGGCGCCTGTTGCGACGCCAATGCCAATCATGTTGCGTGCGCCCATGATCAGCCCCTGCACAAAGTCAGACCATCCCGTTGAGAAGGCCACGTTTAGCGCGGTTTCACCGCGGAAAAACGCTTTGATTGGACGATGCGTGAGAGCAACGATGATCATAAAGATTGTTGCCCAGAATGCAGACAGCGCCGGTGACAGGCGGTCCAACGTTTCCGTTTTGACCATCAAATTCCAAACCAGGATAAAGATTGGCAAGGAGTAGTAAGCACCGCCCAAAAGCGTGGGCGTTAGGCGAGGGGCCTCTAGAGGTGCGTTTGGATCATCCATTGCGACGTCGGGATATTTCGACGCGAGGTACAACAATGCCAGGTACATTATCGCCAGTAAAACAACGGCTGCGTAAATGCTGTCAGCCATCATGGGATCAAGTAAGTTGCGAATTCCAATCATCACGAAGGTGATCGCAGCCAGCCCCAAAAAACCTGTCAAAAATAGGACCATGATCATGATCGGGCCAATGTGACGGCCAGCTTTCTTGAGGCCTTTCATCTCCATTTTCAACGCCTCAAGGTGCACAATATACAAGAGAGCGATGTACGAAATGACGGCCGGCAAGAAGGCATGTTTGACGACGTCGATGTAGGGAATATTGACATATTCCACCATCAGGAAGGCCGCAGCCCCCATAACAGGAGGAGTCAGCTGGCCATTGGTGGAGGACGCAACTTCGACAGCACCGGCTTTTTCAGCCGGGAAGCCGATGCGCTTCATCAAGGGAATTGTGAAGGTACCGGTGGTCACGGTGTTAGCAATCGAGCTGCCGGAAATCATGCCGGTCATCATAGAACTCAGAACCGAGGCCTTCGCAGGTCCGCCACGCAGGGCGCCAAGCAGAGCAATTGCTACTTTAATGAACCAGTTCCCACCGCCAGCACGATCAAGAAGAGCACCAAACAGCACAAATAAGAAGATCATCGAGGTAGACACACCAAGTGCCACACCAAAGACACCTTCGGTCTGCATCCAGTAATGCCCAAGCGCCTTGGAAAACGATGCGCCACCGTAGTTAGTGATATCTCGCACCCACTCGGAATTTCCGCCAAAGAAGGCAAAAAGGACAAAAGATCCTGCAATGATGACGAGCGGTAGACCTAGCGAACGATACACGCAGATCATCAAAACCATCATGCCAATCGCAGACATTGTGATGTCTGTCGTCGTCCAAAGACCTGGGCGGTCCGCAATCTGATAGCGGAACACAACGAGGTACAAGCAGGCGCCAACACCCAGTGCAATCAGCGCCCAATCGTAAAGCGGAATACGATCGCGCGGTGACGATTTGAACATCGGGAATGCGAGAATTGCCAAGGCGATCGCAAAGGCAAGGTGAATGTAACGCGCTTGCCCCACGATGTTTGCAAATCCGGAAAATCCTGTTGTTTGCGCGAGAACTCCCGGAAGTTTTGAAGCGATATAAAGCTGAAAAAGCGACCAGATAATGCAGATCGCGATGATCAATTGACCTTGAAAACCGTCGGCGTTGCGTGCGCCAGTATCGACTTCTGCAACAAGTGCGTCGGCTTTGGCGGTGCCATCATTTTGATGATCTTGAGCCATAATTTTCCCCGTTGAACCCATTCGTTGAAAAGCGCCCCGAAGTGCATTTCGGGGCGCTTCCTATACTTGTAAACTCAGGCTGAACTTACTTCAGGCCCAGCTCCATGTAGGCTTTTTCGGCACCTGGGTGCAGTGGCGCGCTGAGGCCATCTTCGACCATTTCAGCTGGGTCCAGGTTAGCAAACGCAGGGTGCAACTTGCGGAAGTCTTCCACATTTTCCATCACGGATTTTGCTACAATGTAGACAACTTCGTCAGGAACGGTTGCGCTGGTTACAAAGGTTGCGCCAACACCAAATGTTGTGGTGTCGCCATCGGTGCCTTTGTACATGCCACCAGGAATGGTTGCCACACGATAGAACGGGTTGTCCGCTACCAGTTTTTCGACTTCAGGGCCTGTTACGCTGACAAGGGTCGCATCACATGTTGTGGTGGCTTCTTTGATCGCCGCAGCAGGGTGACCAATGGTGTAGATCATCGCGTCGATGTTGCCATCACACAGTTGCTTAGCCATCTCGGACCCTTTGTACTCTGTGGCCAGAGCAAAGTCGTCCATGCCAATGCCATAAGCATCCATCACCACTTCCATAGTCGCGCGCTGGCCAGAACCTGGGTTGCCGACGTTGACGCGTTTGCCTTTTAGGTCGGCAAAGCTGTTCACACCCGCGTCAGAGCGCGCGATCACAGTGAACGGCTCAGGGTGCACAGAGAATACTGCACGGATGTCGGGGAATGGGTTGTCGGCGAATTTGGAAGTGCCGTTGTATGCGTGGTACTGCCAGTCAGATTGGGCAACGCCAAATTCCAATTCGCCCGCTTTGATGGTGTTGATGTTGTAGACAGATCCGCCAGTGGATTCCACGGCGCAACGGATGCCGTGCTCTTTGCGGCCTTTGTTGACCAAACGGCAGATTGCACCACCTGTCGGGTAGTAAACGCCGGTTACGCCACCGGTGCCAATGGAGATAAACTCCTGAGCAGAAGCGCCCGCAGAAATGCCCATGGAGGCGATAATGGCCGCACCGGCCAGTTTCAGTTTCGAAATCATCTTAGGCTCCCTAGTTGATGATAGTATTGAAATTTCAGTCTTTTTGTCTTTAGTCCACCCAGAAATCACCCAGGTCTTGATTGCGCCGCTCCACCTCGCGAATGCGGTCGCTTGTCCCTTCGCCAGATTGCGCGACAAGCATGGCAATCATCGACTCCATCAATGCCAGAGTCGCCGCATAAGACGAGAAGAATTGTGGACTATCTGACGGAACAATAAAGGGAAAAGTTGCATATTTGATCGCGGGACAGGTGTGACTGTCGCTGATCACGATGGTTTTTGCCCCAATATCTTGTGCGGCTTGAGTGGCTCGCACCGCTCTATCAGCATAGGGGCGCTTCGTGATCACGAGTAAAACGTCTGCTGGGGTTAAGGACGCCAATGATGCACCTAAAGAGGCCCCCATGCGCCCTGCCAACGTCCAATTGGTTGAGAAATAGTTGGCCAAGTAGGCCATGTATTCAACGATTCCAGTGGAACCAAAGGCGCCAAATAGTACTACTGATCGCGCGTCGCCTAACGCGGTCACCGTATTTTGAAGTCGGTGTTTGTCGAGTGAGTCTGCGAGACCCGAAATGTTGGAAATACAGGCAGTCGCTTGCAGTTCATACATAGAATCTACGGAGTTCGCAGTTGTTTTGAGCCGTTGAGCCCGTTCAGAAAACGAACTTGTGCGCCCTCCGACAGATTTTCGGCAGACTTCGCGAAGTTCCTCGTAGGTTTCATAGCCTAGGGCTCGTGCAAGCCGTGACAGCGTGGCAGGGGAAACGCCACTTGCAGAAGAAATTGAGCGCAGGGATCTTGCCGCCACGTCCATTTCATTAGCTACAACAAAATCTGCCGCTTCCCGAAGCTTGACGCTTAGGTCGGCATAGTTCCCCGCAACCCGCTCTTGAAGACGGTCTGTGTTGTTCACGAATCCCTCCACTTGACAGGGATTATTCATATGTTTTAGCTCGGGTCAAGATTCGAAACGTTCGTTTCACCAAGGGTGCTTGAAGGTCGCCGACTACAGAAAGAAACAGAGATGCCCAAAAACAGCATCAAGCCGCAATTGGGGTGTGAAGCCTTGGTGCCTTTAAAGGTGACCGTTGCTCCCAATGGTGCCCGTAAGACCAAAACAGATCACCCGAACCTACCCGTTTCCATTGAGGATATTGCCTACACTGCAAGGCAATGCTCTGCTGCAGGGGCGCATGAGCTTCATCTGCATATTCGAGATGGCAAGGGCCAGCATACCCTAGACCCAGCGCGATACCGGGAGGCAATTTCCGCGGTGTCTGAAGCTGCGCCAGACATGCAAATCCAGATCACAACAGAAGCTGCTGGGCTATTTGACGTGGCGGAACAGTTTGAAACATTGAAACAGTTGGTGCCCTCAGCTGCGAGTGTGTCAGTCCGTGAAATGGCGCGAGACGACACTGTTTCTCGCCAGCTGTATGCTTTTGCCCATGAGGCAGGCGTTTCAATTCAACACATTCTCTATGATGCGAGAGACATCGCGCAGTATCGGGCGTGGCTTTCTGATGCGGCGATTGCCTCTACTCAACGGGATGTTTTGCTTGTTACCGGACAATACAACCCTCCAAAGCCTGCAAAGGTAGAGGAGCTTTCACCGCTACTGACCGCTTTAGCCGGGGAAATGTCTTCATGGACCGTGTGTGCGTTTGGAGAGAGTGAGCAAGCTGTTATGCAATCCGTAATCCGCCAAGGAGGCCATGTCAGGGTTGGGTTTGAAAACAACGTCCATCGATCTGACGGGCAATTGCTTAAGGACAATGCAGAAAGCGTGTCCGGTGTTGTTCAATGCGCCAATCGTTTGGGGCGCTCGATGTTAGGAAAGGTGCAAGGTCAATGAGCCACGTATTCCCAAGGCATAGCCGAAAAGAGTTGCCCGTCATTGCTCGGGGGGAGGGGCCTTTTCTTTACGACACGTCTGGCAAAGCATACTTCGACGGCTCCGGTGGCGCCGCAGTGAGCTGTTTGGGGCATTCTGACCCAGCTGTGCTGGCAGCGATAAAAGCGCAAGTAGATGCCGTTGCCTTTGCACACACGGGTTTTTTTACGTCAGAACCCGCTGAACGGTTGGCAGGCAAATTAATTGAAAATGCCCCCGGAAATCTGGATCGCGTGTACTTGGTGTCGGGCGGATCTGAGGCCGTAGAGAGCGCTTTGAAGTTGGCCCGGCAATATGTGTTTGAAAAAGGCGAAACGAAGCGTCGGCATGTGATTGCTCGGCGTCAAAGCTATCACGGCAACACACTTGGAGCCCTGGCAACTGGCGGAAATCTTTGGCGACGCGAGCCGTTCTCTCCCTTGTTGATGGAAACGCATCATATTTCGCCGTGTTATGCTTATCGCGGGCAAAACCCCGAAGAGACCAGTTTCGACTATGGACAACGTGTGGCGCAAGAACTGGAGGACAAAATTCTTGAACTTGGGCCGCAGGAGGTTATGGCTTTTGTGGCTGAGCCGATCGTGGGCGCAACTTCAGGCGCAGTGCCACCTGTTGAGGGTTACTTCAAAAGGGTGCGGGAGATTTGTGACAAGTACGGTGTTTTGCTCATTTTGGATGAAGTGATGTGTGGCATGGGCCGCACCGGGAGTTTGTTTGCCTATGAGCAAGAGGGCATTTTTCCGGATATTTGCGCCATCGCAAAAGGGCTTGGCGCGGGGTACCAGCCCATAGGTGCCATGCTTTGCACGTCCGAAATTTACGATGTGATCCAACAGGGGTCAGGTTTTTTTCAACACGGGCACACCTACAATGGGCACCCAACTGCGGCTGCAGCTGCGCTGGCTGTTGCTAAGCGACTGATCGACGACGATGCCATCTCGAATGTTGCGCCAATGGGGGCGAAGCTAATGGACGAGCTTCATAATGCGTTTTTGCACCATCCACACATTGGAGACATTCGCGGTCGTGGTCTGTTTCTAGGGTTGGAAGTCGTAAAGAATCGCGAGACCAAAGAGCCTTTTGAATCTGAACTCGCTATACCTGCGCGCCTGAAGATAGCAGCGTTCGAAGCCGGTCTGATCTGTTATCCGATGGGAGGTACCATAGACGGCAAGCAAGGAGCTCACGTTTTGTTGGCACCGCCGTTTATTATGGAGACGTCCCACATTGATCTCATCGTTGGTACGCTAAAGAAAGCACTCACCAAAGTGCTTCCCTAAGCTCACGCGTTTCATTTTAGGAATGTCGCCGCCTTCATCGAGGGCGGTGCCTGGATGCCGAGGCGGCCAAGAATGGTTGGAGCGAGCTGGAGCTGCGAAAGAACCGCATCAGCCTTTGGCCCATTGGCATCACCGAAGTAATAGAGCGCAAACTCCTGTTGCAGTGGGTCATTGCCGCCATGATGTCCCCGTGCATCCTGACCATGATCTGCCGTGACAATCACTTCGAATCCCATCTGTCGCCATCTCGGAATGAAAGGCGCCAACATTTCGTCCATCACAAAACACGCGTGATCCATTTCGTGGCTGTCGTGCTGGAACCGATGCCCCATGCTATCCAACGTACATGTGTGTAACATGCCGTAATCTAGCCCATGGTTGAGGCAGAGATTGGTAAGGGTTGCGAACAAATCAACATCTGACGGCGTCATTTGATTGGCCGCGCCATACCCGGTCATTGTGTGGAACCGACCGTGGTTGATGGTTTGGCTATCAGCTTCATCATACTCGATATCGCGAACATAATCGAATGGATGCCGATTGAAAAATTCGGACCAGAAAGAATGGGCAACAGCTCCGGTTTTGCCTCCACCCTTGCGTACTTCGGAGAAGATATCAGGTTGTTTGATCCGAAACACGTTTCCATTGCCGGTACAGCCATGTTCTTGAGGTGTGACACCGGTGTGAATCGAAGCGTAACAGCTGGCAGAAATAGACGGTAGAACAGAGGTCATTTTCCATTTTTGGGCAGTGCCATCAGCAACCCAGCCTTCCAAATTGCCAAAAAGACGCGACCAGTTCCGCCAGGGCACGCCATCCAAAATGATGAGAAGTAATTTGTTGTCCAGCTTACCGTCCTCCGATGTTGTGAAAACCGTAGACCAAGATTCTACAATTGAAAGCACAGGGCCGACATTTTTGGTTTGATTGCGCATAAAAAACGGCGGCGTCCTTGCGAACGCCACCGTCGAGTCTGGTTAGTCAGGTTTTAGTTTCCTGCGCTTTCCATTTTACGGTTTGCGATGACATCCTCGAGCCACCCCAGCTTCATCTCAGGTACCGAGCTGAGTAGCAGGTCGGTGTAGTCATCAAATGGTGGTGACAGAACGTCGGATTTACCTCCGTACCGAACAACTTCCCCTTGATACATCACAGCAATGGAGTCCGCGATGGCCTTCACTGTTGCCAGGTCATGCGTGATGAACAGGTAAGCCACATCCTCGATTTTTTGCAAGTCAAGCAGGAGTTTCAGAATGCCATCTGCCACCAGTGGATCAAGCGCACTGGTTACCTCGTCACAAATGATCATTTTTGGCTTGGCAGCCAAGGCCCGCGCGATGCAAACCCGTTGTTTTTGCCCACCAGAAAGCTCAGCCGGGTAGCGGTCAATAAAGGCCTCGCCCATCTCGATCTCGTCAAGAAGTTCAATGATCCTTTTGTGTTTCTCGGCGCCCTTTAAGCCAAAGTAGAATTCGAGCGGCCTCCCGATGATTGTGCCAACGGTCTGACGCGGGTTCATCGCAACGTCTGCCATCTGGTAGATCATCTGCAACTCGCGCAAGTCGTCCTTTTTGCGCCCCGCAAGGTCTCTGCTCAAATCGCGACCTGCAAAGTGCACGCTGCCGTTACTCTGAGGCAGCAAACCCGTGATCACACGCGCTAATGTAGACTTACCCGAACCACTTTCGCCCACAACAGCCAAAGTTTGTCCGGGGTGAAGCTCTACGTTGATGTTTTTCAGAACATCAAAGTTCGTGCCTTTGTAACGCGCAGTTATGTTCTGTACCTTGAGGACAGGCTCAGGCGTCGGCTCTTTTTCTTCATGCTCAATTGAGCGAACTGACACCAGCGCTTTTGTGTAGTCTTCTTGCGGATCATTGATGATCTGATCCACAGTGCCGTACTCAACCATGTCGCCCATCTTGAGCACAAGAATATCGTCGCTGACTTGCGCCACAACCGCAAGATCGTGCGTGATGTAGAGGGCGGCAACGCCGGTGTCGCGGATGGCTTCTTTTATGGCCATGAGAACGTCGATTTGCGTTGTTACGTCTAGTGCGGTTGTTGGTTCGTCAAACACAACCAAATCAGGTTCTGGGCACAGGGCCAAGGCGGTCATACAGCGTTGAAGTTGGCCACCGGATACCTGGTGCGGATACCGATTGCCGATGGTCTCCGGATCTGGGAGGCCAAGTTTCCGGAATAATTCAATGGCCCGGCTTACCGCTTCTTTGCTGGAGAACTTACCCTGAAGAATGGCTGCTTCAGTGACCTGATCCATGATTTTTTTGGCTGGGTTGAACGAAGCTGCCGCGGATTGGCTCACATAGGTAACCTCGCCGCCGCGCAGTGCGCGCACGTCAGAGTGACTGGTTGTCAGGATGTCGCGTCCATTGACCCAAACCTCACCACCGGTGATTTTTACGCCACCCCGCCCATACGCCATAGAGGCCAAGCCAATGGTTGACTTACCCGCGCCGGACTCACCAATCAGGCCGAGCACTTTGCCTTTTTCAACGTCGAAGCTCACACCATGCACAATCTCAATGTCATGCGGTTTTTCCCCAGGGGGATAAACGGTGGCGCCAATTTTGAGGTCGCGAACTTTCAGAAGATTGTCGCTCATCCGCGGCCTCCTTTCAGTGATGTGGTGCGGTTGAGGACCCAATCCGCAACGAGGTTCACAGATATCGCCAATGTAGCGATGGCAACGGCTGGATAAAGCGCTGCGCCAATGCCGTAAACGATGCCATCAGCGTTCTCTTTTACGATGCCACCCCAATCAGCTTGCGGTGGTTGAACACCCAGACCAAGGAATGAAAGGGTGGACACAAACAGAACCATAAAGATAAACCGCAACCCCATTTCCGCAACAAGCGGGCTTAGCGCGTTGGGTAGGATTTCGCGGAAGATAATCCAGCCACGGCCTTCGCCACGCAGTTTTGCGGCTTCGACGTAGTCCATGACATTGATGTCTACGGCCACGGCGCGTGCCAAGCGATACACCCGCGTGCTGTCCAAAAGTCCCATAACGAGGATAAGGACAGGAACGGTAACCGGCATAACGGACAATACAACAAGCGCAAAAATCAGTGACGGGATCGACATGATCAAGTCGACAAACCGGCTCATAGCTTGGTCCGCCCAACCGCCTAAGACAGCTGCGAGGAAGCCAAGTATAGATCCTGTCGTGAAGCTGAGGATGGTTGCTGCCGTGGCTATGAAGATTGTGGTCCGCCCGCCGTAAATCATACGACTGAGCAGATCACGCCCAAGATTGTCGGTACCAAGAAGAAATTCGGATGACGGTGGTAGCCAAACATCGCGGCTGACAACCTCCGCCATGTCATAGGGTGCAATCCAAGGCGCGAAAATCGCGACAAAGAAGTATGCACCGGTGAAGAAAAGCCCGATCAGGGCAGCTATGGGTATTCTCATAACGTGTTCCCTACTTCGGATGCCGCAAACGCGGATTGGCAATAATGGATACGATGTCGGCCACCATGTTGAGCCCGATGTAGACAGCTGCAAATATCAGGCCGCAGGCCTGCACCACCGGAATGTCACGTTTGGACACATGGTCGACCAAATATTGCCCCATGCCGGGATAGGTGAAGACCACCTCGATCACAACAACACCCACGACCAGGTAGGCCATATTGAGCATGACAACGTTGATGACTGGTGCGACGGAGTTGGGCAGAGCGTGTTTCCAGATGATGGTGAACATGCGCAGGCCTTTTAGTTCTGCAGTCTCGATGTATGCAGATTGCATCACATTCAATATGGCCGCGCGGGTCATACGCATCATATGTGCCAGAACAACCAGCGTAAGTACGGCCACAGGAATAGAAATTGTGTGCAGTTTTTCACCTAAACTCATGCTGTCATTGATTGTTGTAACTGATGGTGCCCATCGCAGACGAACCGAAATGAAAAAGATCGCGACGTAAGCAATCAGAAACTCAGGAACAGAAATAGACGCCAGAGTGACAGCGGAGATCAATTTGTCCGGCCAGCGTTCGCGATATCGCACGGCAATCAAGCCAAGCAAAATCGCAAGAGGCACAGAGATGACCGCGGCCCAGAAGGCCAGGAAGAGTGTGTTTCCGAGGCGACGTCCAATGGATTCGGCAATGTCCTTACCGCTGGTGAGTGCGGTGCCGAGGTCGCCTTGCAGCAAACCGCCGAGCCAGTTGAAGTAGCGTTGGACCGGTGGCTCATTCAACCCGAGATCACGGCGCATGTTGGCCAACGCTTCAGGGGTAGCGGATTGTCCAAGGATGGATTGGGCCACGTCTCCCGGCAGAATAATGGTGCCGGAAAAAATCAGAATTGAGACGAGGAAGAGCAAAAGGAGACCCAGCGCGATGCGCTGGGCCAATAGTTTTACAAGGAGCGACATATCAGCCTGTCACCCACATACGCTGTGCCGCGTAACCGTTCATTAAGGAGAAACCTGCAACGCCTTCGACCCAACCGCCGATCTTGTCGGTGTGGGCGTCGACGAAGTCATTGAACATCGGACAGATCAGGCCGCTTTCGTTGCGCACCATCATGCCCATATCGGCATACATCTTCTTGCGCTTGTCCTGATCAAGCTCAGCACGTGCAGCAATGAGCAGCTTGTCAAAGCTATCGCTCTTATAACGTGTGTCGTTCCAGTCGGCTGTGGACAGATACGCGGTTGTGAACATCTGATCTTGCGTGGAGCGGCCACCCCAATAGCTGGTGCAGAATGGCTTGTTGTTCCACACTTCAGACCAGTACCCATCGTTTGGCTCACGTTTGATTTCGAGCTCGATGCCAGCTGCTTTTAGAGACTGTTGGAACAGTGCTGCTGCATCCGGTGCACCTGGGAATGAGTTGTCGGACGTGCGCAGAAGAACCGGACCTTCGTGGCCGGATTTCTTGAAATACTCAGCCGCTTTTTCCGGATCGTACTCGCGTTGCTCCATTTCCTCATACATCGGATAGGCCGCATTGATTGGAGAGTCGTTGCCGACAGAACCGTACCCAAACAGAATCTTATCGACCATTTCCTGACGGTTAATGCCGTATTTCAGAGCCATCATCAGATCAGGGTTGTCAAACGGCGCAGTGTTTACGTGTGCGATAAACACGTAGTGGCCTGGGCCAGCTGTGGAGGAGACAGTGATGCCAGGGGCGCGTGCCACCAAGCCCGCTGTGCGTGGTGGAACGCGGTCGATGATGTCAACTTGACCGGATTGCAGTGCTGCAACGCGGGCGGTATTGTCGTTGATCACCAGCATTTCGATGGCCTCTGCATGGCCAATTTCGCCCCAATAGTTGGGGTTTTTCTCAGCCACAAAGCGCACGCCCATATCAACTTCTTTCATGATATAGGGGCCAGTACCAATTGCAGCATCCGGCGCATCTTTGCCACCGTTTGGCTGAATGATCAGGTGATAGTCGCTCATTAGGTAAGGCAAATCAGCGTTGCCGTTGTTGAGCTCGATAACCACATCTCGGCCATTGGTGCTGACATTTTTGATGTCGCGCAGCAAGCCAAGGGCTCCAGACTTTGACTCTTCACCGGCGTGACGGTCTAGCGTAGCCGCGGCGTCGGCTGCGGTTACTTCTTGGCCATTGGAGAAGGTGATGCCTTTGCGGATGGTAAAGGTCCACGTAGTTGCATCGGCAGAGGCTTCGAAGCTTTCAGCAACTTTGCCTTGCAGGCCGCCGTCGTCAGTCAGCTCGACGAGAGGTTCACCCCACATGCGGATCAGGTTTACAGCCGTTGTGTTTGCTGCCAGTGCCGGGTCAAGGCTGTCGGTGGTCGAACCGCCTTGCAAACCAATACGCAGTGTACCGCCCTTTTGCGGTCCTGCTGCGTGAACAGCGCCAGCAAGCATGGTGCTTGCAGCTGCTGCCGAAACGCCAAGCGCACCAGCGCGGCCGAGGAACTTGCGGCGTGAAATTGTACCCAAAGCAGCCTGGCGGCTCAGGAACTTAAGCTCTTCATTCATTTGGAAACTCCCATGTTGAATATTTTTGTTTTCGTTATGCTGCGGCTCGCCTGCGACACAAATCAAGGAAAATATGCCTAAGCCCACAAAGTTTTCGCCGACTCCGCTCGCGATTGGGGTCGCCACAGTGGTGCCTTCAGGAAACCGTCATATCATGGTTCAAAACCGACAAACATGCCGTTTTTGGGCTTTGCCAATTTTGCGTGTTTTGTGCTGTGTTTCGCGCTTTGAGTGTGTTGCGTGGTGGCAAACGCCTAAGGGGTGTGCGAATTTCTGGCCTGACCTGGCGGCAACTCACCCTGCAAATGGCCGCATGTTTCAATGAAACCGTGCTCGGGAATTCACGAATGGGATTACTATCGGACTATTCAGCAGCCAGTTGTCGGCGCGCTTCGCTCAATAGTGCGGCGAGTTCAGGTCTACATGATCCACAATTGGAACCTGCGGACAATGTCGTGGAAATTTGTTCTACTGACACGAGGTTTTTGTCTTCGATGGCTGCTAAAATAGTGTTCACACCGACATTGAAGCACGCGCAAACCGTGGCGCCGGGATCAAGCTGGACGGTACTTGGGCGCCCAGCCAAAACGCCGAGACCGCTTTGACCAAGCGCCTTTCCAGCAAATGTCCGTGACATTTGAACCGGGGACCGATCTACAAACAGGGCTCCGACCAATTGTTCGCCACAATGAAAGGCCATACGAACGCGGCCTTTAGAAGTGTCAAACAGGCTGGAGCACTGAGCCTCTCCAGTTCGCAGTAATGTCCGCGCAAAACCTTCCCAACTCTCTGGTGTGTTGACGTTCGCCAATTCAAGTTGCCACCCGTCTGCAAGCTTGGCTTTAGCCCAGTAGTTTGTGGTTGCATGTGGTTGCTGTACCGCCACAGCGTAGCCGTACCAGGCCGCGTTAAATTTGGAGAGGCTAACGTAAGCAGATTTGCTGTCTGGCTGACCGGAGACAGGGTCCACCACCGGTGGGACCAAATCAGACACAACAGAATTGCCCGCGGTCTCTCCGGTCCAGTGAATTGGAGCAAATACCTGCCCTTGACGAACGCGATCAGTGACCAATGCACGCAGTATCACGGAGCCAAATGAATTGGAGACCTTCACTAAGTCGGCCTCAAGGAACCCATGCTGGATCGCGTCGGTTGGATGGATTTCCAGAAATGGTTCGCCGTAATGTTGGTTGAGGCGGGGAGATTGTCCAGTGCGTGACATGGTGTGCCACTGATCCCGAATTCGTCCTGTGTTTAGGCGAAATAGTGGTGGTTTAAGCTCTTGTGGAAAGTGAGGTTGCGTAACAGGAACCATTTTCGCGCGCCGGTCCGCCGTAAAATACTTACCGTCAGAAAAGAATCTCTTGTTGGGCACTTTTCCTTGGGAGTGTACGGGCCACCTGACGGGCGTCATACTTTGGTATTCCACATCTGAAACCTGTGCCAAACCGGAGATGTCAAAGTCCTTGCCCAACTTCGCAGCCAAACCGGACAGCGCTGCGTGTTCGCGAAAAATGTCGGCGGGCCCGGAAAAATCGAAACCCTTAGAAAACCTCATATGTTTGGCAACATCGCAAATGATCTGCCAATCATGCCGCGCGTTACCTGGCGCTGGAAAAACGGATCGTTGTCGGCTGATTGTACGGTCGGAATTTGTGACCGTTCCGTCTTTTTCTCCCCACCCCGTGGCCGGCAAGACAACATCTGCCAAGCGTGCGGTGTCGGTTGTGGCAAACATGTCTGATACCACGACAAAATTGCAATTCGAAATCGCTTCCCGCACTTTTGTGGCATTGGGCATGCTGACAGCAGGGTTTGTACACATCACCCAAAGGGCTTTGATCTTTCCGTTGCCGACCGCTTCGAACAGGTCGACTGCCTTGAGCCCCTGGCGCTCTGCGATGGTTGGTGTGTTCCAAAAGGATTGCAAACTTGCGCGATGTGCCGGGTTCTCAATATCGAGGTGGCACGCAAGTGTGTTGGCAAGGCCGCCAACTTCACGACCGCCCATCGCGTTTGGTTGCCCGGTCACGGAAAAAGGACCACATCCAGGTTTACCAATGCGCGCCGTTGCCAAATGGCAATTGATGATGGCGTTGACTTTATCTGCGCCATGGTCGGATTGGTTAACGCCCTGCGAGAACACAGTGACGCTTTTCTCTGTGTTAACCCACAAATTGGAAAAATCGGAAAGCTGTTCTTGGCTCAGGCCTGTAACCGCGACGTCTGTTTTGTACGCGGTATCGAGCGTCTCTGAAAAACCAGTGAGGCTTTGAGAAGCAAACGCCAAATCAACGACGCCCTTAGCGTGCGATTGGCTGAGCAAGTGGTTGAACAACGCCACATCAGTGCCGGGTTGGATCGCAAGGTGCATATCCGCGAGATCACAGGTGGCTGTGCGGCGCGGATCGATAACCACCACTTTCATTGAGGGGCGTGTTGCCTTCGCAGCTGCGATGCGTTGATACAGCACTGGATGGCACCAAGCGAGATTTGAACCCGTTAGAATGACCAAATCGGCCAATTCCAAGTCCTCGTAGGTGCCAGGTACTGTGTCTGTGCCAAAAGCCCGTTTGTGGCCAGCAACGGTCGATGCCATGCACAGGCGCGAGTTGGTGTCGATATTGGCAGAGCCGATGTAGCCCTTCATAAGCTTGTTGGCGACGTAGTAGTCTTCAGTGAGCAACTGTCCCGACACATAAAATGCCACTGAGTCAGGGCCGTGTTCCGCGATTGTGGTGCGGAACTTCTCCGCGACCAGTGTGAGTGCTTCCTCCCAACTCGCTGGTTGGTCACCGATCTGCGGCGCGAGCAGCCGACCTTCTGTCGAAACGGTTTCTCCGAGAGCGGAACCTTTGGAACAGAGACGCCCAAAGTTTGCGGGGTGCTTCGGATCACCCTCTACAGTGAGCCCGCCTGCACCATCCGGTGTGGCAAGAACACC
Source organism: uncultured Shimia sp. (assembly GCF_913054185.1). GTDB lineage: Bacteria > Pseudomonadota > Alphaproteobacteria > Rhodobacterales > Rhodobacteraceae > Shimia. The sequence goes on from NZ_CAJXIV010000019.1 coordinate 33,421, forward strand.
GCAACCGGTACCGCAATAAGGACAAGTGGTACAGGTGGATTGAGATGTCATTCTGCGGCAACCCCAGTGGTCAGTTCTGATGTGTCGAGCAGCACCCGATCTTCGATGATTTGCGTGGCAAACGTTGCAATCTGGCCCACATCCGCGCCTTGAGCTTTGCCAGTTTCCAGCGAGAAGACCCAATTGTGGAGCGGACAGGTGACTGCTTTCCCGTGTACGATGCCTTCCGACAGCGGGCCACCTTTGTGCGGACAACGATCTGATGTCGCGAAGACCTCGTTGTTGTCCGTACGGAAGACGGCAACGCAGCCCACGGCGGTTTTCACAAACCGCGCGCCGCGCAGGGGGATGTCGGTGACGGAACAGATATCAATCCAGTTCATTCTGCTGCCTCCAGTGAGAGGTTTGCGACCGGCTGATAGGTTTCGGCCTTTCCGGATGCGTGCTCGGCCCATGGGTCGGTGCGATAGACGGATTGGGAAACCTCGAAACGCTCGGCCAAAGCTTTGCGGTTCTCTAAGTCATCGACAACCTGCTCTTTGACCCAGTCGAGTCCAACCTTAGCGACCCACTTAAAGATCCGATCGAGATACTTGGCGTTTTCGCGGTAGATTTGCGTCATGGCGGAAATTACCTCGATGGCTTCTTCCTCGGTGGCAACTTTACAAAGAAGTTCGGTTTCCTTGACTTCCATGCCAGCCGCCCCTGCAACGGAAATTTCGTAGCCGGAGTCCACACAGACCACGCCAATGTCCTTGCATGTGGCCTCGGCGCAGTTGCGCGGACAGCCGGAGACGCCGAGTTTCAACTTGTGTGGCGTCCAGGACCCCCAGAGATGCTTTTCGAGCTTCACACCAAGACCGGTGGAGTCCTGCGTGCCAAAGCGGCAGTGATCTGAGCCAACGCAGGTTTTCACTGTACGCAAGCCCTTGGAATAAGCATGACCGGAAACCAAACCAGCTTGGTTCAGGTCGAACCAAATCGCTGGAAGGTCTTCCTTTTTCACGCCCAAAAGATCGATGCGTTGACCGCCGGTGACTTTCACCGTTGGAACGTCGAATTTGTCAGCTGCATTCGCGATGGCGCGCAGCTCACTTGAGGTGGTGATCCCACCCCACATGCGCGGCACAACCGAATAAGTGCCGTCTTTCTGGATGTTGGCGTGATTGCGCTCGTTCACAAAACGGCTCTGTGCATCGTCTTGATACTCCAGCGGCCAATCGGCCAGCAGATAGTAGTTGATCGCGGGTCGGCAAACGTGACAGCCATTTGGCGTCGACCAACTAAGCTCCTGCCAAACCTCCGGTTGCGATTTCAACTCTTTGGATTTGATCAAGCGTCGCACATCTTCATGCGTCAGATCCGTGCAACCACAGACAGACTTCGCGGCAGGCACGACAAAGTCATCGCCCAGCGTGACCGCGAGAACTTGTTCCACCAAACCTGTGCACGTCCCGCAGGATGCCGAGGCTTTGGTGGTTACCTTGATATCTTCAAGCGTTGTGGCGCCGTTGCCAATGGCGTCCTCGATCTGACCTTTACATACGCCGTTGCAGCCACAGATTTCTGCGTCAGCCGGTAAGGCTGCAACGGCTGCCATAGGGTCCAATGGGGACCCTCCCTGAAAAGCCGGACCAAAGATGAGCGTATCGCGCATCTTGGAGATGTCCTCTCGATCTTTGATCAATCCAAAGAACCAGTTACCGTCTGCTGTGTCGCCGTACATGACGGCGCCGACGATGCGGTTCTCCTCGATTACAAGCCGTTTGTAGACGCCACGCGCAGGGTCGCGATACACGATGTCTTCGCGGCCTTCCCCTTCCGCAAAATCGCCCGCGGAAAAAAGGTCACAACCGGTGACCTTGAGCTTGGTGGCCACATCTTTGTTCACAAAGGCCGCATCCCCACCAACCAGTGTTTTGGCAATCACTTTGGCCTGATCAAAGATCGGCGCAACGAGGCCAAAGACGTCGCCGTTGTGTTCCACACATTCGCCAAGGGACAGGATGTTTGCATCCGAAGTGACCATCTGGTCGTCCACATGGATGCCGCGACCAGTCGCGAGGCCAGCCTCAGCTGCCAAAGCCACTGACGGGCGAATGCCCACAGCCATAACCAATAAGTCGCACGGCAACTCCGTGCCGTCGTCCAGTAGCAGCGCTTTAACTTTGCTATCCTCGCCAAGGATTTCCTTAGAGTTGGCAGAGCATTTCACGGTAATGCCCTTGTCCACCAGCGTCTTGCGCAGCAGATAGCCTGCGGCTTCATCCAACTGGCGTTCCATCAAGTGGCCCATAATATGGACCACAGTCACGTCCACACCACGCAGCGCGAGGCCGGCAGCGGCTTCGAGCCCCAGCAAGCCGCCACCGATCACAACAGCTTTTGCATCGGGGATTTCTCCGAGGGAGATCATCGCGTTGGTGTCTTCAAGGTCGCGATAGGCGATCACGCCGTCCAGATCGTGACCTGGCAGCGGGATGATAAACGGAGTGGAGCCTGTGGCGATGATAAGCTTGTCATAAGGTAGCACGTCGCCGCTGTCAGAAGTTACGGTTTGTGCTGCACGGTCGATTCCAACCACCTTTTCGCCAAAGCGTGTGTTTATTCCATTTTCCTCATACCATTCAGCGGTGTGGGTGACGATCTCGTCGAATGTCTTGTCGCCCGACAGGACCGGGGAAAGCATAATCCGGTTGTAAGTGCCACGTGGCTCTGCGTTAAACAGCGTGATCTCGTAGGCGTCAGGGGCCGCTTCAAAGAGATGTTCCAGGGCGCGCCCGGCGGCCATCCCGGCCCCAATAATGATAAGTTTCGGTGTCATAGTTTACTCCGCTGCAATGGCTTTGGCGGGTTTCGTGCTGGGTTTGGCGCCGTGCTCGTATTCTTCAAGGAAATCGAGAACATCTTGGCGGTAGCGGTAGTAGTCGGGGTGCTCGAGCAGGGCTTTGCGCGTGCGCGGGCGTGGCAGGTCGACATCTACAATTTTGCCAATTGTCGCTTGCGGGCCGTTGGTCATCATGACCACGCGATCTGCCAGAAGGATGGCTTCGTCCACGTCATGCGTCACACAAATTGCTGTTACCTTGGTGCGGTCCCAGACTTCCATCAATACTTCCTGCAACTCCCAGCGCGTCAGGCTGTCGAGCATGCCAAAGGGTTCATCCAAAAGAAGAAGTTTCGGGGACAAAGCAAACGCGCGGGCGATGCCAACCCGCTGTTTCATGCCGTTAGACATAGAATGCGCAGGTCGGTCCATGGCATCGGCTAGGCCGACACGTTCGAGGTAGTATTCTACGACGTCCTGGCGCTCACCTTGGCTGGCTTTGGGGTAGACCTTGTGCACACCAATCGCCACGTTCTCTTTGGCGGACAACCAAGGGAACAGGTTAGGCGATTGAAACACCACTGCGCGTTCAGGATCGGCACCTTCCACATGGCGACCATCCAGACGGATGCCACCTTTGGAAATCGGGTTGAGACCGGCGGCCATGGTGAGCACGGTTGACTTGCCGCAACCGGAGTGACCGATCAACGAAATGAATTCGCCGCGCTGCACTTTGAGATCAAAACCCTCCACCACGGTCAGCGGACCTTTCGGTGTTGGGTAGATCTTGTGCAGCTGTGAAAAGTCCAAAAAATTATGGTCGATCATGCCTTTTTGAGCATCTTTGACGGCAGCAGGCACACCGTGGATTGGCGTGACGTTAGGCAGTGTTTTGGTGTCTTCCGCTTTCGCCGCGATGCCCACGTCCATCAGGTGTTTGGTGACCTGAGTACGCAATTTCTTGAACCCTTCGTGGTGGTTCATTTCCAAACGGTCCCGGCGGCGCGGGATGTCGACTTTGAACTCCTGTCCTAAGGTGCCATCCGGGTTCAGCGCGATGATGCGATCCGCGAGAATGATCGCTTCGTCCACATCATTGGTGATCAAAACGCATGTCTTTTTCTCCGCGTCCCAAATGGCCTCGATTTCGTCCGCAAGATTGGCGCGAGTGAGGGCGTCCAACGCGCTAAGGGGCTCATCCAACAGCAAAACTTCGGGGTTCATCGCAAGAGCACGAGCCACGTTGACACGTTGGCGCATGCCACCGGACAGCTCCGCCGGACGGCGGGTTGTCGCGTGGGATAGACCAACCATCTTGATGTAATGGTCGACGCGCTCTTCCTTCTCGGGCTTGGGCATGTTGGGGAACACGCTGTCGAGCGCCAGGCGGACGTTGCCGTTCACCGTCAGCCAAGGCATCAGAGAGTAGGATTGGAAGATCACACCGCGTTCTGGTCCCGGTTGGGTGATCGGTTTGTCCTTGAACGTCACGCTGCCGGAAGTGGGCAATTCGAGGCCCGCCATAAGGTTGATCAGCGTGGTTTTGCCGGAGCCGGAGAAGCCGAGGAGAACGAGGAACTCGCCTTCTTGCACGTCCAGATTGATGTTTTTCAGAACGTCGGACTTGGCGGTGCCTTCGCCGAAGCTCTTGGAGACGTTATTAAATTTCAGAAGACTCATGTCGATCACCGGTTGGATGTGAAGGTGAAGAGTGACTGGATGGCGTACATCAGGCGATCAAGCAGGAAGCCGATGATGCCGATGGTGAAGACCGCGACCATGATCTTGGCGAGCGAACTGGAAGAGCCGTTTTGGAACTCGTCCCAAACAAACTTTCCGAGGCCCGGGTTCTGCGCCAGCATCTCTGCGGCGATCAGCACCATCCAACCAACTCCGAGCGACAGGCGCAGACCGGTGAAGATCAGTGGCAGGGCAGAGGGCAGCACCAGCTTGGTGATTTTGGTCCAAGTGTTCATCTTCAACACCTTGGAGACGTTCACGAGATCCTTGTCGATGGAGGCCACGCCGAGGGAGGTGTTGATCAGAGTTGGCCAGAGAGAACAAAGAGTTACGGTGATTGCAGACGTCAGGAAGGACTTGGAGAATAAGCCGTCATCCACGGTGTAAGTGGCGGAAACCACCATGGTTACAATGGGGAGCCATGCCAGTGGCGAGACCGGTTTGAAGATCTGGATCAGCGGGTTCACGGCGGCGTTGGCGTAGGGCGACAGGCCGGCCATGATGCCAATTGGCACGGCAATTGCAGTGCCGATCAGGAAGCCAACGAACACGGTTTTGATCGAGGTCCAGATTTGATTGTAGTAGCTGGGACTGCCTGTGTACTTGATATCTTTGACTTTTTCCGGCTGGCCGTTGGCGATGAATTTGGCGTTGCGCGCCTCTACTCGTTCGTTGAACTTTGCCTTTTTGACCGCTTTGGCCTGGGCGTCTTTGTGCAGAAGGACGGCTTCGGTCCAGACGTCCTGGGGGCCGGGAACAGCGCCGAGGGAGGTTTGCACCTTGGGCGCAAGGTTGGTCCAGAGCATCAGGAAGACTGTGATGGCCAGCAGTGGCACGCCCAAAAGACGCCATATTTCAACAGCTTGTGCTTTTGGGTTGTCACCAGCCGCGGCTTTCAGAATGGGCGTGAGGAAGCTGAGACCGAAGACTTGGAACCAAGTGTCGGCCTTGTTGATGCGGGTGAAGAGGCGGGCGCGGCGGGCTTCGCGTTCTTCATCTGCGATGTTTTGCGGGTCGATTGTGGTCATTGGTCTGTCCGTGGCTCTAAGCGCTGTTGCAGTATTGGTTAATGCCGGGGCGCGGCTGATTTTGGCGTCGGTATAACGTCGGTATCGCGGCTGTTTTGCGGAGGTGCGGTTTTGCCGGACAGGCGCGTGTTAACGGCCCGTCCGTTGCGCCCCACGATTGGGCTCAGCCTTGCACCTCCGCGCCCACCACACGCTGATCCCCTTTCAGGCCAATTGGCAGGCTGTCGAGGTAGGCGTTGGGCATGCGGCCGTCGTAGGCGATGCCGTCGATGATGTCCTCAGACGGGGTGGGTGCTTTGTAGCCGTCGCTGTCCCATGGGAAATCCGCTTCGTTGGCCAAGCCTTCGTCCACCAGCAGACGGGCGGCTTCCAAATAGATCGCGGGCTTGTAGACAGATTTGGCCACCTCGTCATACCAGCTGTCCGGCTTGGCCTCAGAGATCTGGCCCCAGCGGCGCATCTGGGTGAGATACCAGATGGCGTCGGAGTAGAACGGGTAGGTCGCGTGGTAGCGGAAGAATACGTTGAAGTCGGGAACGTCTCGCTTGTCACCCTTTTCGTATTCAAAAGTGCCGGTCATGGAGGCTGCAATCACGTCGTAATCCGCGCCGACATAGTCTGGCTGGCTCAGAATGCGCACCGCTTTGGCGCGGTTGGCGTTGTCGTTTTCATCGAGCCACTGCGCCGCACGGATCAGCGCCTTGGTCACGGCGAGTGTTGTGTTTGGGTATTGCTCAGCAAAATCAGCATTCAGGCCGAAGACTTTCTCAGGGTTGTTTTTCCAGAGTTCGTAGTCGGTGATCACGGGCACGCCGATGCCTTTGACCACGGCTTGCTGGTTCCAAGGCTCACCCACGCTGTAGCCGTAGATTGTGCCCGCTTCCATCGTGCTGGGCATCTGCGGCGGCGGGGTTACGGAGAGCAGCACATCGGCGCCGATCTGACCGGTGATGTTTTCGGGGGAGTAGTAGCCCGGTTGCAGACCACCAGCAGCGAGCCAGTAGCGCAGTTCGTAGTTGTGGGTGGAGACCGGGAAGACCATGCCCATGTTAAACGGCTTGCCTTCGTTGGCGTAGGTCGCAACCACCGGCTTCAGCGCGGAGGCGGAGATTGGGTGTTGCGGGCGGCCATCGTCCATCAGCGGCACATGCGGCTTCATCTCTTCCCAGATCTGGTTGGAGACGGTGATGCCGTTGCCGTTCAGGTCCATAGAGAATGGCGTGATGATGTGCGCTTTGGTGCCGTAGCCGATGGTGGCGGCGAGCGGTTGACCTGCCAACATATGCGCGCCGTCAAGTTGACCGTCGATCACGCCGTCGAGCAGCACTTTCCAATTGGCTTGAGCCTCCAGAGTGACAAACAGGCCCTCGTCATCAAAGTAGCCCTGCTCATAGGCCACGGCGAGCGGCGCCATGTCTGTTAGTTTGATGAAGCCAAAGGTCAGTTCATCTTTTTCAAGCTCGGCGGCGGCTGGCGCGGCCAGAGCGGTGGTCGCAGCAAGAAGGGCGGCGAAACGATGCATTTGTGGCGTTCCTTTTGGTGTGCCCCGAATTGGAAGAGAGGGCAGGAAAACAAAAAAGCCGCGCGACCAGCGCCGAAGGAGGAGGGTCGGCGGGGTCGAGCGGCTTTGCTCAAAATGTCCCTGGTCATTCAGGGTCAAAACAGAACGTCGTTGTCCTGCGTTGGGTCCATTAGGTGGCGCGGCTTGGTGAGTCTCAAGCGCGATGTGCGGAAAAATGCTGCAATGCCGCAATTCTCTGTGTGGATGCCTAATTTTTGGGCAAATATGCCTGAGAGAGTCGTATTCCTGCCCAACATTGAACCAAACACAGCTACTGTTTGCGACAGGTGCGCGGGTCAGCAACGGCGCGCAGTAATGCGCGTGGCATAACGTGGAGCGCACTTTTGTCTTTTAAATGGGGGGCGGTGGAGGTGCAGACCGCGTGCTCAGGACAAGAGGTCAGAGGCGGTGACCAAAGCCTGCGCCACGCCCGCTATTTTCTTGCCGTCGCGCATCGCGGTCTTACGCAGCAGAGCATAGGCCTCATTTTCCGAAATGTTGCGTGCCTGCATGAGAAGGCCTTTGGCGCGATCAATGATTTTGCGATCTTGCAGCGCCTGTTTGGTGTTGGCCAACTCACTGCGCATGTCTGAAATCATATGAAAGCGGGTGATGGCGGCGTCCAGAATGGGTTTGATCCGATCCGGGTGCATGCCATCGACCACATAGGCAGAGACACCGGCTTTAATCGCCAGTTGCGTCAGACCATCGTCGGAATGATCAACAAATAGGGCAACAGGGCGTGTGAGCGGTTCGGTGGCGCGTGTGAGCGCGTCAATGTCCTGGCGGCTAGGCTTGGCGAGGTCGACCAGAACCAGATCAGGGGTCAGCTCTGCCACGGAGCTGGCGAGGCCGGTGGTTTCTGAAAGCACACGAATGTGGTGATCGCCGGTGGCAACCAGGCTGTCGATGATGGCATCGGCGCGTGTCTTGTCGGCTTCGACAATCAGGATGGTGAGCTGGGCGGTCACGGCGCTTTGGACTCCGCTGGCTGGCGTTGGATTGAGCTAACGCTGCGCTGCGGCAAAGGGCCAGAGTGTCCGTGGGGGGAGGGTGTGACGCAACCGCCCAAGGTGATGAAACTTTGGGCGGTTGGGGGGTGTTTGCTTAAGGAGGCGGCGCTTTTAGCAGTTTGCGTTTGAATTGAATCGCTTGTTCGCTGCCTCTCCCATGCGGTCGAACGCGAAAAGCGATCCGCTTGCTCCTGTAAAACGCAAACTGCTTTAGATACAGCGCCCGCCGTCCACTTCCATCAGGGTGCCGGTGATCATGCTGGCCTCGTCGGAGCACAGGAAGGCGGCGGCGTTGCCCATGTCTTCGGGCTGCGAAAAGCGGCCCAAGGGGATGGAAGAGAGAAACTTGGCGCGGATTTCCGGGGTGTCCTCGCCCATGAAGGAGGCCAGAAGCGGGGTTTCACCGGCAACCGGGTTGATGGCGTTCACGCGGATGCCGTGGGGGGCGAGCTCCACCGCCATGGCTTTGGTCGCGGTGTTCACCCAGCCTTTAGAGGCGTTGTACCAGTTGAGGTTGGGACGGGGGGAGAGGCCTGCGGTTGAGGAGACGTTGAGAATTGCGCCGGTCTTGCGCGACTTCATGTGTGGCACCAGCGACTGGGCGATGAGGTAGATCGATTTACAGTTCACCGCAAAGACGCGGTCAAAATCACTCTCCGTGACGGTTTCCATCGGGGCTGGCAGGTGGGTGACGCCCGCGTTGTTCACAAGGATGTCGATGTGGCCCCATGCGGAGAGTCCCGTGTCGATCATGGCTTGCACGCTGGCGGCATTGGCGACGTCGACGGTGCAGGGGAGGGCGTTGGCGTGTTCGGCGGCTTTGGTGGTGGCCATGTCGCCGTTGATGTCGGCCACGAGCACGCGGGCGCCCTCGGCGAGGAATTTGTCGACAATGCCCGCGCCGAAGCCCTGAGCGCCGCCGGTGATGATGGCTGTTTTGTTTTCAAGACGCATAATGAAGTCCTTTTGCGTTAGCCGTGCAGGGCGGCGACGGTTTTGAGTTGGCTGAAGTGGAACAGGGCCTCAAAGCCTTTTTCGCGGCCGTGACCGGAGTGGCCGGTGCCGCCGAAGGGCAGTTCCACGCCGCCACCAGCGCCGTAGTTGTTGAGGAAGACCTGACCAGCCTTCAGCGACTTGGCGAGGCGCATTTGGCGCGCGCCGTTTTGGCTCCAGATGGAGGCGACAAGGCCGTATTTGGTGCCATTGGCAATTGTGAGGGCTTCCTCTTCGCTGTCAAACGGGATCAGCGCTTGTACCGGGCCGAAGATTTCGTCCTGGGCCAGCGTGTGGCTTGGTGGGACGTCGGCAAACAGGGTTGGCGCAATGTAGTGGCCGGGGGCGTCGGTGACGATTTGGCCCTGGGCGGCGGTGTGCAGGTCTGCGCCTTTGGCCAGAAAGCCGGAGACAAGCTCTTTTTGACGGCCAGAGATCAGCGGGCCGAGATTGGCGTCGTCAAGAGCCGGGGCGACGCGCATCTCGGCATAGGCGGCGGCCATGCGGCTGGTGACTTCATCATAAACGGAGCGCTCGACAAGGATGCGCGAGGAGGCAGAGCAGGTTTGACCGGCGTTCTGGATGCCTGCGTTCACGAGAAACGGAAGCGCTGCGTCGAGGTCAGCATCCGCAAACACCAGCTGCGGGCTTTTGCCGCCGAGCTCCAGCGTGACGGGCACGACGTGTTGCGCAGCGGCGGTTTGAACAAGGCGGCCGGTGTTGACGGAGCCGGTGAAGGAGATGTGTTGAATGTCTGAATGACCTGCGAGCGCGGCACCGGCTTCGGCGCCAAGGCCGGGCACCACGTTCAGAGCACCGGCGGGCAGACCGGCTTGCTGCGCAAGTTCGGCGAAGGCCAGCGCGGTGAGGCAGGCTTCTTCCGCTGGTTTCAGAACACAGGCGTTGCCCATGGCGAGGGCAGCGCCAACCGAGCGGCCAATGATCTGCATCGGGTAGTTCCATGGCACGATGTGGCCGGTCACGCCAAAGGGTTCGCGCAGGGTGTAGACGGTGTAGCCATCCATGTAGGGGATGGTTTCGCCATGCACTTTGTCCGCTGCGCCGCCGTAGAATTCCATGTAACGGGCCAGAGCGATCACGTCGTTGCGGGCTTGGGTGAGCGGCTTGCCGACGTCCAAAGCTTCGAGTTTGGCCAAGGTGTCGGTGTGCTCCAGCACCAGCTGCCCAATGCGGGTGAGAATACGGCCACGTTCCACAGCGGTGGCGCGTCCCCAATCGCCAGCACGGGCAGCATGGGCGGCGGCAACAGCGGCGTCAACGTCAGCGGATGTGCCCCGCGCGATGGCAGCCAAATGGGTGCCGTCCGACGGATTGGTCAACTCCAGTGTGTCGCCAGAGGCAGCGGTTTGCCAAAGGCCGCCAATCAGGCATTTGGATGGGTCAAAAAACAGGTCAGGCAGGGGCATGGGCGGTCTCAGTTTTGTCACTCAACGCGGCCAGATCCGGAAGCACCGGCGCGGCGTTGATCAGGGTTTGGGTGTAGGGGTGCTGTGGCGTGGTGAAGACCGTCTCGGTCTCGCCTTGCTCCACAATCTCACCGTTTTGCATCACCAACACGCGGTCGGTTACAGAGCGCACCACAGAGAGATCGTGGGAGATAAACAGATAGGCCAGATTGTGACGGCGGGAGAGCTCGGCAATCAGGTCGAGGACTTGCGCCCGGATGGACACGTCGAGTGCAGAGACCGCTTCGTCAAAGATGATCAACTCAGGTTTGGTGATCAGGGCGCGGGCAATGGCAATGCGCTGGCGCTGACCGCCGGAGAATTCGTGGATGTATTTCTGCGCGTCAGACGGCTGCAAACCAACGTCGCTGAGCACCTCGCCAATGATCTGCGTTAGTGCGGCGCGGGTGGGGGGCGTATCGACCAGATGGAAAGGCTCGGTCAGGATGCGCCCAACTTTGTGTCGTGGGTTGAAGCTGCTGTAGGGGTCTTGGAACACCACCTGCGTTTTGATGCGGGCCTGCGCCGGCATGTCGGGGGCCACGGCGGTGCCAAAGGCCGTGATGCTACCGTCTTGCAGAGGTTCTAGGCCCAAAATCGCCCGTGTTAGGGTCGATTTTCCGCAACCGGATTCGCCGACCAATCCAACCCGCTCACCTTGGTGGATGTCAAAGCTGATGCCTTTGACCGCACGGTGAAAGCTGCGTGGCGCAAAGAGTTTTGTGCGCGGCAAGGCGTAGTCGCGCGTGGCGTTTTGCACAGACAGGATGGCGGTTTTCCCTTCCTCGGCGCTGGGCAAGTCAACCTGATGGCGGGAGGCGGCAAACAGCGCTTTGGTGTAAGGATGCTGCATATGGGCAAGCAGGTGTCTGGTGTCGCCTTGCTCGACCACTTCGCCTTTGCGCATGACCACAATACGATCCGCCATGTCGGCCACCACGGCGAGGTCATGGGTGATCATCAAGAGGCCCATGTCAAAGTCTTCGACGAGGTCTTTAAGCAGGTCGAGGATCTTGGCCTGTGTGGTGACATCGAGTGCGGTTGTTGGCTCATCCGCGATCAACAGGCGCGGGCGGCGGGCAATGGCCATGGCGATCACCACCCGTTGACGCTGACCGCCGGAGAGTTCGTGTGGGTAGCGCGACAGCGGGAAGCGATCTTGCGGCAGGCCAACTCGAGTGAGCATGGCGGCGGCCTGTGCTTCTGCCTCGGCTTTGGGCAGGATGCAGTGCATGCGGATGGTCTCGGCCACCTGCTGGCCAATGGTGTGCAGCGGGTTGAGCGCGGTCATTGGCTCCTGAAAGACCATGCCGACGTCATTGCCGCGCATGGCGCAAAGGGCTTTTTCTGACTGCGCGGTGAGCTCTTCGTCACCCAGCATAATGTGGCCAGAGGTGCGAGCGCTGTCTGGTAAAAGTTGCATCACCGCCAGCGCGGTCATGGATTTGCCGGAACCGCTTTCGCCGGTGACAGCCACGATCTCGCCCGGCGCAATGGAAAAGGTCACGTCTTTCAGGATCGGCAGCGGGCCGATGGACAGGGACAGGTTTTGAACAGAGAGCAGGCTCATGAGCGCATCACCCTGATTTTGGGGTCAAGAAAGTCGCGCAACCCGTCCCCCAAGAGGTTTAGGCCGAGGACAGAGATGATGATGGCAAAGCCGGGGATCAACGCGAGGTGCGGTGCAAAAGACACCATGGTTTGGGCGTCCGCCAGCATGCGGCCCCAAGACGGTGTGGGCGGTTGCGCGCCAAGGCCGACGTAGCTGAGGCCGGCTTCTGCCAAGATGCCGAGGCTGAACTGGATGGTGCCTTGCACGATCAGCAGGTTGGCGACGTTGGGCAAGATGTGTTCGGCCGAGATGCGGGCGTGGGATTTGCCAGCAACCCGTGCAGCGAGGATGAAGTCGCGTTGCCACAAGGGAAGTGCTCCGGCGCGGGTGAGGCGGGCAAAGACCGGGATGTTGAAGATGCCGATGGCCAGGATGGCATTGACCGCACTGGGGCCAAGAATGGCGGTGATCAGGATGGCGATGACCAGGCTTGGAAAGGCGAAGATCAGGTCGTTGCCGCGCATGATCAGCTCGTCGAGCCAGCTGCCGGAATTGGCGGCGGCCCAGAGCCCCAAAGGCACGCCCAGACCCATGCCGATGCCGACGGCAACAAGGGCCACGGCCAGCGATGTGCGCGCGCCAACCATGATCATCGAAAAGATATCGCGGCCAAAATGGTCGGTGCCAAACCAATGGATGGCGCCGGGTTTTTGCAGCTTATTGGGGATGTCCATCTGCGTGATGTCAAATGGCGTCCACAGAAAGCTGATCAGGGCTGCGGCGATCACCAGGAGGCAGAGCAGGCCGCCAAAGAGGATATTGCGGGAAAGCATCATGTGCGGGACCTCAGGCGGGGGTCAACGGCGGCATAGGCGAGGTCCACCAGGAAGGTCACCAGGATCACCATAAAGACCAGCAGCATGACCACGCTTTCCACTACGATCAGGTCGCGGGCGGAGATGGATTGGAAGATCAGGCGGCCGAGGCCGGGTAGGAAGAAGACCTGTTCGATGATGATGGCTCCGGCAAGCAGGAAGGAAAACTGCATGCCAATGATGGTCAGCACGGGGATCAGCGCATTGCGCAAACCGTGGCGCATCAGGGCTTGGCGGCGGGTCAGGCCTTTGGCGCGGGCGGTGCGCATGAAGTCTTCGCCAAGCACATCCAGCAGGGCAGAGCGCATGACGCGGGCGAGGATGGCGGATTGCGGCAGGGCCAGCGCGATGGCGGGAAGGGTCAGGGATTTCATTGCCGCTGGGATGCCTTTTTCCCAGCCAACAAAACCACCGGCGGAGAACCAACGCAGGTTGATGGCAAAGATCAGCACGAGCATCATGGCAAACCAGAAGTTGGGTACAGCGACACCCAGTTGGGTTGCGCCCATCACAGCCATGTCACCGGGTTTGCCACGGCGGGAGGCGGCGTAGATACCAGCGGGGAAGGCGATCAAGGTCGACAGTGTAAGGGCGTAGAGGGCCAGAGGCAGGGAGACCCAGATACGGTCGCCAATCATCTCGGTCACGGGGGTGCGGTAGGTGTAGGAGGTGCCAAAGTCGCCCTGCACCATGCCGCCAACCCAGGAGAGGTAGCGCTCCAGTTTGGACACATCCAACCCCAGTTCGCTGCGCAGGGCGGCGATGGTGTCAGGTTGGGCGTTGAGGCCAAGCATAAAGCTGGCCGGATCACCGGGCACCACCTCGATCACAAAGAAGATCACCAGCGAGGCCACCACCAGGCTAAGGCCCAGAGACAGGGCGCGTTTGAGAGTGTAGCGGAGCATGGGCGGTCAGGTCGCTGGTTTCAGGTAGTCGGCGTCGGTGACGTGTTCGAGCCAGGTGGCACCGGAGCCGTCTTCGACCTGTTGGATGGCCATATGGGACATGGCGGTGTCGGGCGTGGCGCCGTGCCAATGTTCGACGCCCGGTTCAATCCAGATGCTGTCGCCGGGGCGGATGGTGCGTGGGGCTTCGCCGCGCAGGGCAATCAGGCCAACGCCGGACAGGACATGAAGAATTTGGCCCACGGGATGGGTGTGCCATGCGGTGCGCGCGCCGGGTTCAAAGGTGACGCGGGCGGCAAAAACTTGCGAAGGGGGGCGGCTTTCCGTGATCAAATCCATCCGGACATCGCCGGTGAAATACGCGGGCGGGGCTTTGCGGCTGGGCAGGGTGCCAGCGGGGATGTGGTCAATCATGGCTGCGGCTTTCGGTATGATTTGCGCCGGAGCCACAGGGTGTGGCCCCAGCGCGGGGGGTGTTATTCTGACCAGCTTACAGCGGTCAGGTCAGTGGCTTGGGTTGGCGCGTTGAGCCAGAGGCCCTGCACACCCGCTTTGGCCACAGTTGGGTAGGCCAGCTGGAACAGGTAGCCGTTGACATAGTCTTCGGCGATCATGGTTTGGGCCACTTTGCGCAGGGCGGTGCGCTCTGCTGGGAGAGTGGCTTTGTTCAAGGTGTCCATGATCTGCTGGAACTGCGGATTGTCATACTGGAAGTAGTAATCCGG
>NZ_CAJXIV010000020.1 GCF_913054185.1 uncultured Shimia sp.
TTGCCGCTGTTATCAATTGTATCGCCGTCAACGTCTACATAGCCAACCGACATGGTGTCGTCGTTCTCTGTACCGTCAACAATTCCCGGACCGTTTGGATCAGCCATTGTACCCTCTTTCTCATCATGCAAGCCGCGGGCGTCGCCAACCTGGCCAAAAACCCCCAAAATGGGTTCGTGGCGCCGTTTGGCGTTCATCACACGGCATCGCTGGATGCCCTCTACATGTCGTTTGGCTGCCCCAAGCCAGAACTCGTCCCCCAGTTGGACTTGCTCTAAATATGATGCAATCGAGGCGAGGAAGAAACAAAAACCTGAAAAATTTGACGAAAAGCGCCGCAATTACGGCGACATTGAGTGTTAATTATTGGTTAATGTCTGTTGGGGTGTCGGCGCCATTGTTTCCGAATTTGGGCGCAATCATGGCATGAATTAAGACTTTTGCCTGCCGGGGAGGAACATATTTGAGCCTTTATTGGCTTGGGCTTCCCCCGGGTCACTCCGCCGGACAAGTTGTCGTTTCCAAGTGTGAACCAATGGCAGAAGATTAAGCTGAAAATCTGTTGTGGTACGTCAGACACAGGTTGGGGTTTGGGATTGTTCGCAAAATGGCGACAAGTCGGGGTTAGGTGGGTAATTGACCTCAAATCAGGAACGATGTGGTTCGAATCGCTGGGCAAAAATTCAGGAGATTGCGCGGTTTATTGCCAAATACGGGCGAATCTCGTGCTGAGCGATTCTGCCCGTGATCTTTCCGTTGATATGACGGGTGTCGCGAGATCTCAAAGCGGTGCGAGATTGTTGGTGACACGAAGGCACGGGCATACGTTCGTTACCGCAAACTCTGCCGCAGCGTGTGTTCTGCCTAATCTGTCTTGAGAGAGCGGTGGTGCTGTGAGGGAGGATCGAACTCCCGACCTCACCCTTACCAAGGGTGTGCTCTACCACTGAGCTACCACAGCATGACCGTGGCGCGGTGTTTAGGACCAAAGTTGATCATGTGCAAGCGCAATCTGGACCCTTTTTTCCGGCTCATGTAAAGAAACTGCATGGAACGTAAAACGACCCCAGTAAATAAAGCCAAAAAATCTGCCAACAGCCGTGACGATCGGCTAAAGGCAGCGTTAAAAGCCAATATGGGTCGCCGCAAAGCGCAGGCCAAAGCACGTGCGCACAGCGATGCGTCCGACTCAACTGAGGCAGTGAAGAGTGAAGGGCAGGATTAAATGGATTCGATAGTTGTACGCGGTAACGGACCGCTAAAAGGGCAAATCCCAATTGCGGGGGCCAAAAACGCCTGTCTGACGCTGATGCCAGCCACGCTGTTGAGCGAAGAACCGCTGACGCTGACCAATGCCCCGCGACTGAGCGACATTAAGACCATGAGCGAATTGCTTGGCTCATTAGGTGCGGAAGTGACCAGTCTGCAGGATGGCAAGGTACTGGCAATGTCGAGCCATGACATCAACAACCACATCGCGGACTATGACATCGTGCGCAAGATGCGCGCCTCCAACCTCGTGCTTGGTCCGATGCTGGCGCGTTTGGGCCATGCGGTTGTGTCGCTGCCCGGGGGCTGCGCGATTGGTGCGCGTCCGATGGATTTGCACATCTTTGGTTTGGAAAAGCTGGGCGCAGAGATTGAACTGAAAGACGGCTACCTGCACGCCAAAGCGCCAAGCGGCCTGAAAGGTGCGGTGATCGAGCTGGCCTTTGCCTCTGTGGGGGCAACCGAGAACATTCTGATGGCGGCCACGCTGGCCAAAGGCACCACCGTGATCAAAAATGCCGCGCGGGAGCCGGAGATTGTTGATTTGGCAACCTGTCTGCGCGCGATGGGCGCCCAGATTGACGGCGACGGCACTTCCGACATCACCATTCAGGGTGTGGACCGCCTGCACGGCGCGACCCACCCGGTTGTGACCGACCGCATTGAACTGGGCACCTTTATGTTGGCTCCGGCATTCTGTGGTGGCGAAGTGGAACTGCTCGGCGGGCGCCTGGATCTGGTGGAGAGCTTTGTTGCGAAGCTGCATGAAGCTGGCATTGACGTTGATGAGACCGAGAAGGGTCTGAAAGTGGCGCGCAAGAACGGCCGGGTGAAGGCTGTGGATGTGACCACCGAGCCGTTCCCAGGATTTCCAACCGACTTGCAAGCGCAGTTCATGGCAATGATGTGTACCGCCGCAGGCACATCGGTGCTGGAAGAGAAGATTTTTGAGAACCGCTTTATGCACGCCCCGGAGCTTATACGGATGGGCGCCAATATTGAGGTACACGGCGGCACCGCAACAGTGCATGGTGTGGACAAGCTCAAAGGCGCGCGCGTCATGGCGACCGATTTGCGCGCCTCGGTGTCGTTGATTCTGGCCGGATTGGCGGCAGAAGGTGAAACGATTGTGAGCCGGGTGTATCACCTGGATCGCGGCTATGAGCGCATTGAAGAGAAGCTGGGCGGCGTGGGTGCCCATATTGAAAGGGTACAGGAAAAGTGACGCAACAGGATGCACGGTTTGAAGACGGCGGTGACCACCCGCTAAACCTCGGCGCGTTGGATGCGGAGGATTTGCAGGTGCTTTCCACGCTGGTGCAGGACGCCATTTTTCCAGCGTCCGAGATGCAGTGGTTGGCCAAAGACCGCCGTTTTGCCGTGTTGTTGAATCGGTTCAGGTGGGAAGACCAAACAGCAGCGGATCGCCGCAAGCGTTCGGTGGAGCGGGTGCAGAGCCTGCTGGTGGTCGACAATGTAGTGGGGGTGGCCTCACAAGGTGTGGAGCGCGGTGATGCGGACACCATTCTGTCAGTTCTTTCGGTGGCGTTTGAGCCTGGGGATGATGCGGACGGCGCGGTAATCCTGACCTTGGCGGGTGACGGGGCGATCCGGCTGCAGGTGGAGGCGCTGGAAGTGTCACTAAAAGACGTGACACGTCCCTATATTGCGCCTTCCAGATCCACGCCAAGCCATCCAGAATGATCCGTGCCCTCACGGCCGATGATTTGCACGCCTACCGCAGTCTCTGGCTGCACGGGTTGAGTGCCGATCCATCTGCGTTTCTGCTGACGGCTGCGGAAGCGGTGGCGACAACTGACAGTGCTCTGGTGGCCAAGCTTTCTGCGGGTGAGGGGATTGGTGCGTTTGAGGGCGAAGCACTTGTAGGCTTTGTGGCGCTGCGGCGTGGTGGTCCGGAACGAATGCGTCATATGGCAGACCTTGGGCCACTATATGTGCATCCGTCCGCCCGGCGTCGCGGATTGGCGCGCGCGCTTATGGATGCGGCGGTTGAGACAGCGCTGGCGCTGGACATTCTGCAGCTGGAACTTTGTGTAGACATACAAAACGCTGCGGCGCAGGCGCTCTACCAAGCTTGTGGCTTTGAGCAGATTGGCGTGCGGCCCCGATCTGTGATTGCGGATGGCGTGGCGCGGAATGATGTTCTGATGCTGAGACAGCTTGACGCTTGAGCCTCTTAAGGGTGCGGTCTAAGAAGGCGTGACCTTTACGGAGAGACCAAATGCCCGTTTTTCTTGATGCGCAAGCTGCTGATTTTGAAGCCGCCTTCACCACCCTTCTGGGGGCCAAACGTGAAGACAGCCCGGATGTCGATGCCATCGTGGCAGACATCATCGCAGAGGTGCGCCATCGCGGAGATGCGGCAGTCATTGAGCTGACAGCGAAGTTTGACCGTCTGGAGCTGACGCCAGACACACTGCGCTTTTCCGCAGAAGAGATTGAAAGCTACTGTGCGCAGGTGAATGACACTGACCGTGCTGCGCTGGAATTGGCCGCAGACCGCGTGACCGCCTATCACGCGCGGCAAATGCCAAGTGACGAAAGCTGGACCGACGACAGTGGTGCCACCTTGGGGTGGCGCTGGACGCCCGTGTCGGCGGCCGGGCTATACGTGCCAGGTGGATTGGCAAGCTACCCGTCGTCTGTGCTGATGAACGCGATCCCGGCCAAAGTTGCTGGTGTGGAACGGTTGGCGATTGTGGTTCCGACTCCGGATGGCGTGGCCAATCCGTTGGTTTTGTTGGCGGCACGGCTGGCGGGCGTGGATGAAATTTACCGCATTGGTGGGGCGCAGGCCGTAGCCGCGCTCGCCTATGGCACCGACACAATTGCACCGGTGGATAAAATCACCGGGCCGGGCAATGCCTTTGTGGCGGCGGCCAAACGCCGGGTATTTGGCAAAGTGGGCATCGATATGATTGCCGGGCCAAGTGAAATTCTGGTGATCGCGGACAAAGACAACACCCCGGATTGGATTGCACTCGACCTGCTAAGCCAGGCGGAGCACGACGAAAGCGCGCAGTCGCTGCTGATCACCGATGATGCCGCTTTTGGGCAGGCGGTTGCTGACGCGGTGGACAAGCGTCTGGAAACACTAGAGCGGCGTGAGATTGCCGGGGCAAGTTGGCGTGATTTT
This sequence comes from uncultured Shimia sp., assembly GCF_913054185.1. Lineage (GTDB taxonomy): Bacteria > Pseudomonadota > Alphaproteobacteria > Rhodobacterales > Rhodobacteraceae > Shimia. The sequence goes on from NZ_CAJXIV010000020.1 coordinate 4,427, forward strand.
GGTGCGGTGATCACCGTGTCGGATTTGGATCAGGCGGCGGCTTTGTCCAACCGGATTGCGCCCGAGCACTTGGAGCTGTGTGTGGCGGACCCAGACGCGCTGTGTGAAAAGATCACCCACGCGGGGGCGATTTTCTTGGGGCAATTCACGCCGGAAGCGATTGGCGACTATGTGGGTGGTCCAAACCACGTGCTGCCCACAGCCCGCTCCGCGCGGTTTAGTTCTGGCTTGTCGGTGATGGATTTCATCAAACGCACCACGTTGTCGAAAATGACGCCGGAAGCGTTGAAGGCGATTGGCCCTGCGGCGGAAGCTTTGGCGATTTCTGAGAGCCTTGAGGCGCATGGATTGAGTGTGCGCGCGCGCTTGGATGCGTTGAACAAATAAGGGGCTTTGCCCCGTCACAGCAGGCTGTGACTCCCCAAGGTATTTTGGGAAAGAGAAAGCAGGTGTCGCCTCAATAGTGGCTGGTGTAGCCGCCATCCACTGCCCAGACCTGTCCCGTCACATAGCTGGCGGCGGGGCTGGCGAGGAAGAGGATGGCGGGGGCCAGCTCTTCGGGATTGCCCCAGCGCTTGAGGGCGGTGGCGTTTTGGAGTTTTTCCAAAAGAGCAAGATCTTCTGCTGCGGCGGCATTGGGCGCGGTCTTGAAAAAACCCGGTGCGACGGCGTTTACGTTGATGCCATGCACACCAAGTTCGGCGGCCAAAGCTTTGGTCATGCCGTTGATGCCCGCTTTGGCCGATGTATACGCTGCGTCGCCCGATTGGGCGATCAGACCCGCTATGGACGAGATGTTCACGATGCGCCCATATCCTTTGGCCTGCATTTGGTCTGCGGCCCTTTGTGACAGGCGGAACGGCGAAATCAGGTCGATGTTTAGAAGAGATTGCAGGTCGTCACGGGTGAACTCTGGCAATGTCCGACGGTCTCGTTGGCCGACGTTATTGACCAGAATTGAGAGACCGCCAGAGTCGGACAGTGTTGGAAACGCCAGCTCAGCGGCGGTTTCATCCGTGACATCAAAGGGCAGGGATGTGGCTTTTAGACCTGTCTTGCGCAACTTGGCGGCAACTTGCGCGCAGCGTGTCTCGCTGCGACCGTTGATCCAGACATGCGCGCCGGCTTGTGCGAGCAGCTCTGCGGCGGCCTTGCCGAGCCCATCGGTGCTGCCAGTGATCAGGGCATTTTGATCCATGAGATCAAAGGCGGGCAGGGGCGATGGCATGGCGTGTCCTCTCAGTGGGTTGGGGATGGATTGCGCAGGGGATGCTGCCTGTCAATGGCGCCGTAAGTGCGACAGTGGCAACCGATGGACAAAGCGGGGGGTGGTGCGCTACTCATGCTGCATCGCAAAAACGCAAGAGACTGACATGTCCCGGATCAGCCACATCCAAATCGACGACCGCAACCTGCCGCCTCCCACACCGGAGATTGATCAGGAGCGCAAGGTGGCGATTTTTGATCTGTTGGAGGAGAACAGTTTCTCGCTGCCCAAGCGCGATGATCGTGTGGTCCCGGATGGGCCTTTTTCGGTGGATCTGTCGATCCGCGAAAAACGGCTGGTGTTTGATGTGACCAGCGAAGGGGGCGACAAGGCGGCAGAGTTTCACTTGAGTCTGTCCCCGTTTCGTCAAGTGGTGAAGGACTATTGGGCGATTTGTGAGAGCTACTTTGATGCCGTAAAAAATCTGCCGCCAAGCCAGATTGAGACCATCGACATGGCGCGGCGGGGCATTCACAACGAAGGTGCGCGGGTGTTGCAGGAGCGGTTGGAAGGCAAGGCTGAAATCGACACTGACACGGCACGCCGTTTATTTACGTTGATTTGCGTTCTGCACTTCGGAGGCTGAGCTTGGTAGCGGACCCCGATCAGAAGCAGGTTTTGCCACAATCGGTTTTATTCTGTTGTGACCAGAACGCGGTGCGTTCGCCCATGGCGGAAGGCATCATGAAGAAATTCTACGGTCAGGATGTCTATGTCCAGTCTGCGGGCATTCGCAGTGATTTGGAAATTGATGGGTTTGCCATTGCCGTGTGCTCTGAGATTGGTGTGGAACTCGACCGGCACCGCACCCGCAGTTTTGAAGAGATGGAAAAGCTCGGCGATGAGTTGTCCAGCTTTGACATGGTGGTGGCGCTCACACCGGCCAGCCGCAGCACGGCTGAGGACCTGACGCGGTTTGACCATCTTGAGCTGGAGTATTGGCCGGTGTCTGATCCAAGTGGTGCACAGGCCGGGGATGGGCGTGAGGCGAAGCTGGCCGCATACCGCATCGCGCGGGATGAGATTGTGGCCTATCTGCAAGGCCGGTGGGGACCGCCGCGTTAAGAGCTTTGGCTGCCTGCTAACCTTTTGTTTGCCATAATTGGCGATGCTTGCGGTGATATCAGCAAAGGACTCACCATGCGGCAGACTTCGCCAAGCGTTTCAAAGACCCAAGCAGCGGATCTTGGGGTGATCCAATCGCTTTATGATAAAGGTGAGTTTCGCAAAGTTGTGTTTCGTGCACAAAAAGCCCTAAAGGCCCTCCCGGGCCATGTGGGGTTGCACGCGCTGGCGGGGTTTTCGGCGCAGCAATTGGGGGATGATAGGACCGCAGAGGCTCTGCTGTCCAAAGCTGCACAGCTTGCACAAACGGAAGAAAATGCCTCCGTTGATTTGCCGCTTGGGCTTGCGCAGATTGGGCGCCATGCGCTGGCCGTGCCGCTCTTTGTGGCGTGCCTGAAAAAAACACCAACGCATGCAGCAGCTCTCAATGGTCTTGGCCGGTCCCTGCTTGCGCTGGGCGAGGTGCAAAATGCAATTGTTCTACTGGGCGACGCGCTAAAACATGGCGCGGACCAGCCAGAATATGCGGCGGATCTTGGAGCTGCGTTTGAAGCCTCCGGCCAGCCGGTTTTGGCGCTGGAGTGTTATGAAATTGCGCGAAAACTGGCCCCAGAGCTGGGCCGTTTTACGCGCTCCGCGAAGGCGATGTACGGCTTGGGGCAGTTTGACAAAGGGCTGGTGTGTTTGGAGGAAGGGCTTGCTCTTTGGCCGGACGATCCCGCGCTGTTGAGCAATTATGCGTCGATCCTGAATGCGCTTGGGCGCCGCGACGACGCTTTGGCGCAATGGCAAAAGGTGCTGGAGGCACATCCCACGTACAGCGTTGCCTATTCGAACTTTGCCAACAGTCAGAAGCCGTCCTTGATTGAGGGGTTTGAGGATCGGATTGACGCCCAGTTGAAGCGCAACCCCGCCAAAACAGATGCGCTCAAGTTTCACTATGCCAAAGTTGCCGTGCATGAAGAACGCGGTGACTATGAGGAGGCTTATCGCAATTTGCTGACCGCAAATGCGCTTCGATTTGAAGAAGCCGGCTTTGACATCGAGGTAGAGGCGCGTCTGTTTGATCAAATAAAGCAGCAGTTTGATGCGCAGCCAGATATTGAAGTCGCCATGGATGAAAACGAGGCAACGCCGATCTTTATTCTAGGCATGCCGCGGGCTGGGTCATCGTTGACGGAAACCATTATTGGCCGTCATTCTGAGGTCGAACAAAAAGGCGAGCTGGATTACCTTGCACTGCTTGTCAAACAACTCGGGCTGCTCGGCAACCCACTTGACGGCGCACAAGCCAATTTGTTGCGGCAAACCTATTTGTCCCGCCTGACCCAAGCCGGCGGTGGCGCTTTCATCACCGACAAAATGCCGCAAAACTTCCGTCTGATTGGGCATATCGCGACCGCCATTCCAAAGGCGCGAATCGTGCATGTGCATCGCGATCCCAAAGCCTGTTGCTGGTCCAATTTTCGACATTTCTTTACCAGCGACGGCCTTGGATTTACCAATGATGTTGACTGTCTGATCCGCTACTATGACATGTATCAAGACCTGATGGCGTTCTGGCATGAGCGGTTCCCCGGCCGCATTATTGATGTCGACTATGAAGCACTGACTGCCGATCCTGATGTTGAAATTCCTGAACTTATTCAAACTCTTGGCTTGGATTGGCAAGAGGCCTGTTTGGCGCCGCAAGACAGTGCCAATGTGGTGCGCACAGCCTCGCAGGAGCAGGTTCGGAAGAAGATATACAAGGGCAGTGCCCAAGGATGGCGCAAGTATGAAGCGCAGGCAGGCGGCTGGCTCAGCCGACTGCCAGACCACCAGCCAAATGGTGGCTAAAGGGAGGATTCGCCGAGGGATCTTCGGATAATTCGGCTTCTTTTGGTTTTGGCCCTTGAAAAAAAGGGAAAAAGCCCTCATTTAAGCGCACGTCCTGCAAAATGCTGCAGGTGCTAATCAAAGGAGAGACCATGGCGAAGGAAGAACTGCTCGAATTTCCCGGTGTTGTGAAGGAACTCCTGCCCAATGCGACGTTTCGGGTCGAGCTGGAAAACGGCCATGAGATCATCGCACATACGGCAGGAAAGATGCGTAAAAACCGCATCCGTGTTCTGGCTGGCGACAAGGTTCAAGTCGAGATGACACCTTATGATTTGACCAAAGGTCGGATCAACTACCGCTTCAAATAAGCGAACTACATCAAGACACTGCGCGGCCCCAAGCGGGCCGCCTTTTCGCATTTAAGAGGTCCGGCATGCGGTTGATACTTGGCTCGGGCAGTCCGCGCCGCAAAGAATTGTTGGCGCAGATTGGGGTGGTGGCAGATGCCATTTGCCCGCCTGACATCAACGAAGACCCCCATGAAAATGAGTTGCCACGGCCGTATTGTGTGCGGATCGCCCGTGAAAAAGCGCTGGCGGTTGAGGCTGCAGCCTCTGACGTTGTGCTGTGCGCGGATACAACGGTGGCCCTGGGGCGCCGCATTATGGGCAAGCCGCGTGATTCTGATGAAGCAGCCGCGTTTCTCAAGGCGCTGTCTGGTCGCCGCCATCGGGTGATCACCGCCGTTGCTCTGCGCAAGGGTGATCAGCTGTTTGAGCGCGATGTGGTCAGCGCGGTGAAAATGAAGCGTCTGTCTTCTGAGGAGCTCAACGCCTATCTTGCCACCAACGATTGGCAGGGCAAGGCAGGCGGCTATGCCATTCAAGGCCCGGCTGGGGTCTTCATCCCGTGGATTTCCGGCTCATTTACCGGCATTGTTGGCCTGCCTGTGGCCGAAACCGCTGGCCTGCTGCAAGCGGCCGGCTACCCGCTTTATAAGGAACGCACATGAACGGACGTCAGATCATTTTGGACCACATTGAGGGGCGCGAAGCCGCCGCGCTGATGGTGGATGGCCAACTCGATGACCTGCTGATTGACAGCGACATGCCGCGTCCCGGCACCATCTACCGCGCGGTTGCGGACCGGCCTGTCAAAGGGCAGGGCGGGATGTTCTTGAAAACTCCGGATGGCATGGCCTTTTTGCGCCAGGTCAAAGGTCTCGCGCCGGGGGATGTTCTGCTGGTGCAAGTGACTGGATTGGCCGAGGCCGGCAAGGCGATCCCGGTCACGCAAAAAGTGCTGTTCAAAAGCCGATATGCCATTGTCACCCCGGGCGCCCCTGGGGTGAATGTCAGTCGGTCCATTCGTGAGGAAGAGCGCCGTGATGCCCTTCTGGGGGTGGCCCATGGGGTGGTTGAAGCGCCGGATGCCGGGATCATCCTTCGGTCTGCTTGTGCCGAGGCGGATGATGCAGATGTGGCTGAGGATATTGCCGCCATGCTCGATTTGGCCGAGCAGGTTTTGGCAGATGCCGACGGCCCTGCGGAGAAGCTGATTGATGGCGATGGCCCACATGTTTCTGCGTGGCGCGATTGGTCCGAGCCCGCCGAGGTGGTGACCGACGCTGGCGGCTTTGACAGCCACGGTGTGCTTGATGCGCTGGAGGCGGCGCAAGGCGCGCAGGTGTCCTTGGGCGGCGGCGGCTATATGTATGTCGAACCCACCCGCGCGCTTGTGGCGGTGGATGTGAACACCGGCAAAGACACCTCACCTGCGGCTGGCACAAAAACAAACTTTGCCGTGGCCAAAGCGCTGCCGCGGGCCTTGCGCGTGCGCGGACTTGGTGGGCAAATTGTGCTGGATCTAGCGCCCATGCCCAAGAAAGACCGCCGCGGGTTTGAAAGCGCCCTGCGGGCGGCATTCAAGCGGGACACCATTGACACTGCTTTGGTGGGCTGGACTCCTTTGGGGCACTTTGAATTGCAACGCAAAAACGCCCGTGTGCCGCTTTTGGATGTGCTCAAATGAGCTGTCCGATCTGTAAGAAAACCACTCTGCAAAGCTATCGTCCGTTCTGCTCCAAACGCTGTGCGGACATTGATTTAGGCAAGTGGTTTGGCGGCGACTACGCAGCCCCCTCACACGATCCGGAAGAGGCGATTGAGGCCTTGGAAGAGATTGAAAAGCAGTCATCGCGATTGCATTGAATTTTTTCTCGAATTCCTCTGGACAGCCCCTGTTGGCTGTCATAGAAGGCCTGCACCCAAGGCGAACAAGCCTTCCCGTGCCCGGGTAGCTCAGGGGTAGAGCAGTGGATTGAAAATCCTCGTGTCGGTGGTTCGATTCCGCCCCTGGGCACCATTTCTACAAAGCAGATATGATCTATGGCGATAGAACTTTGCCGCCTTCGCATTGAACGCCTGTGAACCGTATGCAAAATCATGGCTCTGGGAGTTGAAAGCTTCGGTCAAACAGATCAGTTTCCGTCGGCGTGCAGCCATCAAGTAGGAATCGTCTAAACTCGTGACGTCGCTCATTACATTCCCCTTCAAATTCACGAATGCTCCTGCTGGGTTTTTCTCCGAAAGGTTGGTCAGTGTTCCGTACTCTTTGGCGAAGCACCGCGCAGGTAATGGCCGAAAGCCTCAGCCGGTTCTGGCCGGAAGAAACGTGCTGTCACCGTGTATTGATCTGAACGACTACAACTGCAGTGCTGTGGTCGACTGGCTTGAATTTGCAATGGAAACACCTGAGATCCATCAAGCGGTCAACGCGCATCGGTTTCTTTCGAACGCGCTGATGGCCTTGGGTTCGAAATCAACGGTGCACGTGTCCGGACCCAATCGAGAGACTGGCTACAAGGGCCATTCCTTTATTGTCCGAATTCAGCAGCCTCGTCCCCGTGACGTCCTCCGTTTGATGCAGCAGGCTGTCCGACACTACAATATTGACGTTGCAGGCATAGGATGCCTCCCAGTTAGGGGAATCGAGGTTTCCGTCGACTTCAAAATAAGAGCCAACAGGGAGCTGCCTTCTGATGAACGAGATATCAAGAGATGGCAAATACAGGACCTGCTCTGGCGGCATCTACGGGTTGTTCCCAGCTTTAGCGAATTGAAGAACTGTTCACCAAGGTTTACGCGCGAGGGGCCAAAACGAACCCGCGCAGACTTTGTTGTACAGCAAACAACCCCCAAGCCTGCGTCCGTTATTTCGACTGCTGGCATCAAAGGTAAGCAGGCATCAGCCCTTATGCTTTCAGCTTATCACCAACCACATCTGGACATGACCTACTACGTGGGCTCCAACCAAGAAAGTGTTTTGCTGAGGGTCATGGACAAACGGTCGGACAGGAGGGATCCAAGCAGAACTTCTAGGGATGAATTGCCCGAAAAAGAATGGCGGGCAAGAATAGAAGTCAGTCTATTGGGTGCTCATGGTGTGGTCGGTGTTCCCGAAGCGCTTGGTGTGGGCACGGTTAGGGACTTGGTCGGTTTCAAGTTTCGAGAAGTAAGAAAACTGGTATTTGAGTTCTATGTGCCAACCTTTGACGGTGATGGTGACGTACCAATCAGTGGCCTAAGAACTAGCGTGACGGAACTTGAGGCCTTTCGGCGCGGGGGAGTTTACGGTCTCGACCGATTTCATCAATCTCTGAATGAGGTCGCAACACAGACGGATCTCCTCGATGATGACTCCTTGTACGCTCAACCTTTAGGAAAGAAGGGGCGGCTTGTCTCTTACACAGCATTGAACGGAAAGGTAGATCGCGCGCTTAAGGCTCTCGAAACGCGTTGGGGTGGCTGACGCATGACCGTTAAGGAAGTGATGGCGCAACGTCTGAAGTGTTCTCAGGTTGTATTGGATCTCGGAACTTTTGTTGACGGAATTACCTTATAGAGGGAACGGTCCGAATTCCGTAGAAATTACGCATTCAGCCATAGTGGCTTAATCGATACTGCTTATGGCCGTAGGCTGCGAAATCTCAGCTGAAGTCGATCCCTAATAACTTCAATATACTCATACAGATCGCTGATCAGAGTTCTGAAGAAAACAAACCAAGTAAACTGAACGAAGCACGCAACGGTTAAGCTCTCTAACAACTCGTCTACTCTTTCTGTTTTATCAGTGAAGGATAAGGTGAAGCAGTTGCGTCTTGGCCAGCAGGATGTGTCATGTACTTCTACTTTCGTAGTGCTTTGAGGGCTGAATGTTGGTTGTGCAGGGATCGTGCAGGTCGGTTTGTTGGGTGTTGAAGCGAACGATATCTGCAGATCGCGGAGCTTGGCCCGTGACCTGCCCCCCCCCCGATAAAGGTTTTGACTGACGTACACGATCTGCAGGTGAGGGGGCTGCTCAGTTGGATTTGTCCGGGCAACTATCCACCACCAACTCAAGCAGCGTTTCGAGATACTTCCATAACGGTCCAATCGCATCCACGATGCCGCTTGCTTCGGTTGTCCTAAGAAGATCCAACAATCTCACCTCAGTGTCATTCAGGGGCAGCCCAAGGACATCAACCAGAACCTCATGGGTTCCAGGATGGTATTCCTCAATGGCGGTCATCAGGAATGTCTGGGCGTTTATGTCTAGGGTTTCAGCAAGAGCAGGGATGCGGCTCAACGGAACTCTGGTGATGCCTTGCTTCATCATGCTGATGACATTGGCGTTCTTCATGCCAATTCGGTCAGCGATTTCCCTCTGTGTCAGGTCTGACGCATCAATGGCTTCGGCAAGTATTTTGGCTGTGGGGCTGGCGGTCATTATCTTTCACCTCGTGATGTTGTTTCGATGAGATGTGATAGCGACGAGCGTTGCGTCCTTGTTTGAAAATTGCCTTGTTTCTGATGGGGGTGTCCGGTCGTGCGCAGGCGCATTCTAAGCGTCACCAGAACGCTTTAGCGATTGATGTGCTTAATGACTGCATTTTTCCGCTAGCAACACTTCCTGCGCGCGCCCTGTGGGCGTATGGGCGTTCCTTGGCGTCAATCTCCGGTCATTGTGTTCACGTCGCCTGAATCCCTCGGCCGCGCCTGTCTACGGTTCAGTTTCTAACGTTCCATTAGAGTCTCGCAGGCAGTCAATTTGTGACGAATGTGGTTTGCCACAACAGTGCCTTCTGGCATGGGCAGAGGAGCGTTGACACGCTCGGGGTCGGTTAGTTTCTGGCTGAGGAACGAGATCTGTTCTTCAGGCAAAATGGGTACTCTAGTGCAAGATAGGCGTGGGTGTTTCTTCGTCGTAGCCTTGTTTTGTCATTGATGGTGTCCGATTGCATCGATTGCAAAACAGGCCGAGTGAGGTGCCGGTAAGTGGGGTGGGGCTTCAAAGTTCATGCAGAGACGTAGTGCGATTGGAGCAGTCCCATTTAAGATTGCCTGTATAAGGATACGCGGCCGCCCCCAAGTTTTGGCGAGGGAATACCTTATACGCTTGTCCCTGACTGGTTAGGGCTTCTTGTCAGGTGGATGGCGGAGGTGTTCATTTGCTGTCTGAAAAGCCTTTCCCAACGGATGAGATTGGCAGCAGTTTGGCACATATCTATTCAGGTGCGACGCCGATTTTCGGCCCAATCTGGGTTTTCGACTGACCTTCAAGATGTTGCGACGCAGCGCGTCGAATCCGCTTTTCGCTGCATTCGCGAGTTCCATATCAAGAAGGCTTCACCCTTTGCTGACTGGATATATGCTATAAAAGATAGTCACGTGACGGAAGCGCTCTTAGCAAGTTCCCGAAAGGCTTCGTCGTCGAGATATCGTGATGAAGAGGATGCAACTGGGCAGCGGTTAGGAGCTGTGCAATAGTGCCCTTCGTGTAACTGGTCCGGTGGTGCCATCGCACTTTCCAGCCTGAACCGCATTCAACGTGGCGTTAGGCCACTTGTTTCCTTTTGGATCCTTACTTCCAGATCGTGTGCTTCTGATACACCCAGGCTGACGAGGTGACCAAGGATGGAATCGATGCGGTTTCGCGATGGGTGATCCTGACCAAACAGAGACGGATCATCGACGGCCGCTGTTGTAAACCATTCAGCGACTTTTCGACCTATAGCGAGCTCATGCCACATCGAGCGGTTGTCGCTTGTTACATCAAGCCAAGTTTCGACGGCGTCCAGTAGGAAGTCGATGTGGCGTGCGGTCGGAGCGACGTTCAGAGTGTTCATCGTACAGAGCGCAATAAAGGCAGTCGGTCCGCCCGCCATCATTGGTTGCAACGCTTCGAGAAGCGGATCGACACGGCCGAAGATAGCCGGAACGAGATAGGTTTTTGCGCCAGAAATTGGACTGCAATGGTTCAATAGTATCATGCCGATCAAGGGGCCGGTATATAGGCCAATCCCAAGTTTTCCTCGGCGGCGATCCCAATCCCAATGTCTAAGTTTGATCGCTCTCGAAACCATCTTTTGACGCAAATAGAATGCGCGATCTGGCGGTCGGTTAGCTTCGTTAAAATAGTGGACATCAGCTCCGTTTACGATCGTTGCGGCAATATCGCAGAAAGATTGATCTGGCAGTTCAATTATTGGCTGAAGGAGCGACAAGAAACGATCCTGCGCAGCGTCCATCAAAACTGAGGAGACCAATACATAGAATTGATCGTTCCAATCGCGCGGTGCCCGGTTGATCTCTGCATCAGCGGATTTGCCGTGGCCGTTCCTTCGAGCGGACCAAGCCGAATAGGAGTCAACTATTTCTTCGCGCCAGTCAGCCAGTGCACATCCTTCATTATTGAGCAGCGCGATCCATTTTGAGAGTTCCTGACTGTTGACGTGAACAACGGCTTCCTTGGAACTGTCCCTAAAAATGTCCCCGTCACGCTTGGGGGCAGTTTGCTTGCTGTTCGGTGAGAAAATCTTGCTGTGCTTGCGCGGCAAAATTGGCGGTTCTTCTGGAAGCTCTGGCCATGAGGGTTCAGGACCGCCATCGAGCCACATGATCTCAGCCGTAACCGCGTCAGCGTCCTTGCTCGCTTTCTCCTCCTCGTAAGCCGCTCGAATAGAGCTGTCCTCGTTATGGGGATTCCAGCGCCAACGACAGCACGTGAAAGCTAAGCGAACCGCAGATTTGAGCAGTCGCGGATCGGTATCTTTAACGTACTTATGTGCTGCCGTAACGGCAGTTGCAGCGGCCTGATCTTTTCGAAGTATCGCTTTAAGGAAGTTATTGCGGTCCTCAACCCGCCCATTCCGGCTCCAAAGATGGATGAGGGCGCAAATGCCTTGCGCCGGCCGGTTGAAATCGAGGCTTTCGTTCGAGCCGTGGCGGTCGACCTCTTCTGACAAAGCAGTGTCTACCACGGTCCGTACCCAGTTCTCATGCTCGTTAAGGAGAGCATCTCCACCATCCCTCGCAACAAGCAGGGCCGTTGAGATCAACCTCGTCGATCGTGATTTAAGGTGATCGGTGTCGCTGAAATCCGGTAGATCTCCAGCAGCGTAGTGGACGGCGTCTCGAGCCAAATCCTGCGTACCTTTTGCTGGATTACTGATGGCCATCTGAATTCTCAACTCAACCGAGTTTGAGCGCTCACTCGCCTGTCGTCGAACCTCAAGACGCTCGAGATGCGCAGCTTCTGCCATTGGCGATTTGTATGCGAGGCCCCCTTCGACCTCGATCCAGTTCGCTTTGTCGAGCATGTTGAGTGCATGGGATCCTATAAAGGCGGGATCGCTGAAGTCTGCTTCGTCGCAATGCGGGCCGGTCACATTGGTTGCATCAGCCAACAATGAGCGCACCTTCTGCCCAGGGCCATCCTCGTTGATGTAATAGGGTATTAGTTTCTCAAGCGAGATGGTGCGTGATTGGCGTTTTGCGAGGTCGGCAACCATGACCCGGCCTTTGGGCTCCCTTTGAAACATCATCCCGTCCCCAAGCCTCTCCAACGTCAAGCGTTTGCGATCGTTAGCGAGTAGGTCGGGGTTGGCCACAAACGGGACGAGCGCATCACGCGTATTCGGCCAATGTGATAGTAGCACGTCGAGCGCGACCAGCAGAAAGGCGGCGCAGCTACCTTCTGGTCCGAGGATGTCCCTGAGAACAGTGTCAAAGTCTTCGCCCTTGTCGAGGCGCTCTTGCGACCATGCTTCGAGCGCCATTAGGCCGGAAGACGCAGCGTATACTTGCGCTTGACTGGAGCGAGACCAGAAATAGGTCTGTACCCACGGAAAGAAGCGCTTCTCACCACCGAAGTCGATCGTGAAGCCATTCGTTCCCGCCTTTTTGCCATTCGCTTGGTGCTCGACAGCCTCGACTACGAGGGAGCGGATAAGTTCGAGCCCGACTTGGGGGATCGTATCGAGTAAGTCGAGAAAAGGGGGCTGCGCTGGCGATACCGGTAAGTAGTCGGTATCCGAAAAACCGAACGCGCCGTCCAAGGGATCTCGTCGTGATCGACCTCGCCCAGGCTGTCCAAGGAGACTGCGCTTGATTAGCGCCGCAAGCTCGTTTGGTGCGGCGCTGGCCAAGGTCTTGCTGAATGGCCGAATTGATTTGACCTTGTAGTGATCGTCCTCATTCGCGATCGCAATCAAATAGGCCTTCGTGTCATTGGGCGCGTGTGACGCGAGCAGAAGCGCCATGTTCCGAAGGTCTTCGATCATTGTCGAGTGAGTCCGGCGTTCGAGCCATGGCGTGTTCTCGGCACCCGGGATCGTTATCGTGGCATCACGCAAGTCCAGCTGCATCAACCAATCAAAGAGCATTTTAGCCGTACTTTGGCCAAGTGTGCGGACGCTCAGTATCGTTAGAGCCAGAGATTCGATGAGCTTCAAGATTGCAGCAATCGCTTGCATGGGAATTTCGCTCGCATTCACAGCGCACCAAATGAGGACCGTGAGAGCCGATGGTGTAGTAGCGATGCGCAAAGAGCCCGGCTCCTCGACAGGAAGCTCTACGCCTTTCTCGGCGATCTGTTTGATGGCGTTTGCGGCCGAGATCGTCTCGGTCGCGACGATGGCCGGTACAGATTTCGACGAGCAGCGCGCCACCGTCGGCCAGCAAAGCTGCGCGGTAGCGCGTGAGAAGCTGCGCCGACAGTTCGGATCGCACAATCCCAAGAAGCGCTTGGCGGCGCCACGCATCGTGGGCGCCTGGTCGAGAAAGGGCCTTAAGCATGGCTGCCCAGTTCGAAACATCCGACTCTTGCTCGAGTGCGAAGCGACCTGCAAACTCAATTCCACGCGCCACCCGTGGAGAGGGCGGGACCGAAAGATTGATGCTGTCAAGCAGCGTAGCGTCTTCATTGAGGCGCGCTCCGATCGCCCAATCGCGCAGCACGTCGTGGTGAAAGCCTAGGCGGTCGCGCTTGGGCTCGGACAACGTCAAACTGCGCAGCAAATGGGTTCTTGCTGACGTATCAGTCGACACCTCGATCAAATCTACCCCTACTAAAGCTGCATCTGCAAGCTCAGCCAAAAGCCGTTGTGCCGGACGTATATCATCTGACGGTGCTCCATCGGCGCTCTTCCACCAACGGTCGGCGAGAGCCACTTCAGTTCGAAGGTCGGCCGATCTCGGGATCTTGAGCAATTGGGCCAACCGATAGAGATTGCGCGCAATGCTCGCAGCAGGATGTTCCTTTGACAGTAGAGCGCGCAGTTCCGGTGCAGCAATACTCAAGGCTGCGACCTCTTCGTCGTTCAGTTCTCCCACAACCACTTTACAAGGTGTGCCCAGCATCGCTAGTGCGTCTTCAGAGACCCAGCTGGTGTCTTCTGCGTCAACGTTTGGCCGTTTTGAAACAACCACCGAAAAGCCTGGGACCTCTGCGATTTCGCGTAGCAAGTCATTCACTGTACGGCGCCGCTCGACTGACGTGAACATCTCGAGGGCGTCGATGAATAAGACTCCGCCACCACTGGCCGAAAGGTCCCATAAGAAATCCTTGGCAGTTCCAGAAACATCGAGGCGTTGCGCAAGCGCCGACCATCCCCCATCGGGCGTGCCTACGGGATCAAGGACGATGACATGGCCGTCACGGCCTATCCGCTCCGCAAGATGTCTCAAGACCCAAGATTTGCCCACTCCCGGCTTGCCGGTGATCTCGACGAAACGATGATCGTCGCGCGCAGCCTCAACTGCCGAAAGCGCGCCAAGGCGAGGGAGATTGACGCCTCCGACCGTAGTCCCGATCCCCAGAAGTGCGTGGCGCGACATTTCAGCCAGTTTGGCGTGGGAGAGCGCGAAATTCTTAGCACCTGCGAGGCGAAAACCACGGCTCATCAGCACATCTAAGAGACGTTGGCGCGAGATTGAGCCGCCAGCCTTGCCAGTCTCAATGACAATCTCAATGAGATTGCTCCAGAGCGCATCAGCGCGTTCCGTATCCTCGGGTGCGAGTACTTGACGAGCCAATGCCAATGAATGGGCCTTTGCCTCAGGTGCAGCAGACTCGAAATCAAACTCGAGGATTATGAAGCGCCTGAGAACGGCCCAAATCGCTTCGTCCTCGTTTGCCACACCTTGATCTACAAGGTTCTTTCGGAATGAGGCTGCGAAACTACGCATCTCATCGCTGGCGACACCTTTTAGCTTGAGCCGTGCGAAAAACTGACATCCACTCTGAGCTTTGCGCGCCCATTCGAGTACGTCTTGATAGGGCCCCGAAATAGGATAACTCGTTCTCTGGGTTGCGACCGCAAGCAGGTGGCGGTCCGTCGGGTTCTCAGCTGGATTGCTGCGCACGATCTGTTCGCAGACGCTTTTGAAAATTGGGTCTTTGGGTGAAAAGCGGATCGTGCGTTTCGACTGGATTTCGAGGATCGCGGTACCCTTGTCCGATATGCCGTGGACGATCAGGTCATCAAGGGCATAGCCATCGTTCTCTCCTTGAAGTTGAACGCGAACAATCTTGGAGCCGGGTAGGCCGCGCGCCGCGCTGCTTGCCAGCATTTGAAGGAGATAGTAGGCTCCAAGTTCACCCTCAATATAGGTTCCGGCACCACCGCGTCCGACAGGACTGGAGCCTTTCTGTTCCGAATTTGTGCTTTCCTCCAGGGACGGGCTCATCGCGTCGGTTGCCTTCAAATCAATTCTACATTTGCTCTATGCGATAGCGTAAACACCGAACAATTTCGATTTCTTTCTAAGAAATGCCTTCTTGGTTTCTCAGAAAAAGCAAACATGGTCTTTTGAATTGCTTCTTGTCCGTGACGCAAGTAGTCGATGCGCCGAAGCTCAGGAAACCGCTTGTTATGCTAATCCTGCTGCCCTGAGCGTCCGGCCGAATGTCCGCATTCCCAGTAGATCGGATGTACCCTCGGCCCGCGGCAAACTTCTGGAGTCCACTCCTTTCCCTATTGGACAAGCTAGAAACCAAAAAGGCTCTCATGGTGAGAGCCCTTGGGTAGTCATGCGAGTGTGCATTATCGTGGTGTACCGGCCAACATGGGCTCACATGCAACGGCGACCGCCGTGTAACCGAGGGAAGCCTCGCTATCCGTTGCTGGTGCTCGTTTTACGAGAAATACCCATCTCTGCAAGAAATATTTGCTGGTATGCAACAATAAGTGGCTATTCGAGGCGCTGTGGCTGCTGTTTGCGAAGGGGTTGTCGTCAAATATGAAAGGTGCCTGAGGCAGCTGCAAGAGTCTGGTGGCAATGCTTTCTGAAGCAGGAGTTGCGCTGGCGACGCTCCAACTTCCATTCCTTTCTATAAGGTTTGGCGGCTGGCCAGGCGTTGAGGCGAGGCAATGCCCTATATACGCGTCCGAAGGTGGCCAGGACTTTCTGTAAGGCGGTAGGGCAACGCCACGACGTTTATGCTCAACGAGTGTGCCTTTCCCAATTGGCTGGGGAATCAAACTCAGGTACTTGCAAGAGGGATTGGTGCTAAGGGCGGCTAACAGCAGACCTTCGCACCAAACACGTCTAACAACCGCTCCAGCCCAAAGAAGACATAGGCAATCGACACATCGGGCGGAGACCTGTCGGTCGCAACGAATGCGATTGCTTAGTGACACGCCAAGTAACCGAACAGTGGAATTCTATCCGCACGGCGACTTGTAGCCGCAAAAACGTCCTCACGATCCATCTTCTGCCGATTTTCACTTTGTTTTGAAAGCGTTATGCTGGAGGTTTTCACCACAGGCCCTTGTGCAAAAAAGGCGAACGGATGCCTCGGATCAGGACTGTGGAATAGGCGCCCGCTGCGTCCGGCATCATCGCAATAAAAGCAGCTGTCCTTTTCTTTGTGGGCTATAGTAGAGTTCAAATGAGGGAACTCAACGTAGGAATGTAATATGGAAGCCCGTACCAAGACCGTCGAAGATTGGTTCGCAATGATCCGCGAGGGGCATCTGACGTTGCCCAGATTCCAGCGCTTTGAGGCATGGCGGCCAAACCAGATCGAGGGCGTTCTGGAGAATATCCTCCGTGTTCCGTCACTGCCCATCGGAGCACTTCTGCTGCTGGAGGTGGGCGACAAAGAGCTCTTCCACTCTCGGCCACTTTCCGGGGCACCGAGCCCAAAGGGCATGCCGCAAATGAACTTACTTGATGGGCAGCAGCGCATGACGGCTCTTTGGAGGTCATTGATTGATAACTACGACGAGTTCACGGTCTTTGTCTCTTTGGAAAACGAAGACCGTCCCGAAGTTGAGATTGTGAAACGCTATATTTCCAAGTCCGGAAAGCGCATGCCGCTCTGGGCTGACAATCCGGTCGAGTGTCTGGAACGTCGTTATTTTCCTGTTGCGATTCTTTGCCCAGGTTCCAAAGGCGAGCTTCAGATGGACGAATGGACCGAGACAGCGGAGACGGACAAGGCAACTGACAAAGCCATCATGCGTTTGCGCCAAAGACTTGCCTCTTATCCCATTCCGTTTTTGTCGTTGCCCGTGACTACAGAACAAGAAACAGCGCTTGACGTGTTCATCAAGATGAACACGTCGGCATCACCGCTGAAGGATTTCGATATTGTTGTTGCACAGCTTGAGGGCGCAGTTGGCGACTCGCTGCACGACATGATTGCCGACCTTATCGAAAAGGTTCCAGCCGCGGCCGACTACGGGAAGGTAGAAGACGTAGCATTGGCGATTGGGGCGTTGCTGAACGGCAAGCCCCCATTAAAGCGCACTTACCTTGACCCAGCGTTTGGCAGTGAGCTCGCCAATGTTTGGGATCAGATTATAGTTGGATTAAAGCGCGGCGTGTCATTCTTGCGGGACGAAGCCATCTTCAATGAGCGTTTGCTGCCGACAGAGGTGATCGTCTACTTGACTAGTGCCCTTTGGGCGCATGTACCCGTCGACGGTGCAGATCAAGAGGGGCGTGCGCGGACGTTGATCAGGAAAGCAATCTGGCGAGCAAGTTTCACGGATCGCTATCTCAAGACTGCAACCACCCGTGCATTTGCCGATTACAAGGCGATCCAGCGGATGATCGTAAATCCAGATTCAGGTGCCACACCGGATCTGTTTGATGAAGTCCAAAATCCGTTACCAGCGGCCGTCGAACTCATTCGCGGCGGCTGGCCGAGTCGCAAGGACAGGCTTGGGCGGGCAATCGTCGCGGTCTCTCTCTATGGTGGAGGCTATGATTTTGCCGATGGCGCGAAAGCAACCGCAGACAATGTGCGCTTCCGTGAGTACCATCACGTTTATCCACGTAGCCTCCTTCAAGATCAGTTCCCTGATCACGAGGTGAATTCTGCCCTCAACTGCGCGCTGATTTCTTGGAAGACCAACCGGAAGATAGCGGCCAAAACCCCTAAGCAATACCTTGAGGAGCGGGGGCGGGATGCTAATGCCACAGAAGAACAGGTTCGGCAAAGGCTCGAAAGCCATCGCGTGCCTTACGATGATCTGGAAAATGGAGATTTCAAAATGTTCGTCGAAACGCGCGCAAATCTGATCCACTTGTCCATGCAGAAACTCTGCGAGGGCTCTGTCCCTTGAAGCGATTGTGTGACGGTCCGTCAGAAAGAAATCGAGCGACGTTTCCGCCCACGCATTAGGAGTACGAGTAGCTAGAGATTTGCTCATTCATTGAATGGTCGCATTGTGGGCTGCAACCGCAGCATCGAAACGCCTTGTCGAGATACCTCTTTGGGGCGTTCACCAAGCTTTGCAAAGACCGGTTCATACGCAGAGCGGCCATTATTCTAGATTTCAGAGACCGGGTGCTGCCTGCCCTCAAAGTGGATCTGCACACGGATCTGTCAAGGCCGCCAGCAAACACACTTTTCTCACGGGGAAACTCTGGGGTTGTCACGGCCTTTGAACGTGTCTTTGTCCGTTCAATGCACGAGCCTGGCTCAAGCAAACAAAGAGGATCTGACGTCAGTCCTAAGTATAAGCTAAGCACAGGGACATGCGTCAGAGGAATCTAAAGTGCCATACCGACAACCCAACCCTTATACTGACCTATTCTCAGCGCTCTTCCGTAGAGACGCCTTTACTACTGAGCGCTTCTTAACCTGACCTCCCATCTTCCAAACGCTTGAGCATACGGTCGACTGCTGCTGGGTTCCAAAGGTTGCCACGTGTCGTTCGTAATCCTTCTGCGTTTGCTGCATCAGCGATCTTCCGGTTGGAAACATCATTCGATGTCGCGGCCAGCAAGTTTCGTAGATCGGCAAGTTCACGGGCTTTTCCATCTGCCGCAATGGACCGGGCTTGCCTGGAAGCGTCAACAGCCTTTTGAGTTTGTAACTGTCGCTCGATCTTCGCCCTGGGTTCACGTGGAGACGGGGTCCGGACAAACTTGACCGGGCTTTCTGCGGCGCAAATCAATGTAATTTGCGTCTGCGTGAGCTCACCCAGGAGTTTGGCTGTCCTTAGGTCGCGGATGCTTTCTTTGAACTCCAGCAATTCATCAAACAACGCAACTCTGTTGTCGCCAGAATGGTTCGCAAACAAGCGCCGGAAGTCGTCGATGAGGATCGCCCCGTTATGCTCCTTGATGGCCTTTAAGAGCTTTAGAAGATTGGGAAGGTCGGCCAGTTTTGAGAAGTTGCGCGAATAATCGTGGAGAATACGAAGATCGACCAAACTCTCCAATTCTCTGGTTGCTCCACGCAGGTTGGAGATTTGTTGCCGGGCCGCAGGATGGTTCTCAATCGAACCTTTGGGTTTTGGGCCGTGTGACAGTAGGACGTATGCGTAAATCAAGGCGGCCTCTTTATGTTGTTGCAACATAGATAGATGGCCGGATGATTGCCCGCTACAAAGGTCTAGCTCAACTCAAGAAAAGTGATGTTTTCCTGCAACAAACAGCGGCCAATATGTGGAGAACGCCCGAAGGACACGAAGCCGCTGACTAACACAGATTGGTCGAAATCAATCCTAGGGAACCATCCTCATGTCCAAGCATACCAAAACCGTGTCCGACGCCTGCCAAAGCTGGTTGAGAACCTGTGAACGCAACGAGCTGGAGCGCTCAACAATGAAAGCCTATCGCAGCCATGCCAAGATCCACATTGAGCCAAAGATCGGGAATCTCCTGCTCGCGGATCTGTCGCGTGGCGACATTCGCGACTTCATGGACGATCTGCTGGACGATGATGTGTCACGAGCACAGGTGAAGAAGATCATGGTGAGCCTGCGCGCGATCCTGACGGAAGCAGTCGAGCGAGAATGGGCAACCCACAATGTGGCGACCGAAGTGAAATTGAAACGAAGTTCGCGGGCAGATGGAAAACGGGTTGAGGTGCCCACAAAACAAGAGATCAAGGTGATTATTGCAAACGCGCCGGCCTCCCATCGAGCGATGTTCATAACGGCAATTTTCACAGGAATGCGTATCTCTGAATTGCGGGGGCTGTCCTGGGATGCGGTCGACTTTGACCGGAAAGTCATTCAGGTTCGGCAACGCGCAGACGAGTATTGTGAAATCGGCTTGCCAAAGAGCCGGGCTGGAACGCGAGAAATCCCAATGGCACCGACTGTGTTTGAAGCGCTGCTGGACTGGAGGGATAAAGCCCCCGAAAGTAAGCTGAACTTGGTTTTCCCAAACTCCGTCGGCAAGGTCCAGAACTACTCCAACATCTACAACCGGGTGTTCAAGCCGATGTTGGTCACTGAAGACATCGTTGACGAAAGCGGGAAAGCCAAGTTTGGCATCCACGCACTTCGTCATGCAGCAGCGTCGTTGTTCATTGAACAGGGGTGGAACCCGAAGAAGATCCAAACCTTGCTCGGGCATGCGTCAATCACCATGACGATGGATGTGTACGGCCACCTGTTTGAGAATGCTGAAGAGGACGTTTCGATGTTCGAGAAGTTGGACGCAGATTTGATGGCTGCGTAGGGTGAGAAGTGGGATTTCGGCGCGAACGATACTGTGTTTGGCGGTGTGAACTCAGCGATTGCCAATGAGTTCTTCGCGAAGTAAATCTGTCGGAACGTTCATTGGCGTGAGGACTTGCGCTGTTGAGGCTGGCTTTGTTGTTGGTTCAAGTGCCAGCTTGTGGAAGGCAAGAAAGTGATCGAACGCGGCTCGAATGTCGCGTTGCAGATCATGGTGGAGAACGAAACTGATCTTCTCCTTGGCGAGCAACTCTTTGTTTTCTCGATCCAGATCGTGGGCCACAAAAACAAGTGGCTTCAGTCTACAGCGCTCAAGGGATTCAAGGATCGCCTTATTGCCGCCTCCCATTGAGTAGACAGCTTGTAGATCCGCAACATTCGCAAGTTTTTGAGTGAGTTGGGTAATAGTTTTTGCATAAATGCCTCCGCCACCCTGAAAGGGGATGATCGCCAGGTTGGGGCAAAGCTTCGACAATGCCTCTTTAAATGCGATTTCGCGATCCTCCTCTCCCAGGAAGCGTTCGTGGCTGCGGGTTGCCAAAACGGCTCCAGAACGGTTCCCCAGAGTTTTGGAAATGAGATAGGCTGCAGTACGTCCGGCGCCTGCATTGTCCAAGCCCACGTAAGATAGCCTGTCGCCGTCGCCGAGGTCCGTGACCAAAGTTACCACGGGAATCTTGGACGCTTGGAGTTTGCGCACCGCGCCCCGTATCGCGGGGGTGTCCTTGGCTTTTAGGCATACGCCTTGACTGCCCCTTTTGTGAATGCGCTCAAGGGCAGCCACAACTTCTGCCTCTTGCATGATTTCTTGCAACAGAAAGCGCGGACGACAGACTGCTGAACTGATGTACGGCAAGACAGCTCCGGTCGCATTTTTGACTTCGCGACTGAAACGCACGGGTGCCTCAATCACAAAGTCAAAGAACATGCGCCGCCCACGTGCGGAGAGCTGCGCCTCTTGCGCGGTTAGCTCTTCGATTGCGGCGGCGACACGTTGTTTTGTCTGAGTGCTGACGTTGGCGCGATTGTTGACAACTCTGTCAATGGTTGCCGTGCCAAGGCCTGCTTGCCGCGCTATTTCTTTGATTGGAAAGCGATGGGTCATTGATGTGTTTTTGATGTGTTTTCATTCAAAAATCAATCCTTCGGTCTCGTAGGTTAAGAGCAAACAGGGAGGAAACAGTATGACAAACGCGGCCGATTTAACTGGGTACTACGATCCACAAAAATGCAACGTGAGAGACTTTGCTGCATGTATTGACCAGGTGACACGCACGGAAAACGTGCCACTGGCGACGACCATCGAAAAGAATATTCCCGTCTATGACAGTGGTAAACTTCAGTCCGCCTTAGAAGGTGAGGGCCGCCGAACCGTGATGGCCGAATGGGCGCGGGTATTGCGAAGTGGGGCCGGTATTGTCGTGCTGGAAGGGGCGTATCGTGACACCCGCGTGTTGGATGAGGCCACGGAGATATACGGCGGTATTATTGAGCGGGAAAAGCAAAATGCAGGTGGCGGCGCGGATCACTTTGCGGCGTCCGGCGCCAATGATCGTATCTGGAACTCTCTTCAGAAGCTTTGCGAGACTGCTCCAGAAGTGTTTCTTCGGTACTTCGCCAACCCTGCGATTTCGGCTGTGTGTGAGGCTTGGCTCGGGCCGAATTATCAAATGACGGCGCAGGTCAATCTGGTGCATCCCGGAGGCGAGGCGCAGCAGGCCCACCGCGACTATCACCTTGGGTTTCAAACCGCGGAGGTGAGCGCAGCTTATCCTGCGCATGTGCATGAGGTCTCGCCGATTTTGACGTTGCAGGGCGCGGTGGCCCATTGTGATATGCCGCTTGAAAGCGGCCCAACCAAGCTGCTGCCGTTTTCGCAAACCTACAAGCCTGGCTATGCCGCCTGGCGGCGCGAGGATTTCCGAGAGGTGTTTGAGGAGAGCTGCGTGCAATTGCCCCTCTCAAAAGGGGACGCGGTCTTTTTCAATCCAGCACTGTTTCATGCCGCAGGCGCAAACAGCAGCACTGATATCCATCGGTTTGTGAACTTGCTGCAAGTGTCTTCTGCTTTCGGGCGGGCTATGGAGACCGTTGACCGGGGTAGGATGTGCCAATTGGTATTTCCGCATGCCTTGCAGGCATTTGCGGATGGATCATTGATCCAGGCTGAGCTCTCTGCGGCCATTGCTGCGACAGCAGAAGGCTATTCGTTCCCGACAAATCTGGATCGGAATCCACCGTCAAATGGGTTGGCGCCAGAAACACAGGCCGCGTTCTTTAAGCGGGCTATTGCTGAGGGACTGAGCCAAGAACAGTTCTGCGCAGGGCTTGAGCAAATGGAAGCTGTGAAACAGGCATCCTAAGCGGATCAGAGTGTCTAGCTTGAGGCAGAAAGGGCCATCGTGAAATTCACACGATGGCCCGTATGGCTTCTGCAGTACACTCTGACGATAGGGGAGCGGTTAAGTTAGGTCGACCGGCGCGCCGCTTTTCAGGGACTGATCTGCGGCATCAGCCAGCAACTGGGCCTGCAAACCGTCTTCAATGCTTGGCGTTGGTGACGTGTTGCTTTGAAGAGCGGCAACAAAATGCGCCATTTCGGCGCGATACGCCGCTTCATACCGTTCCAGGAAGAAGTGTTGCACCGGAGCTTTGGAGAACCCCGCTTTGGTAGCCACTTCAACCGTTGTCTCGTGCACGTTTTCGGCGCGCAACATGCCATGGGATCCGTGCACTTCTATCCGTTGATCGTACCCGTAGCTTGCGCGTCGAGAATTGGTGATCTGGCAGATTTTTCCGCTCGCTGTGGACAGCGTGACAGCGGCTGTATCAACGTCACCCGCATCGCCAATTTCAGGGTCCACAAGTGCAGACCCGACAGCGTAGACGCGAACGGGATTCTCCCCAAGTAGGAAGCGAGCCATGTCCAAGTCGTGGATCATCATGTCGCGGAAAATGCCGCCGGAGCTTTGGATGTAGCTGACCGGGGGCGGAGAGGGGTCGCGGGATTGAATGGTGATGATCTCTGTGTCGCCAATCTGGCCCTGTTGCAGTCGTGCCTGCAAGTCAGCAAAGTTTGGGTCAAAGCGTCTGTTGAACGCCGTCAGGAAGGGCACGCCAGCGGTTTCGACAACAGCTTTGCAGTCGCGAATTCTGTCCGAGGACAAGTCGACGGGTTTTTCACAGAAGATCGCTTTGCCCGCTTTGGCCGCGGCGTGAATGAGGTTGTAGTGGGTGTCGGTTGGGGTGCCAATGACAACTGCGTCGACGTCGGCGCAGTTGATAAGCTCCATGGCATCCATGACCTTTCCGTTTGCACGGCTGGCCAACTCCTGAGCAGGCGCCGGGAAAGAGTCGGCCACGGCAGATACAGTGACGCCGTCAATTTGTGCGATAGAACGGGCATGTACCTGGCCGATCCGGCCGCACCCTAATAGTCCGATACGTGTCATCTATGCCCCCTTGAAGCTGCGCAAGACTTGGCGGGTTTTGGCTACCAATGGATCGTGGGTTTCTTTTAGGATCTGCACGCGATCAAAGCGTGCGGGATCGGAATTCACTGCCGCGCGCATGGCGTCGCCAAAGGCCATACGCAGTTCTGTTCCAATGTTGAATTTGCAGATCTTGGAGCCGCGCGCCAAGGCTTGCCGTTGCGTGACGGGCACACCGGAGCCGCCATGGATCACCAAGGGCACTTCGGTCAAAGCTTCAATGGCATTGATGCGATCGATGTCCAAGCCGCCTTCTTTGTCTTGCTGCAAATGCACGTTACCGACTGAAATCGCCATGGCGTCAACGCCAGTGTCCCGAGCAAATTGTGCAGCTTCCTCTGGATCGGTACCCGCTGAGCCTTCGCCGCCAGAGTAACCGACAAAGCCGATTTCCCCTTCGCAAGACACGCCCGCCGCATGCGCCATTTCGGCAATCGCAGCGGTGTCGTCGATGTTTTGCGCCAAAGGCGTGCGCGACCCGTCAAACATCACTGACGTGAAGCCGCTGTCGATCGCAACACGGCATTCCTCTGCTGTGTAGCCATGGTCGAGATGCGCGACGACGGGCACGGAGGCGCTTTCCGCGAGATGCGTGAACATCTTTCCCAGCACAGGCAGGGGCGTGTGCTCCCGGCAGGAGGGGCCTGCCTGCAAGATCACCGGCACGTTTTCCGCTTCCGCCGCTGCAACATAGGCACGCATGTCTTCCCAGCCTAGCGTGACCAATCCGGCCACGGCATAACTATCCTTCAGCGCGGGCTGTAAGGCTTCCTTCAATGTCACAAGTGTCATTTGAATTTCGCAACCATATCCATAATACCAGGGATCGTGTGCAGCTGTTCCTCATGGGTTGGCTGAAAGTATTGCTTGAGGCTGCGCTGGCTCAAACCGCCGAGGATGGTGAAGTAATACATCTGGTAGCCGGGTAGAACGGCGCAGGGATGGTAGCCTTTGTCGAGCATGATCGTTGAGCCATCCATGATGTGATAAGCGTCGCCCGGCTTGTTGTCTTCGCGTTGCAGCATTTGAACGCCGGAGCCGTAGTTTGGCTTGAAACGGAAGTTATAGGTTTCGTCGTGACGGGTTTCGATCATCTCACCGTCTGCAGCCTGACGGTCGGTGTCATGCTTATGAGATGGGAAACCGGACCAGCCGCCTTCGCCAACTGTGAACAACTCGCTGACCAACAGGCGGCCGACCTTATCATGGTGGTGGGCGCCGAGGATGTGTTTGATTTTGCGGTGAGTTTTGGTGTCGTCGGAGCCGTATTGCACCAGATCAAGCTCTGGGACGCGCACATCAAACGGCTCCAGGACCTTATCGTATTTGGCGCCTGCAATAAAGGTCTCGGTTGCATCGGTTTTGCATGTGATGCGCACCGTCGCCCCAACCGGCACATAGACCCCTTCTGGGTCGCCGTCCCAGACATCTTCTGTCCGGTTGCCGAGGTCAGGGTAGACCGCACCTTCAACATCGACGTCCACAGTGCCGGTGGCCGGTACAACGCAGGTTTCGTAGCCAGGCACAGCGTATTCAAACACTTCGCCGCGATTGAGTTTCACGATGTTGAAGTAGTTCAGCGGCACCAGGTCATGGTTTGCATCAACGATGGGTTTGTTTTGGTTGTCATGGGGCGCAATGTGCATTGGCCTCTCCTTTCAAAGAGTTGGTCCGGAGTGCGAGGACAAAAAGGCCTCAAGCTCGGTGGTTGTGGGCATGGCGTTGGCGCACCCGGGTTGGGACACCACAATTGAGGCGCAGGCCGAACCGCGCAGCACGGCGTCGCGGAGGCTGTGACCTGCCGCGATTGACGCAAGGAGGCCAGCCATAAAGCTGTCGCCGGCGCCGTTGGGTTTTATGGCAGTGACGGGATAGATGCCGGTGCGAATTTCTTCACCATCAGCGAGGGTAATCGCGCCCTCGTGGCCCATTTTGTAGATTACCAGTTTGCCACTGGCGGCCAATTCCCGCGCCTTGTCGAGGCCTTTCTCAATGCCGCCAGCCATGAAGCCAAATTCTTCATCGTTGCCAACAATCAGGTCGCTGGCTTCGCCCGCGCGCGAAAGCACATCGGCTGCAACTTCTGCAGACGGCCAGATGTAGGGCCTGTAGTCGATGTCAAAGATGACCGGCAAACCAGCCGCTTTTGCGTTGTCGAAAGCGCGAAAAGTTGCGGAGCGCGATGGTTCAGCGGCAAAGACGGTTCCCGCGGTGATAAGTGCAGTGAAAGCGCTGTAATTAACCGCGTCCATGTCATTGTCGCTGACTTGAAAATCCGCTGCGCCGTTGCGGTAAATCACATTTTGGAAATCCTCAATGCAGCTTTCATAGACCGCCAAAGAGGTGCGGGCCTCACCGCCGACAGAGCGGACGTAGCGCGTATCCACACCGTAATCTTCAAGGCGGTTGATGCAAAACCGTCCTACCGCGTCGTCCGACACTGATGTTACGAGAGACGCGTCCGATCCAAGTTTGACCAGACCCACGCAGATGTTGGCAGAGGATCCACCTAGGTCAGCTTGGAAGGTGGTTGCATCCTCGCTTTTGACTCCAACAGGATCGGCAAACATGTCCATGCCTGCACGGCCAAAAACGGCAAAGCGGTTGCCTTTAATCGATTCAATTAAGTTCATCACACGCCCCGACGTTGTTTGACGCGGCTGGCTTCCCACTCAACATGCGCTTCGCGCACCGCGTCGTCTTCGGTGATGTGCGGTGTACCGACTTCCCACCAGGCATGGCCTTCCGTGGTCCAACCTTCGTAGGGGTCCACATCCATGACGATAACGTAAGTCTTGTTGCTGGCTTTGGCGCGCTTGAAGGCTTCGCCCAACTCGGCCGGATTGGCCACCTTTTCGGCTGTTGCCCCCATGGAGGCTGCATGGGCCGTGAAGTCCACGCCAAAGGCCTCGGGGATGGTTGGGCAGTCCTCCAGCAGGTTGTTGAAACTCTCGTTTCCGGTGTTGTTTTGCAGCTTGTTGATCACGGCAAATCCACCGTTGTCCAACACAAGCACAATCATCTTTTTCCGGCTGAGGACGGAGGAATAGATGTCTGAGTTGAGCATCATGTAGGAGCCGTCACCACAGAAAGTGATGGTGTCTTGATCCGGTTCTCGTTCTGCTTGCGCGATGCGCGCGCCCCAGGCCCCCGCGATTTCATAGCCCATGCAGGAGAAGCCAAACTCCACATCCACTGTACCAATGTCCAGCGTGCGCCAATTGGCGGTGACCTCAGCCGGCAAACCGCCTGCGGCCGCCACAACGCGGTCTCGCGTATCGCAGAGCTCGTTCACCACGCCAATCACTTGCGCGTAGGATTTGGGGCGGTTACCGTGGGATACGTTATCAGCCACATAGGCGTCCCACTTTGTCCGCTCTTCTTGCGCGAAGGTGACCCATGGCGTGGGCGTGCTCATATTGAGTTCGCTGTCCAGTGCGACCAGTGACAGTTTGGCATCGCCAACCACAGGAAGGGACATATGTTTGCCTGCGTCATGGCGGGCGGCGTTGATCGAAATGAACTGCGCGTCTTGGTCAAAAGCGGTCCAGCTGCCAGTGGTGAAGTCTTGCAACCGGGTGCCAACCGCAAGGATCACATCCGCCTTTCCGGCAATGGCATTGGCGCTGTCGGAGCCCGTGACCCCGATAGGGCCGATATTCAGAGGATGGGTCGCGAGCATATTGGCGCGACCGGCGATGGTTTCAACCACGGGAATGTTGTGCTTTTCTGAAAAGGCGGTGAGTTCAGTGGCCGCCTGCGAGTATTGAACACCGCCCCCTGCAATGATCATTGGGCGCTTTGCTGTTGCGAGCATCTCTGCTGCATCGATAATCTCGGCCACATCTGGTGCCTGGCGGCGGATGCGGTGTACTTTCTTGGCGAAGAACTTTTCCGGGTAGTCGTAAGTCCATCCCTGTACATCCTGCGGCAATCCAAGAAAGGCGGGGCCACAATCGGCTGGGTCCAACAGTGTTGCGAGGGCGTTTGGCAGGGACTGGATTACCTGGGCGGGGTGGGAAATACGATCCCAGTAGCGCACGACGGGTTTGAAAGCATCATTCACTCCGAAGGTTGGGTCGTTGTAGTTTTCCATCTGCTGCAGAACTGGGTCCGGCAGGCGTGTGAGGAAGGTATCCCCACAGAGCAGCAACATGGGCAGCCGATTTGCGTGTGCCAATCCAGCTGCCGTCAGTAGATTGGCCGTGCCGGGACCAGCCGAAGCGGTGCATAACATGAAACGTTGGCGCAGCCATTGCTTGGCGTATCCCGCGGCCGCGAATCCCATGCTTTGTTCGTTCTGACCACGGTATAGCGGCAGCTCTTCCCGCACGCCGTTTAGGGCCTCACCTAAGCAGGTCACATTGCCATGGCCAAAGATGCCAAATCCGCCGCCGCAGACGCGCATTTCCTGCCCGTCAATTTCTATGAACTGATTGGAAAGCCAGCGAATAATCGCCTGAGCCGTGGTGAGGCGGATGGTGGTGTTTACTGTCGTCATCTTTGCGCGACCCTTCTGGAGCATTTGGCGGAATCTGAGTGTCCCGAACGAATGCGGCTTGCGAGTTTTCGAATCTCAAGATACAAGTTTTGCAACCGGTTGCAAATTGAATTTCAAAATGGAGGCTGCGCGGTGACTGAGATTGGCATTGGCATTTGTGGCGGCGGCTATATGGGCAAGGCTCATGCGGTTGCGATGGCCTCCGTGGGGGCGGTGTTCAACACGGCCCTGAGACCTCGGTTAGAAATGGTGTGCGCTTCGTCACCCGAGAGTGCGCAGCGGTACCAAAAGGCCTACGGGTTTGCGCGTTCAACAGCTGACTGGCGTGCGTTGGTGTCTGATCCAAAAGTTGAAGCTGTTGTGATTGCGTCGCCGCAAGAAACGCATCGGGACATTGCGGAGGCCGCCTTTGCGTTGGGAAAACCCGTGCTGTGTGAAAAGCCGTTAGGGGCGTCTATGGCTGACGGCGCGGCCATGGTCGCGGCAGCGGAAGCGACTGATGTAGCGAATATGGTTGGGTTCAACTACGTGCGCACGCCTGCAACGCAGTTTGCGCGCGATTTGATTGCACGTGGAGAGATTGGGGATGTGACCTGGTTTCGCGGCGAACACACCGAAGATTTCTATGCAGACCCAAAAACGCCGGCCAGCTGGCGTACACAGGGTATGGCGAATGGCACCATGGGTGACTTGGCGCCGCATATGGTCAATTGCGCGCTGGCGTTGATGGGGCCTATTTCTCAAGTTCTGGGTGAAGTTGAGACCGTTCATGCGGAGCGGCCGGGTGGCCGTGTGACCAACGATGATCATGCGCAGGTGATGTGCCGGTTTGAGCGTGGCGCCATGGGACATATGTATTTCTCTCGCGTCGCGACCGGGCGCAAGATGGGCTATGTCTATGAAGTGTCTGGCACAAAAGGCGCAATTCGCTTTGACCAGGAAGATCAGAACTCGCTTTGGCTCTATCGCATGGAGGGGCCGGAAGCGACGCGGGGGTTCGTGAAAATCCTGACCGGCCCTGCGCATCCCGATTACGAGCCGTTCTGCCAGGGACCGGGGCACGGTACTGGCTATCAGGATCAGATCATCATCGAAGCGCGGGATTTCCTGCGGGCGATTGAGACGGGAAGGCCGGTGTTTCCGACTTTCCGCGACGGACATGAGGTGAATCGTGTGATTGCAGCGGCCTTGGCCAGCAATGACGCGAAAACCTGGACAAATATCAACAGCTTCTGACTTTGGAGTGAGCGAAATGAGCATTCGGATTGGCAATGCACCGTGTTCTTGGGGTGTGGAGTTTGCGGAGGATGACCGCAATCCAACCTGGCAAACCGTTTTGAAACAATGTGCCGAGGCTGGCTATAAGGGCATCGAGCTCGGGCCGGTAGGTTTCATGCCAGAGGACCCGGCAGTGCTAGGCGAGGCTTTGGCCGAGCATGATCTGGAGCTGATCGGCGGGGTGGTGTTCCGCGCCTATCACGATCCGGACGCGTGGGGTGATGTGCTTGATGCCACCCATCGCACCGCAAAAGCGCTGAAGGCGCATGGTGCACAACATCTTGTTTTGATTGATTCAATATCCCCGCGTCGGGCGCCTACGGCTGGGCGTTCTGGGGAAGCTGAGCAGATGGATAAGGCGGAGTGGGCCGCCTATCGGGATCGTATTGCGGAGACCGCGCGGATCGGGAGCGAAGAGTATGGCCTGACCGTTGGTATTCACGCTCATGCGGCCGGGTTTATGGATTTTGAGCCAGAGCTGGAACGGTTGCTTGATGAGGTAGACGACAGCATTCTGAAGATCTGCTTTGATACCGGGCACCACAGCTATGCGGGCTTTGACCCTGTGGCCTTTATGAAGAAGCACGTTGGTCGCATTTCCTATATGCATTTCAAGGACATCGACCCAAAGGTGAAGGCGGAAGTGATCACCAATCGCACTGGGTTCTATGATGCCTGCGGGCAAGGAATTTTCTGCAATCTCGGCGACGGGGATGTCGATTTTCCAGCGGTGCGTCAGGTGCTTTTGGATGCTGGATTTGAAGGCTGGTGCACGGTTGAACAGGACTGCGATCCACTTCTAGACCCGGATCCTGTGGGCGATGCGCGCAAGAACCGAGAGTATTTGGAATCCATCGGATTCAGCTAAATCTGGACGTCGGTATTGCGTCTGTATCACGACTGTATTGCGGAGGTGCCGAATTGCGGGCGCCTGAGGAGGAATGAGAGCCATGACCAAGTTGAAATGGGGCATGATTGGTGGCGGTGAGGGCAGCCAGATTGGACCGGCGCACCGGCTAGGAGCGCTGGCGGATGGGCGGTTTGAATTTTCGGCTGGCGCTTTGGATCATCGCCCGGACGTGGGTAAAGAGTACGCGCAGCGCCTGGGCGTTTCTGCGGATCGCGCCTATGGTGATTGGCAGGAGATGCTGGCTGGTGAGAAAGATCGCAGCGATCGCATTGATCTGGTGACGGTGGCGACGCCCAACTCGACCCACTTTGAGATCACCAAGGCCTTCCTGGAAAACGGTTTCAACGTGCTTTGTGAAAAGCCGATGACCATGACCGTTGAGGAAGGCGAAGAGATCGTCAAGGTCGCGGAGAAGAGCGGTAAGATTTGCGCGGTCAATTACTGTTATTCGGCTTACCCAATGGTGCGCCAAGCCCGCGCGATGGTACGGGCGGGTGAAATTGGCAAGGTCCGTTTGGTGGTCACAAACTTCAGCCATGGCCACCACGGCGACGCAACGGATGCGGACAATCCGCGCGTGCGGTGGCGGTATGATCCTGCGATGGCCGGTGTGTCCGGGCAGTTTGCGGATTGTGGTATCCATGCGATGCATATGGCGGGGTTCATCGCGGATGATGAGGTTGAAAGCCTGTCCGCCGATTTTGCCTCCGCCATCGCCAGTCGTGAGCTTGAAGACGACGCAATGGTCAATTTTCGCATGAGTGGCGGCACGGTTGGGCGGCTTTGGACGTCGTCCGTGGCGATTGGACGGCAACATGGTTTTGATATTCAGGTGTTTGGCGAGACTGGCGGTCTGCGCTGGGCCTCAGAACAGCCAAACCAGTTGATCTACACGCCGGTTGGTGGGCGCACGCAGATCATTGAAAAGGGCGAGGGCGGCCTGCACGAGGATGCGCAGCGTTTGAGTCGTGTGGCTATTGCGCATCCCGAGGGTTTCCCGCTGGCGGTGGCCAATATCTATTGTGATCTGGCAGATGCCATTTCCGGCGAAGCGCGTGACGGTTTGCCAAATGCAGCTGACGGTGTGCGATCCATGGCAGCGGTCTATACGGCGGTGGCTTCCGCAAAATCAGACGGCGCATGGATGGATGCCCGCCCACCAATGTTCCGCTAAAGGAACGTCGAGGCCGCGCTTATAGGTGCGGCCTCATATCCCCGGCTTCAAGGTGCCACGCTCCACAATGGAGCAGGGGAAAATCCGCGTTTCTGGATAGCGTTCCGGGTCGTCCAGCATTGCCACCATCAGTTCAATTGAACTGGTCACAATCTGGCGTATTGGCTGATGAATGGTGGTCAGGTCGATGTTTTCCCATTGCGCCATTTCCATGTCGTTGAGGCCTATGATGCCAATATTATCCGGGCAGGACAGGCCGCTGTCATCTATGGCCGACAGTGCGCCAATGGACAGTACGTCGTCACCACAGAAGTACGCTTGCGCGGGGCCGTTCTTTAATAGCCTGAGCATTTCACGACGTCCTGCGTCAAAGGAATAGGCGTCGGCAAAGGAATGGCTAGCCTTGATGTCTGGGTGTGCGGACATCTCTGCCATAAAGCCTGAGTAACGGTCTTGGGTTGAGGAGGCGCCTTCGGGTCCGCCCATGAAGCCAACGTGTGTGTAGCCGCGCCGCACCAGTTCGCGGGCTGCCATCCGGCCACATTCCACGTTGTCGATTCCAACAACATGCACTTGTGGTGCTGATGAGGCCCGTCCAAAAGAATGTACAACCGGTACACCGGCATCGCGAAAGGCCTTGGCAAATTCTGGCGGGAGGGTAGAGGAGGCGACCACCACGCCGTCCACCGAATACTGGCGTAGCATTCGGACCGAGTTCTCAGGGTCAGTCTCGTCGGTGAGGTTAACCAGCAAGGGGCGCAACCCGCGATCCTGTAATCCGCGTGTAAACAGATCAAAGACTTCCAGGAAAATTGGGTTGTGAAAGTTGTTGGAGACCAGGCCGATCAGCTTGGTGCGTCCGGTTGTGAGCGAGGAGGCCAGGGCATTGGGGCTGTAGCCAAGCTCCTTGGCCGCCTTTTCGACTTTGCGTCGCATCTTGTCGGAAACAGAGGCGCCGTCGGTGAAGGTGCGCGATACGGCTGATCGTGAAACGCCCGCGCGTTCTGCAACCTCTTTCAAAGTGACGGCCATTTTTTGTCGGTCCTTAGCTCTTTATTACTGCTTGTTTACAAGGTTTTTTCAATAAGTGCAGCATGAAACAGTGCTGGCAATTTTGCAACCGGTTGCAAAAAGCGCTGGAGTGTGGTTTAAATTGAGTCGGAGAGGCGGGATCAGCCGCCCACGTGCCATGAAGACGTGATTTTGGGAGGAAAACATGACGTCAATTACAAAGAAGCTGGCTCTGGCCGCTGCCGTGGTGGCAGCACCATTCGCCGTGGCAACTTCGGCAGTGGCCGAAGGTGAGAAATATGTTCTCGTCAGCCATGCACCGGACAGCGACAGCTGGTGGAACACAATCAAAAACGGCATCGCGCTTGCCGGTGATCAGATGGGTGTTGAGGTGGAGTACCGCAACCCGCCAACCGGCGACCTTGCCGACATGGCGCGCATCATCGAGCAGGCGGCGGCCTCTGGGCCAAACGGCATCATCACAACCCTGTCTGACTATGATGTTCTGTCCGGCCCGATCAGAGCCGCCGTGGACAGCGGTGTTGATGTGATCATCATGAACTCCGGGACGCCAGATCAGGCGCGCGAGGTTGGTGCGCTGATGTATGTTGGTCAGCCAGAGTATGATGCGGGTTACGCTGCTGGTCTGCGCGCCAAAGGTGACGGCGTTGGTAGCTTCCTCTGTGTGAACCACTATATCTCTTCCCCATCTTCGACAGAGCGTTGCACGGGATTTGCTGACGGTCTGGGTGTAGAACTCGGCGACCAAATGATCGACAGCGGCCAGGATCCTGCGGAGATTAAGAACCGTGTTCTGGCGTATCTGAATGCCAACCCGGACACCGACGCGGTCCTGACGCTTGGCCCAACATCCGCAGATCCAACTCTGTTGGCGCTGGATGAAAACGGTATGGCGGGTGACATCTACTTTGGTACTTTTGACCTCGGCGAAGAGATCGTTAAGGGCATTAAGGCCGGCGTGATCAACTGGGGTATCGACCAGCAGCCATTCCTGCAGGCCTACCTGCCGGTTGTGGTGCTCACCAACTATCACCGCTATGGCGTTCTGCCGGGCAACAACATCAACTCCGGCCCTGGTTTTGTGACCGCAGATGGCCTGGAAAAAGTTGAAGAGTTCGCAGGCGAATACCGCTAAGCGTCACTCACATCGCGCAGGGCGCTTGCATTAGCGCCCTTCGCACTCTGTACTGCAAATCCTACAATTCAGACCAAATGGGAGATGTCGCATGACAAGCGCGACGCAACCCACGGCCAATTCCGACGAACGCGTTAAGGAAATTTCCAGTTTCCGCAATGCATTGATCCGCCCAGAGCTGGGCGGGATCGTCGGCACCGTCGCCGTGTTCACTTTTTTCCTACTGTTCGCTTTTGACAGTGGCATGTTCAACAGCCAGGGCATCATGAACTGGAGCCAGATCTCGGCGCAATTTATGATTATTGCCGTTGGGGCCTGCCTTCTGATGATTGCAGGGGAGTTCGACCTCTCTGTTGGCTCCATGATCGGTTTCGCGGGCATGCTGATCGCGATCTTCAGTGTGACGCTTGGCTGGCCGGTCTGGCTCGCGATCATTGTCACCTTCGCGATTGCAGTGTCAATTGGCGCGTTGAACGGGTTCATTGTGGTGCGCACGGGGCTGCCGAGTTTTATCGTAACCCTGGCGTTCCTGTTTATTCTAAGAGGGTTCGCGATCTACCTGCCACAAACCATCGAGCGCAAAACCATCATTGGCGGCGTCAGCGATGTAGCAGAAGGTGACTGGCTGGCCGCAGTGTTTGGCGGCAAGATCTTCACCGGATTTTTCCAGTGGATGGGCGACAACGGCATCATCGCTGTGTTTGAACGCGGTACACGCAAAGGGCAGCCCGTGGTCGAAGGTCTGCCCATGCTGATCGTTTGGGCGATTGGCCTGGTGATTGTCGGGCATATCATCCTCACCAAGACCAAATTCGGCAATTGGATTTTTGCTGCTGGAGGGGACTCTGAGGCGGCACGCAACTCGGGGGTGCCGGTGAACAAAGTCAAGATTCTGATGTTTATGTTCACGGCTTTCTGCGCCACGGTGCTCGCAGTGTGTCAGGTCATGGAGTTTGGCTCTGCTGGAGCCGATCGCGGGTTGCTGAAGGAGTTTGAAGCTATCATTGCGGTGGTTATTGGGGGCGCGTTGCTCACTGGCGGGTATGGTTCTGTGATTGGTGCCGCGTTGGGCGCTTTGATCTTTGGGGTGGTTCAGCAGGGCCTGTTCTTTGCGGGCGTGGAAAGCTCATTGTTCCGCGTTTTCCTTGGGCTGATCCTGCTTGGTGCCGTGATCTTAAATACTTACATCCGTCGCATTATCACGGGGGAGCGTTGATATGGATCCTGAACATGCCCCCCTCATCCAGATGAAGAACATCGAGAAGCATTTTGGCCGCGTGATCGCACTGGCAGGTGTTTCGGTCGATATCTTCCCGGGCGAATGTCACTGCTTGCTTGGAGACAACGGTGCAGGGAAATCGACCTTCATCAAAACTATGTCCGGTGTGCATAAGCCAACTAAAGGAGAAATCCGTTTTGAAGGCAAAGAGATGCATTTTGCCGATCCCCGGGATGCAATTTCAGCGGGAATAGCAACGGTGCATCAGCACCTCGCAATGATCCCACTGATGTCAGTGAGCCGGAACTTCTTCATGGGCAATGAGCCGGTGAAAAAGGTTGGCCCGATGAAGTTCTTTGACCATGACTACGCCAACAAAGTCACGATGGATGAGATGCGCAAAATGGGCATCAATCTGCGAGGGCCGGACCAAGCCGTTGGTACGCTGTCTGGTGGTGAGCGGCAAACCGTTGCCATTGCGCGGGCGGTGCATTTCGGTGCAAAAGTACTTATCCTGGATGAGCCTACGTCCGCGCTTGGTGTACGCCAAACAGCAAATGTTCTGGCCACCATCGACAAAGTGCGCAAGCAGGGCGTGGCGGTTGTCTTCATCACTCACAACGTGCGTCATGCCATGGCCGTCGGAGACCGATTCACAGTTTTGAACCGAGGCCAAACGCTCGGCACGTCTCAACGCGGTCAAATCACGCCCGATGAGTTGCAGGACATGATGGCTGGTGGGCAAGAGCTGGTGGCGTTGGAAGGCAGCCTAGGCGGCACTGTTTAACAGGCTGGTGCTACCTAGTGTTGTCCGTTTTCCAAAAATAAGGCCCCATCCCGCACATTCGGGGTGGGCTTCTGTTTGGTAGCTGCAGTTTGGCTTTGGTGCTGGACGTCAGTGTCAGCAGTGAATGCCCCTGATCGCGCATATCCATCGGTTGTGGGCGTGGGTTCGAAATTGAACTCGAAGGTACGTCCTCTCGCTGATTGGGGAACTTTGGTATGTCTTTACCTATCGAAGTTATTTGGGAGCGGTTCTGCGGACGGGCTTGCCATATCGTCTTACGATCCACTTTTAGATGGCGTCTGTCTTGCCAAGCAAAAGTGTGGCAAAGCACTACCATTGCTACATACTATTTATGTAGCTGCAACATAAATACGAGGCCTTTGATTTTGCGTTATGGATGGATTGAAAATCCTCGTGTCGGTGGTTCGATTCCGCCCCTGGGCACCATTTTACCATCCAGTTGCATCCAAATTGATCCGTCAGTAGCCTGTATTCGCAGGATTTTCGCTATTGGTTTGTCCGGAGATGTCCTGCCACGTGCGCTGCAATCTACCCCAAAGCGGGGTACCGATCTGGGGTACGTGTCATGAGACATCTGGAAGGTACCCCCATGCCGGTTTTAAGCGACGCACGGATTCGGGCTCTGAAGCCTAGGGAGAAGCCCTACAAGCAAGCCGACTTCGACGGGCTCTACTTGCTGATCAAGCCGAACGGGTCGAAACTTTGGCGTTTTAAGTACCGCTGGCTGCGGAAAGAGAAGCTTCTGGCGCTGGGCAAATACCCAGAGGTGACTTTGGCCGATGCACGGCGCAAACGGGATGAGGCCCGCAGTTTGATCGCGAACGACGAAGATCCCTCGAGCGTGCGCAAAGATCAGAAAGCGAAGGCGGCAGCTGAGCAAACCGAGACCTTCGCCAAGATCGCCGCAGAACTGCTCGAAAAGAAGCGCATTGAAGGCCGGGCAGAAACTACACTTGCCAAAACCGAATGGCTCCACCGCCTGCTCGGCGCCGATATCGGGCAAATGCCCATCTCCCAAATCACAGCACGAGATGTTTTGGTTCCCCTGAAGAAGATCGAGAACAAGGGCAATCACGAAAGTGCTATTCGAATGCGTTCTGCCGCTGGGGCTGTCTTTCGATATGCCATCGCGCTGGGCCTGGCCGACAATGATCCGACCTATGGTTTGAAGGACGCCCTGATCCGACCGCAGGTCCGTCACCGGGCGGCAATCACAGATCCTACGCAGGTTGGCGCCTTACTTCGTGCTATCGATGGCTTCTCCGGACAAACCTCAACCCGCCTGGCTTTACAGCTGCTGTCGCTGACCGCTCTGCGCCCCGGTGAGTTGCGCATGGCCGAGTGGGAAGAGATCGACGGGGCTAAGGCGGTCTGGACGGTTCCTGCCCATCGCGCCAAGATGCGCCGCCCTCACGCGGTGCCCCTGTCGCATCAGGCGCTTGAGTGCGTGAAACAGCTGCGAACTCTCACCGGCTGGGGTGCGCTCCTCTTCCCATCCGTACGCTCTTCGCGGCGTTGCATGAGTGACAACACTCTGAACGCCGCCCTGCGCCGCATGGGCTATGGCAAGGAAGAGATGACGGCGCATGGGTTCCGGGCGATGTTTTCCACACTGGCCAATGAATCCGGCCGCTGGCATCCTGATGCCATCGAACGCGCCCTTGCCCATGTCGAGAAAAATGAAATCCGCCGCGCTTACGCACGTGGCGAGTATTGGAGCGAACGGGTTGAGTTGGCGCAGTGGTGGGCGGACCATCTGGATACTTTAAAAACCAAAAGGCCGGAACATGACTGATTGCGAACAGATGCCAACGCGACCAACCGAGCAATTGATGCAGGCCTGGATTCACCGGAGCCACTGGGCTTTGGAAGAAGCCCTCCTGCTCGCGCTGGGCACCTCACCTGACACCGATGATGCTTCGGAAACGCTCCAGTCTCACGAAGTGTTTCTGGCACGCGCGAAACGGTCTGGCGAACGGTTTGGCGCCCCGAGTGACTGGCTTTGGTGGGCGGAGCGAAACAACATTCCCTTCCATACAGACTGGTGGCTGGCCATCACCCCAGAAGGCCCAATCGGATATGACGGGCAGCACTTTGCCCATCACCGGCGTGAAATGCTCTCCGAACAGTACCTTCAGCAGGAACGGCGGCTCATCGGGAAGTGGGCTCGCAAGCCTTATTGGACCGCTCGGGAAGCAATCGATCTGTCCTTGAACTTTGATCCGTTCACCACAGACGGCTGGCGCGGAGAGGCGCCGGAAACCGGCGAAACAATCCGTGAGCGCGAAGACAGGTTCAGAATATTTGAGCGGGCGATGGAGATCGGGGAGATCGGCAAGAAGTCCCCTGCTCAAGACTACCTGCTCTGGCTAAAACAACGGGGCTATTACGTGTCTCCAGCCTGGCATCGAGCAGCCGGCCTGGTTGATCAAAGCTCACAACAGTCGGAGACCGTTAAATTGGCGGATATGTCCGCCGAGAACGCAGATCTACAACAGCAGCTCCAGGAAAGAGATGAGCAGCTCAAGGAGTTGCAGCAAAAACTAGACGCCGCTTCCAGAGACGAAGACAGTCGAGCTCAAAAATCGGCAAGTACACTCCGGATCGCAACCCTGCAGAAGGCCCTTATTGCCTGTGCCGTCGACGGCCACAGTTACGACCCGCGGCAAAATAGATCCGATGTGCCCAAGCAGATTGCCGATAAATCCGTCGAACTTGGCTGTGCTCTGGGCCAGCAAACGGTGCGGAAGCTGCTAAAGGTAGCCAGTGAGGAGCATGCCGACCGCGACTATTGGGGCAGTTTGACCCCTTAAAAATATGAAACGCATCGTGAATCCACGATGGACTAAGTGGATCCACCCTGCACATAACCGGGCTTCGTCAGCCTTGGACCATCCTTAACACACATGGATGGATTACCATGCACTTTGACGACCTTCCCGATGACGCGCTGCTGCGCGAAAAGCAGATCCTGCATCCCAACGGCCCGGTACCGGTGTCTCGTTCGACCTGGTGGGCTGGCGTCCGAGCCGGACGTTTCCCCCAGCCGGTGCGCCTTGGCCCGCGCACCACAGCCTGGCGTGTTGGTGGCATTCGCGCGCTCCTGAGGGAGGGCGCGTAATGAAGCGGGTGCTCGCCCCTTCCCTGCCTCAGAGCTGCTTGCGCCTCATTGGAGGCGCCAATGGCTAAACACAGTGACAATTCGGCAATGGGGGATCTGTTCGCGGATCCCCCTGTTCGCGTTGAGGCACCGATTGCACCCATTCGCCGTCGGGACAGTGATCAGAAGCAGACTCAAACTGGATCTCAAGACTTGCCTCCACAACAGCTGGCGGCACTTAAAGGCCATAACGCTGGCAACCTCGGTGTCGGTGAGCGCTATATGAAAGACACTGAGGTCGCTGAACGCTTCGGCATTGCCCGTCAAACAGTGTGGAAGCGCGTCAACCGGGGCCATCTGCCCGCCCCGGTCAAGCTTCCCCCAAACAGCACGCGCTGGCGCTTGTCGAGCCTGCTTGCATTTGAGAAGGCGCTTACGGTCACGCCGCCGCAGCCTCTTCAGCAGATCTGTCGTTCGGAGACCGAGAAATGACCCGGGCGCACTACAAGATAAAGGTTTGCCAGGATCAGGTCTTCTCGGTCGAGGAGCTGTGCGAGATCTATGATGTGCGGCGCAATGCCGTGACTGACTGGATCAAGTCGGGGCTTCTAAAATCGGATGAACAGGTTCCGTATGTCTTCCGTGGAACAGAGCTGCAACGCTATCACGATGGGCAGAAACGCAAGCAGCGGGCAAAGCTGAAACAAGGTGAGTTCAACTGTTTGAGCTGCGACAGCGCAGGCTATCCAGCCCCGCATTCCGTCACGTTCCGCACAACCCTAGCGGACGTTCCGATGGCGCAAGGCATCTGCCCAAACTGCGACGCAAATGTGTCGAAGTTACTGAAAGCGACAGAATACGACAGCCTCAAAAAATGTGTCATGTCAGGTACCAGCCTGGCCTTGAGAGACGAAAGTAATGGTGACTCCCCAACTGGTATCGAGAACCTTCCTACATCTCGCGGCACGGTTTGTTATCTGACGAATGACCGGATCGTGCATAGGTGGCAAGCCTATGCCGGGCGCTTCGAAACCGTGACCGTCCGAGCGCACCTGCGCAGCATCCGTATGTTAGAGGTTCATATTGGCGGAAAAGCTTTCGACAAGGTCACGCCGACGGACGCGGCCGCCTTCCGCGACCACTTGGTCAAGCTGGGTCAAACCCCTAAGGAGGATGGTGGCTTGAGCAACTCCACCATCCGCCATCACGCGTCTCAAGTGCGTCAGTTCTTCGAATGGCTTCGCATACAGGATGGCTATAAGCGTCTCAGTCAGAACATCTTGCTCAATCTTGAGCTGCCCAAAGCGGTGCGCGCAAAAACACTGCCGCGCGAAGACCGGGACTATCTCACGATCGAAGAAGCGGAAGAGATGTTGGCGAAGATGCCCGGCAGCACGATCGCAGAACGTCGAGACCGGGCCATCATTGCTTGTGCCTATACCTGCGGACTACGTGCAGCGGCCCTTACCACGCTTCGCCTGAAGCACATCGACCTGCAGAAGAAGGAAATGCTACAAGACGCCACCGAAATGCGGGCCAAGAACGGCAAGAGCTTTCGCAGTTTCTTCTTCCCTCGCACGGAAGCCTTCCAGCAGGTCCTCGGTGATTGGCTGACCGAACTTGGGGCCCTGGGGTTTGCCGAGGATGACGCAGTCATCCCCAGCTTTGATGATCTGAGCCATCGCGCCCCCGGCGCCGCCCCGGTGCTCCCCATGCAATCGTCCGCCGCGGTAGGCAAAGCTTTCAAGGCAGCCACGGCCCTGATTGATCGCTGCTGCACACCGCACTCTGCACGCGACACACTGGTCTACCTAGGAAACGAACTGACGAGCTCACGGAAAGAAGAAAGGGCTTTCTCTCTCAACCTTGGACATGCGAGGCCTCAAGTCAAAGAAACCTATTATGCCAAAATGACGGACGAGCAACGCCGCAGCACGATCGAAGGGCTTTGTGCTGGAACCCAGTTTACGGCCGAGGAACAGTCAATGGTTCTCGACTATTACGAAAGCCGCTTCGAACGCGGGTCCAAAGAATACAACTACGCCAAACGGCTGGCCGACCGACGCGCCGCCGCGCGCGATGGGGAGGACGTGCTGGAATAGGGGCGGTATCGGTGAAGCAGCGCTCTCTTCTCTAGCCTTCGGGAAACGGTCGTACTTTGTTGAAGGCTCATCCTAAACAAGGAGGCCGCTTCCACCCCAAGTCGGGCTGCCTCCCCGCTGACCGATCGCAAGCACGCAGTCGCAGTGGGCGGA
>NZ_CAJXIV010000021.1 GCF_913054185.1 uncultured Shimia sp.
TTGAGATCTTGTTTCACCGCTGTGGTGCGGCGCGTGTTCATCATATGGGACGCCATGTCCCCAATCGAAGTAATTGCCATTTTTACAACCTCAGCAGTTCCTGCATCATTTCATCAACGGCCTGAATGAGCTTTGCATTGGCCGCGTAAGACTGTTCGACAAGCATCAGCATTTGCAGCTCCTGATCAGTGTCGACACCGTCAATCAGCTCCATTTCCTCAAGCGAGGTGAGACGGGCATTAGCAAACGCCACATCCTGATCGCTCTGCACGCGCGCGCCGGAGATTCTGGACAAAAACTTGCCGCTCATCTCACTCATGGAGACCGCTTTGCTGCCATAACCGCCAGACACCGGAACAATTTGGTCCTGCATCGCATCGAGCATCCGGTTCAGGTGGGTCGCGTCACCCGCGTCCCCTGGCGCCGCGGCCCCAAGACCATCGCGCAGGCGCCAGGTCTCCCCGGCCCCGTCAATATCCACCAGATTGTTCAGCTCCAGACGGCCCGCCAGACCAACCTCATTGGCCACA
The DNA here is from genome assembly GCF_913054185.1 of uncultured Shimia sp. Classification (GTDB taxonomy): domain Bacteria; phylum Pseudomonadota; class Alphaproteobacteria; order Rhodobacterales; family Rhodobacteraceae; genus Shimia. The sequence continues at coordinate 531 of NZ_CAJXIV010000021.1, forward strand.
TTGAACGCCAATCCCGCATCAGTGAACAAACCTGCGTCGCCCGGTGCCAAAGTTGGGTCCATGGCCGGGTCTTGATACCGCTCCACAAGGTTGCGGGCTGCTGCATCCAAGTCGGCCTGCGCCTGGGTGCCAAATTCATCGCGAATGGCAAATTGTGCGCCAATCGCGCCACCGGACAGCGCGCCTTTGTCGCTATCGATTCGCATCGGGTAACCGTTGATTGAGATGCCGTTCAACAGGCCATTGGCCTCGGTCATATGAGGCTCAACCGTGCCCACTTCGGTAAATTCGATAGTGGCCGCTTTGCCGTCCAAAAGCACGGCGCCATTGGTGGTATAAAGTGCCATGCCACCACGATCTCGCGGGGTCATGCGCACCGGCACCAGCTCACCAATTTGGTCGACCAGCACCTGTCGTTGATCTTCCAACGACGCGGTTTCCTGGCCTTGGTTGATGGCGAGAGAAATCTTCCGGTTCACCTCTTCGGTCTGTTGAAGCAGCCCGTTGAGGTTTTCAATCATGTTGCCAATGTTGGAGTCTGCCTCCGTGCGCATTTTCTGAATGCCATCAGAGGCGTCGTTAAACGCATCTGCAATACGTTCCGCGTCTTGCGAGACATTGGCCAGGCGAATGTCGCTGTCCGGCGCACCGGTGGCCATCGCCAACGAGCTTTCAAAGCCCGCCATCACACCAGACAGGCTGGTTGGATCTTCCGGTGTGCCAACCACTTTTTCCAGGCGGTTGTAGAACATATTGGTCCCGGCGGCCAAAGCTGTGCCCGCATCTGCCAAACGACGTTCCGCGATGGTCACCGGGTTTACGTTGCGCGATGTGCCCTCGAGCTTAACCCCGCCCGAGTAGCCGTAAAGGGCGGCTGACTGATTCAGCGATCGCCGCCCATAACCTTCGGTCATGGCATTGGAGATGTTGGAAGACACCACCTCTGCCCGGCGCGCTGAGGCCGACAATCCAGTTAGTGCATTGGACAGAGCGCTTGAAATGCTCATGGCTTATCCTTTCCGGCCGACAACGGCCTCGGCGCGATTATTTATCGTTTAATATTGGTGGTTTCTTGCAGCATCTCATCCACGGTCTGAATGACCTTGGCGTTGGTGCTGTAAGCCCGCTGAGTCTGGATCATGTCGGTCAGCTCACCCGCTACATCGGTGGCTGATTCTTCACGAACATAGGACAGAAGTTCACCAGACGGACCGGTGCCAGCATCCCACATAAAGTAAGGACCACTTTCGTTGGACGGCACATAGGTTTGGAAATCCAGCGAGATGCCCATGCCATTGGGGTTGGGCACATCTACCAACGGAATTTGCGCGATAGTCCGGGTGATCCCGGTATCAAAATAGGCATGCACGTAGCCGTTGTTGTCCACCTCAACAGAGGTCATGGACCCCACCGGAGCGCCGTCTTTGTCGATGTTGAGTGGGGCGTAATCATCGCCGAGCTGACTCATGCCACCCTCGGTGCCTATCATGCCGATACTGAACTCCAACGGACCGCCAGCCACGTTCAGAATCGCGCTACCGGTCAGCGGGTCATAAGCGCCACCTGGAGGGTTGGACACCACGGCCTGAAGCAGACCACCGGTGGTGCGGCCGTCGTCAAAGGTCATGGTGTAGTCACCAATGATGGCACCGCCGGAAGCGGAATCACGGATGACCATCTGCCATTCGTTGGAGGCACCGGCAGCTGGAACAGTTGGGGTGAATTCGATGCTCAGAGTCTCTGCCTGGCCAAGGTTACCGTGATACTCAATGCTCAAGGTTTCCATGGTGCCCGCCGCACCGGCAACAGTGGAGGTCGCGGGCAGGTTCACACCCAGATCAACAGACGTGGTTGGAGACCCAACCAGCTGTGACGTCAAAAGCCGCACAGGGCTGAGACCTGTGTCGGTGTCACGCGGATAATTCGGAATGCTGCCGTCGGCAGAAGCAGGCCAACCCATCAAGGCCAATCCGCCTTCTGTCACCAAATACCCATCCGCATCCGGGCGGAACGAGCCGGTTGTGGCCAACATCATCGGCGGGCTTGTATCGCCAGCTTTGATGGCCGTTGCGGCGGTCACAGGAATAAAGCCCCGGCCACGCACCGCCAAATCGGTTGGGTTTGTGGTTGGCGTCAGAGAACCGCCTTCATCAATCAAACGGTAAGAGTTCGCCTGCACGCCCCCTGCGGAGTATTTACCACCCTTGGCACCGGTCACCATCGACTGGAAATCAGTCTCAACCCGACGGTAACCGTAGGTCGCAGAGTTCGCGATGTTGTCAGAGATGGTCGCCAAACGGGTGGCATTGGCATTGAGCCCGGCCACTCCGGCATTAAGCGAAGAGGAAATCGACATGGTACGCCTTTCTGCTGTATCAATTCGGTCGTCGTCTGTTTGGTTACGACAATCGGAATTAACAGCGGCCTAACGGCGTACCATATTTCCTTTTTTGCTCAGCGATCCGATCTTAGCAGAATGATCTCGATCCGGTTGTTTCGCAGGTCGCGCGGCACATTTGACACCCGTTCACGATCCGCGTGCCCGGTCACTCGCGCCACCCGTTCTGTCTCCAGACCATAGGTTTCCATCAGCTTGCGCAGCTCATCTGCGCGAATCGATGACAGTTGCCAACTGGTATTTTCCCGCACTGTAATCAAGTTACTGCGCACATGCCCTTCGACCGCCACTCGGTTGGTCACCATATTGGACACCTCCGCCAGAACCTTGGCCAGATCCACAAGGATCGGCATCGGCACCGCGCTCTTTGGCTTAAACAGACGTTCCGCTTCGGAATCAAAGATTTCGATCACCAGCCCTTCGTCGGTCAATCGTGTGACCACGTGTTTCAAGACGTTGTCAGCCAGCAGACTCTCGCCTCCGCCGCCAATCAACATGTCTTCAACCTTTGCGAAGTCGGCATCATCGCTGCCGCTGCCAGGTTGTTGAAACTCAACCGGATCCGGATTGTCCTTAAGCGCGGTTGGCAATCCGCCAACGCCTGCGTGTGACAGGATATTGTGCTCCTGCACACTATCGCCACCAAACATAGCGTTGCCACCACCGGACACTTTGTTCAGTGGCACCGTTGGGCTGAAGAATTCTGCAATCCCCAGCCGTTGTTGTTCTGTTGTCGCGTTGATCAGCCACATCAGCAAAAAGAATGCCATCATGGCGGTCACAAAATCCGCGTATGCAATTTTCCACGCCCCACCGTGGTGTCCGCCGCCTGCGATGACCTTCTTACGTTTTATGATCACCGGAGCGACGTTGGAATTACTAGCCATCGCCATCACCTTTTTCTCACCCTGACACGACACCTAATCGGCAGCTCTTACTCCCGCCTTAACATATGGAATACATGAGAAATTTTAGGGATTTTTCGAGTCTCCCGGAACGGGATCACCTACCAAAGATGCGCTCAAAATTTGCATAAAATCGCGCCGGTCCAAGCCGGCCTCAATCACCGGCCCAATCTGCACCTCTACTGTGCCCGGGAACTTCAACCAACTGCCATGCGGCCATACCGCGCCGGAGTTCAACCGGACCGGCACTGCTGGCACACCGGCCAGCTGATACAGCACCCCAACCCCGGCCTGCGGTGCATCCGCGTCCTGACGACGTGTGCCGCTGGGAAAAATCACCAAACTCCGGCCATCTTTCACCGCTGTCGCCCCCGCACGAAACCCCGCGCGCATAGCATCCGCGCTTGTCCCAGCCGTCACCGGAATATGACCAAACTTGCGCACCACCGGGCCAAACACCGGATAGGAAAAAATTGGCGCTTTGGCGTACATCACCGGATGATCAAACAGCACTTGGAAAAACAACGTCTCCCAGGTGCTTTCATGTTGGGACGCGATCAACACCGCCCCCTTTGGCAGCTGATCCTGTCCCACAACCCGATACCTGATGCCGCACACACTGCGCAGCAGCCACAACAGCACCCACAGATAGCGATCGACAATGGCGTAGACAGTCCGGCGCGGTCCACGCAACGCAGGCCAACACAACAGAAACGGCACCGCCGCAAGGCCAGCCAGAACATAAAACAAAACGCTTCGCACAAAGACGACGGGGAGAGACTGTTGCAGCCTATGCATAAGAATTCTCAAGACAATGTGTCTCTGTCATACGCTGAGACTGTTTTTTTTCAAAGCGCGGTCTCACCAATCCTGTGCGAAGTATGTGATTGCCGTATGGCCACGGAGTCACGCTTGGTCTAGTCTGCCGCTAAGGGGCAACATTCTGCCTGTTGCCCAAGCATTTTGAAGAGTTTTTTGTCGCGCATGGGGGATGCTTTGCAAACAGGCGCACGGTGGGTCCAGTTTTCGGGCAAAACGACGATTTTGGCGACAGCTCTGAGCCTGGCTTTGGCCATGCCGGTAGCCGCTTTTGACATCCAGCTGACAACACCCAACGGCGATGAAGATCTACAAGCCAGGTTGTTGGCCGCCACCCTGACCCACTCCGCCAAAGAAGAGGGCAGCTCTGATCCGCAGGACATCATTGCTGCCGCGCAATCCGACTATCGCCGAATGGTCAGCACACTGTACTCCCTTGGGTATTTCAGCCCCAAAGTGTCCATCCGCGTGGACGGCCAAGAAGCCCACAACATCTCTCCCTTTGCGAGCAAATCCTCGATCGGTCAGGTTGTTTATCAAATCGATCCCGGCCCGAGTTTCACGTTTGGCAAAACAGACATTGCCCCCATTGTGCCCGCCACAGAGCTGCCAGAAAGCTTCGCTCCACGACAGCCCGCGAGCCTGCCCGCAATCTCAGACGCGGCCCGCGCTGGCGTAGATGGCTGGCGCGACGAAGGCCACGCCAAGGCCAAAGTTGGGGATCAAAGCATCACCGCTGATCACAAAAAGGCCACGCTGGACGTCGATCTGACCATGGCCCCAGGGCCAAAATTGACTTTCGGCAAGCTGATCTACCAAGACCAATCCAAAGTGCGCCCAGAGCGCGTACATGAAATTGCCGACCTGCCGGAAGGAGAAACCTTCAGCCCTCAAACCGTGGCACAAGTCTCTGCCCGCCTGCGGCGCACCGAGACCTTTCGCACTGTGGATTTGCGCGAGGCAGAAGACCCCAACCCGGATGGCACCCTGGATATGGAACTGGCATTGGTGGACAACCCACCCCGCCGGTTTGGCTTTGGCGCCGAGTTGGAAAGCCGCGACGGCTTAAGCCTGTCGGCTTATTGGTTGCACCGAAACCTACGCGGCGGCGCAGAAAACCTGCGCTTTGATTTCGCGATTGAAAACCTCGGTGCGCAAAACAGCGGCGTGAACTACCGGCTTGGCACGCTTTACACCCGCCCCGCCACGTTTGGCTCCAACACCGCACTGACACTGGGGGCGGAACTCAAACAAGAAGACGAAGACCTTTATTGGCTGCGTCAGCTGTCTGTGGTCGCAGGTGTCAAAACCATCCACTCCGAGCGCTTTGAAACATCCGCAGGCCTGGGTCTCTTTTTCTCAGACGTGGACGACAATTACGGCAAACGTAAGCTGCATCTCTTCGGTGTGCCGGTGACCACCAAAATGGATCGTCGCGACAACATTGCCAACCCCACCCGCGGCTACTACGTCGAAGGAAACGCCTTTCCCTATTACGGTTTTGGGGAGGCCGACAGCGCCCTTTACCTGAAGGGCGACCTGCGCGGATATCGCGGATTTGGCGCGGATAACGGATTCATCGCCGCCGGGCGTTTGCAATTTGGCACCATCTTGGGGCCGGAAATCCGTAACACGCCCCCGGATCTTCTGTTTTACTCCGGCGGCGGCGGCACCGTGCGTGGTCAGCCGTATCAGTCCAACTTTGTGACGGTAAACGGCGTGGACAGCGGCGGCCTGTCCTTTTTGGGCCTCTCCGGCGAAATGCGTGTGAAGATCAGCAGCCATTTCTCTGCCGTGGCCTTTTATGATGCCGGCTTCGTCGGTGAAAAATCTGACTTCAGCGGTGACGGCAATTGGCACTCCGGTGCCGGTTTGGGTGTACGTTATAACACCGGTTTTGGCCCGCTGCGGCTTGACCTCGCCACGCCAGTCAACGGCGACACCGGCGATGGCCTGCAACTCTACATCGGGATTGGACACGCGTACTGATGCGGTATCTCGCCCTCCTTCTCTGCCTGATCTGGCCTCTGACACTTGCGGCACAAGAGGCCGAGCAGCCTGAGGCCAGCGACGAAGACAAAGGCATGCTGACCAATTTTCTGGAGGATGCGCTGTCAGGCGATGGCCGCACGGTTGAGGTCATTGGCCTCAAAGGCGCAATCAGCTCCAACGCCACCGTCGAAGAAATCCGCATGTCCGATGCCGATGGCCCCTGGCTGACCATGCGTGGCATGACGCTCAATTGGAACCGCCTCGCCGTTCTGCGCGGCAACATCAACATCAACGAGTTGAGCGCCAACGAGATCATCCTCGCCCGTGCCCCCGCGCCCAATCCCAATGCGCCACCCACGGCTGAGGCCACCCCGTTCTCGCTGCCCGAGCTGCCGGTCAGCATCAACATTCAGTCGCTAAAAGCAGATCGCATCACGCTGGGGGAGAGCTTTTTGGGAGAAGAGCTTAATCTCTCCCTCACCGCACGCCTGATCCTCGAAGGCGGCAACGGCGAAGCTCTGTTAACGGCCGCACGCCTAGATGGCCCAGCGGCTCGTTTTGCCTTGGACGGAGCCTACTCCAACGAAACCCGAAATCTGCGCGTGGATCTGCAAGTGCACGAAGACGCAGGCGGGCTGCTAGTCACCAAGGCCAAAATCCCCGGCGAGCCACCCATGGCGCTCACGGTGTTAGGCGACGGCTCCCTTGACGATTTCATCGCCGACATCCTGCTGACCAGTGATGGCGAACAGCGACTCGCAGGCTCTGTCGAATTGGCCACCGAGCCAGGGGCCACTCCGGAAAGCGCCGCAACTCAGGTGGTCCGCGCTGATCTTGGCGGCAACATGGCGCCGCTCTTTGCACCGGATTACAAAGATTTCCTGGGCGAAAACATTGGCTTCAGCACACTTCTGCGCCGCTTTGGCGATGGCCGCATCACCTTGCAACAACTCTTGCTCAGCTCCCGTTCCCTGAATTTGAACGGCGAAATGGCGATTGACGCAAACGGATTGCCAGACAGCTTTGATCTGGACATCCAACTGCGCGACGAAACCGGCAAACCAGTGTTGCTGCCGCTCAAAGGCCCCAAAAATTTCGTGCAGAGCGCCGAACTGGCTGCGAAGTTTGATCACGAAAGTGGCGATCGCTGGACCTTGAGCGGCACAGTGGACGATCTCAAAACCGACACACTCACATTGGCGCGTGTGGCACTGTTTGGCGAAGGCACATTGCAGGAAGAGCCCACGCCACGTGTGGAAGCCCAGCTTCAGATGGGCATGCGGGGACTACAGTTGTCTGATCCTGACCTTGCCACAGTTGTTGGTTCAAATGGCGGTTTCCAAGGCGATGTGGTCTGGGAAAAGGATGTTGGGCTGACGCTGTCCAACTACAGACTGCGCACCAACAGCCTTGGGTCAAACGGCACTGTGCACGTCAGCGGCAGTGGCCAAGACTTGATGGTCGACGCGGACGCCACACTCAAAGTCGACAACATCTCGCTGTTCTCCACCTTTGCCAAACGCGACCTCGCTGGCGCGCTGAACGCTCAACTCAAAGGGGCCGTTCTGCCCGTGTCACAAGGCTTTGACCTCACGCTTAGTGCCACGGGCCAAGACCTCAAAATCGCTGATCCACGCGCCGACGCGCTGCTGGCGGGGACCAGCACGGTATCCGTATCCGCCAAACGGGACAAAACTGGCATCACCCTGCGCGACGTAAACGTAAAAACTCCACAGCTCTCCGCCGCCGGGGCCGGCACACTTGCCAGCCAAAACAGCGATCTCACTTTTGAAGCGGCTCTCAACGAGTTGGCACTGGTGCTCGAAGGCATCAACGGCCCCGCCACCGCCAAAGGTCGCGCGGTGCAAACCGGCGCCGATTGGGCTTTTGATCTCTCGGCCAAGGCCCCTGCGCAAACCACCGCCACCATCCGGGCCACCCTGCCGAAATCCGGCAACGGCGCGGCTGACATTGATCTGGAAGTGGGCCAGGTGCAGGTCTTTGTGCCCGAACTGCCTGGCAAAGCGCGCATCCAAGCCTCCGCGGAGCAGGCACCCAACGGCTGGAAAGTTGATTTCAAAGGCACCGGCCCGTTTGACACCAAAGGTGCCGGCCAGGGTTTGATTGACCCCACGGGCGACGCCAATGACATCTCCGTGGCTGGAACCGTGCCGCTCGCCGCAGCCAATATCTTTTTGCAGCCCAACTCCATTCAAGGCATCGCCAACTACGACCTGCGCCTCAAAGGTGCGCTCGGACCGGAGGCGGTCACAGGAACGGTTTCACTGGGCGGCGCCCGCTTTGTTCTTCCGGATTTGCGGGTCGCCTTTGAGGACATTCGCGGCACTGTTGGCCTCAACGGTCGGGCTGCCGATCTCAACATCACGACACAATTCTCCGGCGGCGGCCAAATTAGTGTTGCCGGCAACGTGGCCCTCGCGCCACCGTTCTCCGCCAACCTGCCGGTCACCCTGACAGATATCATTATCCAACAGGGTCAACTTCTCAAAACCGAGTTGGATGGCACCATCACCCTGTCTGGCCCGCTCACTGGTGGCGGCAACATCAGCGGCAATATCTTGCTTGGCAAAACCGACATTCACGTCACACCTGCTGGGCTGTCCGGCGCCGGTCCCATTCCGGAAATCCGCCACATCAACGAACCCGCACAAGTGCGCCTCACCCGGGATCGCGCAGGGCTGATTGCGAAAAAGAAAAGCGGCTCCTCTGCGCCCTCCTTTGGCCTGGACGTGGACATTCAGACAACAGAACGCATCGCAGTGCGCGGCTTGGGTCTGAACGCCGACTTCCACGGTGGTATGAAAATTGGCGGCACCACCAATGACATCCGCCCCAACGGCGAGATTGATCTGATCCGCGGTCGCCTGTCTTTCCTGGCAAAAAACTTCGAGTTGGATGAGGGGCGCATTTCCATGCTGGGGGATCTGGTCCCCACAATGCGGGTGGTGGCAATTTCTGAGCAACCTGACGCCACCGTCTACGTGATTTTGGACGGCCGTTTGGACGACCCCAAAATTGTCTTGGAAAGTGATCCGGAACTGCCCGAAGACGAAGTGCTCTCCCAATTGCTGTTTGGCCGCGACCTGTCCAGCATCTCCGCCTTGCAAGCCGCGCAACTTGCTGCCGCTTTGGCTCAGCTTTCTGGTGGCGGCCCACAAGGCCCACGCCTTGGCGAAAACTCTGGGTTGGATGATCTGGGGCTGACCTTTGACGAATCCGGCACACCGGGTCTGCGCGCGGGCAAATACATCAACGAAAACGTCTACACCGAGGTGGGCGTGGACAGCAAAGGCCAAAGCTCGATCAGCTTGAACCTGGATGTGAACGACAACCTGACTGTGAAAGGCAAGGTTGGCTCAGACGACGACACCGGCATCGGCATCTTCTTCCAACGAGATTACTAACGCGCCTCAGCTGTCTTTGCGCAGCCCATGCAGACAAAGGTGGTGTACCTGTTCGCGCATTTCCGGCGTCAGCGTCACCCCAAGCGAGCGCTGCCATTTCAACGTGTTGCGAATGCCGCCCCCCATAAAGCCCCCAAACAACCCAACATCACCCGCGATCACCCAACCCTCAGCCTGAAGCTGGCGCAACAGCTCTGCAATAAAATCTGACGTGCGTTTGAAACTGTCGAGCACCTCCTCGCGCGGCAACAACGGCACATTGGACAGATACTCATGCAGGTCCGCGTGGTTCTCATTGAACCAGACAAAGTCAATCTGCCGATCGATAAAGGCCTTGAGCCTCTCTGGTGCCGCTTGGCTTGGGTCATCCCCTGCCACCAGCGCCTTTTCAACAATTTTACCAAGCTCTTCATACACCGCACGGATCAGCACATCTTTGTTCTCAAAGTGATTGTACAGCGAACCGGTCGCAACGCCGGCTTGCTTGGCAATCTTGCTCATCGACGCTTGTGTGCCATGTGCCACCAGCATCGCTGCGGTGGCCTCCAGTATTTTCTCGCGCATGTGGCTCAGTGTCCCGTTGGCTTGCGTTATTGGCGCGGTGAACCAATGTTCACTCAGCGCCATGCACCCTAGGATGACCGGACAGCGCAAACAAGACCCTCGTCTTGCCCCAAGAAATATTGGATCAATGTATATTGGATCCCAACTGGCATTCCACGAAACGCCCTTCTATGGGCGTCCCATCCAAACACTGGTTGTAGAAAACGTGCCATCTGGCTGCCGCAGCCGCTCAAACCCCATGGCCTGCCAAAAGGCAATGCCGCCGTCATTTTTTGGATCAGCGCCGATGTGAACCGGCCCCACGCCACGCGCCTGTGCCGCTTGCAGCCACGTGTCAAACAACCGCCGCCCAAGCCCACCGCCGCGGGCCGCTGGCATCAAATTCATGTGCATGTGCGCAGGATACGGCTGCACCACATAATCCGGCGTCGGCACGGCGTTGTGTATCCAATCTGCTCGCCGCTCATCTTCGGACCACGTGGCCCGCCGTGCGGCATCCGGCGCCGGGTATTGCGCCTGCAACGCAGGCCACCACGCGGCCTCAAGCTGCGCCTCAAACACACGGCTGTCCTCCACGCCACACACATAGCCCTCAACCTGCCCGTTTATCTCAACCACAAACGCCAAGTCCGGCGCCAAAACCACGTAAGGCGCCGTGTAGATATGTCCGAGCATTTTAGGGTCATCATAAAGAGGCGTCGCGTCATTCCCGGCTTTGCCGGTTTGGACAACCACCTCATACAGCCGCTCTTGATCAGCTTGTGTTGCCTGTCGGATCACAGCCATGCCCTACCTCCTGAAACGCAAAGCATTTCTAACACTGATACACAGCCTGCGCGAGATGTCTCAGGCGCGACGCGGCGCCCAGCGCTGGACCGCGCCAATGGCCGCACCAATCAGCACACCAAACCCGTAGGCAGCGGGACCGCCCAGATCAAACCGGAAGTTCACAATAATGCCCTCAGGAACATAAAGCCCGTAGGCAACTGCAGGAACGGCCGCCAGCAAAAGCAGCATAAACCCGGCAGTTGGATCTTCGCGATTGATGTTTTTGGCCACCAACTGCGCGCCAATGGCGGCAGGAAGAGCAATGACAAGGATGACATAGATGGCGATGAGCATTTCAGAAGTCTCCTCTACCGGAGCGGTGGCGAGGGCCTTTGCGTTGGCCTCTCGGAGGTGGGACAATAATGTCCGCTTGTCTCAATCCGTAAATGGGATCGCAGCCCGGCAGTTTCAATACTTCGCTTGTTAAATTTTTCTACGTGCACAAGTTTTCTACCGCAAGCTTGACTTTGTACGATATCGCACTAAATAGTTCGATATCGTACAAATGAGGTCCCCAATGAATATTTCCCGTAGAAAATCTCTCGCCCTGATTGGTGGCGGTGTCATCACCGCAGCGGCGGCAACCGCCGGATATTCGGTGACCCGGTCACCCACCCAAGCCATCGCGCCCTGGGAATTGGCCGGAACTTATACAGATCCGCGCAAAAAGGCGCTGTCTTACGCGCTGCTTGCGCCAAACCCACACAACCGGCAGCCCTGGATTGTTGACCTGTCGGTAGACGGAGAGGTCAGCCTATTTGCCGATTTGGATAAGTTGCTGCCAGAAACCGATCCGCTGAACCGCCAAATCACTATCGGACTGGGATGTTTCCTCGAGGTGATGCGCATGGCTGCCGCGCAGAATGGCTTTCGCGTTGATCTCACCCTGTTTCCTGAAGGAGAAGATGCCACCCGCCTGGACACCCGCGCAATTGCCCACGCAGCATTCACCAAAGACCCAACACAAACACCTGATCCATTGTTCCAACACGTGATGACCAGGCGTTCCAACAAAGAGCCGTTTGACACCTCTCGTGTTGTGATGCCTGAGACACTGGCGCAACTGACCAACTCGACCGGTGAAGGTGTTCAATTTGGTGGGTCTGTGGATGCTCAGGACATAGCGGAACTGCGGGAGCTGACCCACACCGCCCTTCAGATCGAAGTCGAAACACCAAACACCTATCAGGAAAGTGTGGACCTGTTCCGCATCGGCCACCGCGAAGTCAACGCCAACCCCGATGGCATCGACTTCTCCGGCCCCCTGTTTGAATCGCTGCACCTCACCGGCATGTTCACCCGTGAAACCGCAACCGTCACCTCCTCAACGGCTTATAAAGCTGGTTTGGATGCCGTCTTTGCCAACACCGACACAGCCATGGGGCATATCTGGCTACTCACAGAGACCAACACGCGGGTGGACCAAATCATCGCCGGTCAAAACTGGGTACGGGTCAATCTGGCCACAACATCCCTTGGCCTTGGCCTGCAACCGCTGAGCCAGGTGCTGCAAGAATACCCGGAAATGGACAGCGCATATCACACCATTCACAACCGGCTTGCGCCAAACGGCGGAACAGTTCAAATGCTGGGACGTATCGGATACGGTCCCCAGGTGGCGCCGAGTCCACGCTGGCCTTTGGAGGCAAAGATTGCCCAAACCTGAGCAGACAATCCCAACCATTTTTCGCTTCTTCAATGAAGTGGGGATTATCAATCAGCTTTCGAGCCGCCTGTTTGAAACCCGTCTGCCAGACGGGTTTCTAGTATCCCATTTCACCGTGCTCAATCACCTGACTCGTCTGGGCGACGGCCGCACGCCAATGGACATCGCCACCGCACTTCAAGTGCCCAAAACCTCGTTGACACATACCCTGTCGGGCCTGAGCAAAGCCGGGTTGATCACGCTGGAACCCAACCCCAAAGATGCGCGGTCCAAATGTGTCATGCTGACCGATGCCGGACGTCAATTCCGCGAAGATGCCATTGCCGCGCTGGGTCCGGACATGATGGATGTCGCGGAACATTTCCCGCCAGACCGCATTGCCGAAGCTTTGCCGCTGCTGGAAGAAATCCGCGCCTTTTTGGACAAACGTCGGGACCGGTGAAGTTAACCTCCGGCCCCAGAGCTTTCCCTTTCCCTAACTAAATACCTTGGGGGAGGCCCATCGCCGATGGGACGGAGGCAACGCCGCGTTAGGCGGTCCAATCCAGCACAACCTTGCCCGACTTGCCGCTTTTCATCGCCGCAAAGCCCTCTTTGAAGTCGCCAACTGGCATCTGGTGGGTGATCACCCGGCTGACATCCAAGCCGTTCTGCAACATCGCAATCATCTTGTACCAGGTCTCAAACATCTCGCGGCCGTAGACGCCTTTGATCGTGATTGCCTTGAACACAATGCGCGACCAATCCACCGGTGACTTGCCCGGCGGAATGCCCAGCAAGGCAATCTTGCCACCCATCACCAACGCCTCAACCATCTGATCCAGCGCCGCTTGCGAGCCGCTCATCTCCAGCCCAACATCAAAGCCCTCTTTCAGGCCCAGCTCATGCATCACGTCGTTGAGGTCGTCCGTGGCCACATTCACCGCCCGCGCATTCGGCACCACATGCTCTGCCAGGGCCAGCCGGTCCGGATTGATGTCAGTGATCACCACATGCCGCGCACCGGCATGTTTCACCACCGCCGCCGCCATGATCCCAATCGGCCCTGCCCCAGTGATCAGCACATCCTCGCCCAGCAAATCAAAGCTCAAGGCGGTGTGCACCGCGTTGCCCAGCGGGTCCAAAATCGCCCCAATCTCGTCAGGTATGTCATCCGGCAAAGGCACCACATTGAACGCAGGCAGGCGCAAATACTGCGCAAAGGCCCCCTGAATGTTCACCCCAATGCCACGTGTGCCGGGGTCCAGATGGAAATTCCCCGCCCGTGCCTGACGGCTGTCATGGCCCACCACATGCCCCTCGCCGGAGCACCGCTGACCTATTCTGAGCCCATCAACATTGCGGCCCATCTCGACAATCTCACCGGCAAACTCATGGCCCGTGATCATCGGCACCGGCACTGTTGCACTGGCCCAGTCATCCCAGTTCCAGATGTGAATGTCTGTGCCACAAATCCCGGTCTTGTTGACCTTGATCAGCACCTCATCCGGCCCAATCTCCGGCACCGGCGCCTGCACCATCCACAGCCCTTCCTCAGGCTTGGATTTCTCCAGCGCGGACATGGTGTTAAGTTTTGTCATGAGAGGATCCCCAACGCCTTGCCCACCTTGCCAAAGGCCGCCAACGCCCGGTCCAGCTCATCCCGCGTCAAAGCCGCATTCATCTGCGTGCGAATCCGCGCTTGCCCGCGGGGCACCACTGGGAAGAAGAAGCCGGACACATAGACGCCTTCCTCAAACAGTTTTGCTGCCATATCCTGCGCCAACTGCGCCTCGCCCAGCATCACCGGAATGATTGGATGCTCGCCCGGCAAGATCTCAAAGCCCAGCTTTTCCAATCCAGCGCGCCAATACTGCGCATTCTCCCGCAAGCGCGTCCGGTCCTCAGCACCTTCCTCAACCAACCGGATCGCTTCCAATCCCGCCGCCACAATGCTCGGCGGCAGAGAGTTGGAAAATAAATACGGCCGCGCCCGTTGGCGCAGCAGGTCAATCACCGGCTGCGGCCCGGCGATATAGCCGCCAATCGCCCCGCCCAGCGCCTTGCCTAAAGTGCCGGTCAGAATATCCACGTCGACGCCAAAGTGATCCGGTGTCCCCGCGCCGTTTGGTCCCATAAACCCGGTGGCGTGACAGTCATCCACCATCACCACCGCGCCGTACTCTTTGGCCAAACGTGTGATCTCCGGCAGGTTCGCCAGATAGCCATCCATGGAAAACACACCATCCGTGGCGATCATAATGTGCCGCGCACCTTCATTGCGCGCGTGCTGCAACATCGCCTCCAAGTCACCCATGTCGTTGTTGGCATAGCGATAGCGCTTGGCTTTACACAGGCGGATGCCATCAATGATCGACGCATGGTTCAGACTGTCCGAAATGATCGCATCATCTTTGGTCAACAGGGGCTCAAACAACCCGCCATTGGCATCAAAACAAGCGGCAAACAGGATCGAATCGTCTTTGCCCAGAAAACTTGCCAGTTTCTGTTCCAGCTCGCGGTGAATGTCCTGAGTCCCGCAAATGAACCGCACCGAGGCCATGCCAAACCCACGCGGGTCCATCGCGTCTTTGGCGGCTTCAATCAGCGCCGGATTGTCCGCCAATCCCAAATAGTTGTTGGCGCAAAGGTTGATGACCTCCCGATCTCCCACCTGAATTTCCCCACCCTGTGGCGAGGTGATCATGCGCTCCTTTTTCATCAGCCCTTCGGCCTCAATAGTGGTGAGCGTGTCGCGGATGTCGGTCAGAAAAGCGTCGGACATGGGGTTCTCCATAATGATGGACAATCATCTACCATAACGGATTTACATCCGGGAAGAGGGAAATTCACTATAACGGACAAAAATCCGCGATTGAGGAGTTGAGCTTGGTAGATTTGGTGGAAGTGTAGCACGCCCCTTGCCACGGGCAGCAAGCCCGGGGCGCGCACGACCCTCCCCACGGGAGGGCGCTTTGCTACGTTTCCACAGGCGGCTAGGTTTCGGGTTTCGTGAGTTGCCTGCCAAGATCTAGCGCAGTGAAAGCGCCCACCCAGGGTCAGGCGCGCCCCTAATCGCCATTCCTCAGGCGTTCTTCACAATCAGAAACACCCGCGCGGGCTCTGTGGCTTCAATCGCATGCGCCACATCCGCTGCATACCGCGCAGTGTCACCCTCGCCCAATTCCTGCACAGCTGCGCCGCTGGTGACTCGCACCGCACCTTCCAGCACAGTCAGCTGCTCCGTCGCCCCTCGGGTATGCGGCGCACTTTTCAGGCCGCCGCCCGCCTCAAAGGTGATGTCATAGACCTCATGGCCCCCGACATCTTCCGGTGGCGACAGGATGCGTATGAGACAAAGGTGCCCCATATTGTCAAACCGCGGCACATCAGACGCGCGCAGCACATCCACTTTGTCGCCCGCCTGCGCATCCAACAGGCCAGCAAAATCCACCTGCAAGGCGCGCGTCAGGTTCCACAGCGTCGCAATTGTCGGGCTGCTTTCACCGCGCTCAATCTGGCTCACCATAGACCGGCTCACTCCGGACAACTTGGCCACCGCATCCAGCGATAGCCCCTGCGCACGGCGCGCTTCCCGCAACCGCGCCGGCAAAAGTTCCAAGATAGGCAGATCGTTACTCATGCCCCCAAATGCGGGAATCCGCTGCCTTTTGTCAATCAAGGCGTGAACACCACCTCCGTAAGACTACGGGCGATAAAACTGTGACGCACCGTTCCACCTGACTCGCAGATGCTGCGCCTGCATACTGTGGTCAACACGATTTCATGAGGAGACGACAGATGTCGGACATCGTAATTCTCGGCGGCGCGCGTACCGCCATTGGCACCTTTGGTGGGTCCCTTGCCAACACCGCCCCCATCGATCTTGGCGCCACCGTCACCAAAGCCGCAATGGAAAGCGCGGGCGTGGAAGGTGGTCAAATTGGCCACGTGGTCTTTGGTCACGTGATCAATACCGAACCACGCGACATGTACCTGTCCCGCGTGGCCGCCATGCAGGCCGGCATCCCAGACACCACGCCCGCGATGAACGTGAATCGCCTCTGCGGCTCAGGTGCACAGGCCATTGTCTCCGCCACACAGTCCCTGATGCTGGGCGACGCAGACTTTGCCGTCGCAGGCGGCGCGGAAAACATGTCGCGCAGCCCCTACATCATGCAGTCCCAGCGCTGGGGCCAGAAAATGGGTGACGTGAAAACTCTCGATATGATGCTCGGTGCGCTGAACTGCCCATTTGGCACCGGACACATGGGCATCACTGCCGAAAACGTCGCGGATGAACACAATGTCTCCCGCGCAGACATGGATGCCTTTGCGTTGGCGTCTCAGCAACGCGCTGCTGCCGCCATCGAGGCCGGATACTTCGACGATCAGATTGTGCCAATCGACGTCAAAGTGCGCCGCGACATGGTGCCATTTGCGCGCGATGAACATCCCACCGCCTCCACCATGGAAAGCCTCGGAAAACTGCGCACCGTGTTCAAGAAAGATGGCCGCGTCACCGCTGGCAACGCCTCTGGCATCAACGATGGCGCTGGCGCAATTGTATTGGCCCGTGCCGAAGCCGCCGAGAAAGCTGGCCTGACACCTCGGTTCCGCGTGCTGGGCTATGCCCACGCCGGTGTGCGTCCTGAGGTCATGGGCATTGGCCCGGTCCCAGCGGTGGAAAACTTGCTTGCCAAAACCGGTCTCTCGATCACCGACTTTGACGTGATTGAAAGTAACGAGGCTTTCGCCGCCCAAGCGATTGCCGTGAACAAAGGTCTTGGCCTTGATCCCGCCAAAGTGAACCCAAATGGCGGCGCGATTGCCTTAGGTCACCCGGTCGGTGCGACAGGTGCAATCATCACAGTGAAAGCCATGTATGAGCTGGACCGCACCGGCGGTTCCAAAGGCCTGATCACCATGTGCATCGGCGGCGGTCAGGGCATCGCCATTGCCATCGAGCGCATCTGATAGAGTCAGCCAAACAGCGCGTGGGGCCAAAGGTTAATGCCTTTGGCCCCGCCACATTTCGCACAGTCGCAAAACAGCTGCAAAACAGTCGTGATACCGACGCTATACCGACGTGCCAAATCTTGGTTAATCCACCCAGAACGTGACCCGATCTGATGCGCCTTTGGCGTCAATCACCGTCACAGTTGCACTGCCTTTTCCGGTCATCGGCACCACCATTTCCCGCATCCGACTTTGCCGCACAACCGGCGCCCCATTGGCCAAAACGGTGAAAGGCAAAGCACCGTTTTTGACCTTTAGAATGACCTCGCTGTTACCCCCTTCCAAGGTCGCTCCATCCGGGGGAAACGCCACCGCGAGAGCATCGTCCGGTTTCTCAAACAAAGCATTGCGGCCCCGAAATTTCCGAAGTGGTTCAGGCAGTTGGCCGGTGCTGACAATCAATGTCTCCGGCGGCGGTGGCCCCAAGGGAGTCAGCTCCGGCGCAACGCGCTGAAACACCTCAAACAACACCGGCGCGGCCACCTCAGCACCAAATGCGCCGGGCACCGGCGTCCCATCCGGGCGACCAATCCACACCCCGGCCACATGCTGTCCGTCAAAACCAATCGCCCAGGTATCGCGATGCCCATAAGACGTCCCGGTTTTATAGGCCATCCCATTGCGCGACGCCCCATTTGGGGGCGCAATCCCGGACAGGATATCCCCCAAATGCCACGCCGCCGTACGGCTGATAACCCGTTGTCTCGGATCAGATTTTTCGCCAAACTGCCAACGTAAATTTTGCGCCAACCCGCCTTGTGGGATGACGGCATAAAGCTGCACCAACTCTTCAAGTGAAAGCCCAACCCCGCCCAGCGCAACCGCCAACCCAGCCACCCCTCCGGGCACCTCAGGCGCTGTTCCCGCCTTGCGCATCGCCGCCATCAAATTGGCCGGGCCAATCTCATCCGTCAGCAAAACAACCGGAAGGTTCAACGACTGCGCCAAAGCCTCCCGCACCCGCAATTCACCGCGAAACCGCCCGTCAAAGTTCTGCGGCGCATAAGTGCCAAATCGTACTGGCGTGTCGCTGATGAGCGTCTCCGGATGCACAAGCCCTTGATCAAAAGAAAGCCCGTACACCAATGGCTTAAGCGTGGACCCCGGCGAGCGCTTGGCCAGCGTCATGTCTACAAATCCCTGCCGGTGATCGCCGCTCGAAAACCCAGCTGACCCCACAGACGCCAAGATCTCCCCGCTGTGATGATCTGCCACCACTATCGCGATCGACACGCGATCCTCCAACCCACGCAAGGCTTTTGCGGCAAGCCCTTCCAGCGACAATTGCAGCTCCCGAGACAAGGTGACCTGATGCACCCCCGCTTCCGGTCGCTCAGCCACCACCCGATCCGCCATATGCGGCGCGATTGTTGGGAACTTCCGCCTTCGATTTGGAACCGGCGTCATCAACGCGGCAGAGGCAGCCCCTTCAGACAAACCCCCTGCAACAACAGCACGTTGCAGAACCCGTTCGCGCGCCTCTGTTGCCTCGCTGGAATGCCGATCGGGCCGCCGGCCATTGGGACTTTGCGGTAAGGCGACTAGGAGCGCAGACTGGGCTGGTGTCAACCGAAGCGGCTCTTTCCCAAACCACGCCAAAGTCGCCGCGCGCACCCCTTCCAAGTTTCCCCCAAACGGCGCATGTGACAGGTATAGCTCGAGAATTTTCTCTTTGCTCAGCTTCCGTTCCAACGCCAATGCCAAACGCACTTGCCGCAACTTACCTTCCCAAGCCCCAGTGCCGGAGTCCTCCAACAGCCGCGCGACCTGCATCGTCAACGTTGATCCACCGGAAACCACTTCACCATTCAAAATGGCTTGACTAACAGCACGCATCACGGCCCAAGGATCGACCCCGGTATGAGACCAAAACCGTCGATCCTCGTAGGCAACCAACATATCAATATAGCCGGGATCTACGGCGTCCAACTGACTGCCCATGCGCCAAAGCCCATCATCAACAGTATAGGCCCGCAGTAGTTTCCCATCCCGATCAACCACTTGCACCGACGTGTCCGTGAGCAGGCTGGGTAATTTGGTGTCCGCAACCCATTGGTCCACACTATCCCGCACTGCAGCTGCCAAAAGCAGCGCAGCAACAAGGACAAAGGGCGCAAACCGCATCTTACTTGGTCACAACAAGGCGGGTCGCATCAGTGTTGGCGCGGTATTGCGGACGATACATATCCTCCACAGACGCGGCGGGATGATGATAACTGCCCGGCGACACGGCGCGCACGACATAGGCCAGTCTAAAGGTTTTATCCGACTGCCAATCCACGGCCGCCAGGAAGCGATCCGAGCGGAACTCGCTATGCTCAGCATAGGTTGGCTGTAGCCATTCGAGCGCCCGCACGTCCCCGCTGGCCAAGAGGTTGGGGTTGTCGATCTCAAACCCCGCAGGCAGCGGATCATTGATCATCAGACGCGCGCCAACTTTGCTGGATGGCGTGACTGTTAGAACCGTGACAAACCGATCACCTGACATGACCTCGGCACCAGTGACTTCGGCACCCTCCATAGTGAAATATTGGCGCGTGATCTGATAGCCATAGCCGCCACTTTGGATTGGATAGGTCGGAACACCAACAGTGGTGACGGTCACCGATTGTGCGCTATCTCCCTCATTCTTTAGGACAATATCAGAAGAGGTATCACTGTCAGACAAGCGCTCCAGCAATGGCCCTTTCAGCGCAACCCCATCCAAGCTCAAGGTGTTAGACGCCTCATCCTCAATGAGCGCATGCGCCGCCATCAATGACCAGACGGACTCCTGTGTGGACAAGTCATGCTCCGGTGCAGACACCAATGTGAGAAGCGCATTGCTGTCAATCGCTGCGCTCCCTGCTTCCACGGCCAAGGTTAGCGCCCCGGCAGCATCACGCAGGTGGGTGCCATAGTCCACACGCCACAGCGGGCTCTCTGCCTTTTGCGCCTGCCCTTCAATCAATTGTGCCGAGCGACGGAACATATAATCAGCCCGGGTTTGATCTCCATAAGAGGCAAGGGCTGCACCCAATTGCGCCGCCGCAAGCGGGGTGGCAAAGGCATTCCCTTTGACATCTGCGTAGTAACGCAAATCTCCCATATTTGCGGCGCCCTCCCGTGCCAAAACCAACAACGCATAGGCGAGGTCTTCGCCCCCATTGTCAAAATCCGGCGCATAATTCACGCGATTGCGCAGGTTGTTCATGGCTTGCGTGAAAGCCATATCCGGCACTGTGTGTCCCTGAGCTTTGGCACGAGACAGGAAATCACTGACATAGGCATCCAGCCAGAAGTCTCCAGAAGCAGGCCGCCATAGGCCAAATGCGCCGTTACTAGATTGACGGGTGAGCACCAGTTCGATGGCATCGGCAATGCGGGTGTCCAAGGTTTCGCTTGCCACCAGCCCCAGTGCATCCGCCACATCTTCAAAATACAAAAGTGGCAGAGTTTGAGACGCCACTTGTTCGGTACAACCGTATGGGTATCGGTCCAAGGCACGCATCAAACCCGGCGCATCAAACCGGGCCAACGCACCGGAGGACAAAACAGCCTCCCCTGTGCCTGCTCGTAACTCTGTAAACAGGTCGCCACCAATTGTTAGCGTTTCACCGCTGGCCAGAACAACCTGACGTGTCTCACTGATCTCCGGATCATTGTCCCGAACCGGCAGCGTCAATGTTTTGGTGAGCAATTTGCCATCTGGCGTGGTCAACGCAACGTTGATCACGTGATCTCCGACGGTTTGCGCGACAAGAGGCACGGACAATCTTGCAGATCCCTTTGTTTCCAAAGCCAACCCGGAAGGAATCTCTCCGGTGTCCAAAACAATGCCCCCGCTTGCAACAACATCCAGTCCCATGCGGCCAGATGGTCCTTCGGCGTGCACAAACTCCAACAACAGACGACTTTCATCCCCGGGTGCGAGGAACCGCGGCAAGCTCGCGGTGACCACAACAGGATCACGCACAAGAACATCTTTCTCTGCCTGTCCAACGCCAGTGGACGACCAAGCAACCGCCATCAGACGAACAGCGCCGTTGAATTGCGGAATGTCAAATTGCACCCGTGCCAAGCCATCAGCCCCAACTTCGACCGGACCTTTAAAGTAGGCGACCAGTTCTTCGGTTGGCGGCGGTGAGTCGAAAGTGGATCCTGCATTGGCATCACCACCAGACCGCAACGCCCCCATTGATCCGGACATTCCATTGATAAGACGGCCATAAATGTCGCGGATTTCCATACCTAAGCGACGCTGGCCAAAGTAGTGCTCAGACGGGTCTGGACTCGCAAAACCGGTCAGGTTGAGTATGCCAACATCAACTGCCGCCAACGTCACATAAGCGGTTTCTCCTGTCGCGATACCCGCGACCTTGAGAGACACATCAAGTGTTCCACGAGGCGAAATGTGCTCTGGCACATTCACTTCCACCGACAACTGTTTTGTACCTGGATCAACTTTTGCATAGCTCAAGCCTAACGCCCGCGCTGGGTTCTTTCCGGCCGGCACATCTGCGGGACGGATAACCGACGCGGTCACATAGGCACCCGCGCCCCATTCATCCGTTACCGGCAGCGGAATAACGTTTTCGCCTTCGCTTACCTCTACCGCATGCATCGAAATCAACCGATTAGACATCACTGATACCAGCGCCGTTCCGGCGAACCGGGGCACTAGACGGAGTTGCGCGGTTTCGCCACTACGGAACATGTCTTTGTCGAGCGACAATTCCAAAGTGTCGGGTGTTTCAGTGGCATCCACAGGCGCGTACCAACCAGCGTAGAACTCAACGGCACTGGAGACAAAATCGCCGCCCTCTTGTTCCACAACGATTTCATAGCGTCCCCAATCGACATCCGCGCCGACCTCAATAACACTGCTTCCCAACGTTGCGGCACCGCTTGCCACGGCCGTGCGACGGGTGGTTGGCTCCCATTCCCAACTGCCGCCAAGCTGATACCACTGATAACGTGTCTCAACGCGGTTCACTGTCCACTGGATGGGCATCTCGGTCCGTGTCAAATCTGGTGACAAAGCCAGCAAGTCAAACCGTGCGGTGCCGCCCTCAGGCACAACATCGCCTTCGAACTTAGGCTTGATGCCAATCAGAGATGTTTGCGCGGCCACCGGATGAGACAGTCTGCGTTCCACAGGACGGCCGGAGCCCTCGAGCACACGTACAGAAATCTCAGCCGACAAGACGCGCCCTGCGGCCTCTTGAGCTGGTAGAGGCAGGAAGAGATCAACCTTACCCTCAGCATCAGTGACATCGCCGTAGAAGTACTCTGTTTGGCCATAGAAAGGCGTATCGTAACGCCCAAATTGGTACCCTTCAAACCCGTCAACCTCTGACTGTGTCCGCAGAGTTAGTTGGCCTTCAACATCCAAATCCGCCGCAGGTGCGCCAAACAGATACCGCGCTTCGAGTTTGAGCGGCTCCGGATTATCCTCAATCAACGGCCCGTCTGGCGGGATCATGTCAAAATCGATGCGTTCTGGCAGAAAATCTTCGACTAAAACCTTCGCCGTCGCCAGAGCAGGCGCATCCAGGTCAGATTTCAACTCTAGCGTCCAACGTCCCCGCGGGACTGTTGTACCCAATGGCATGTCAAACACGTGCCCGCCCGCCAGACCCTCTGCGGATACCTTCCGGCTGTACTCTACGCCATCAGGACGCGAAAGGAGCGCCGTGACAGGCAAAGCAGGTAGCGCCTCAGCCAATGGCCCACGCGCCAGCGCGGTCACATGGATGGTTTCACCTGCACGATATGCCCCCCGGTCGGTCGCGACAAATAGATCAATCGGAGGTGCCGCCGGCCGACCCTCGACCCCACGATCTGACAGATCAAAAGCTGGATCGGTCAATGAGAGGAAAGAGAAATCCTCACCACTTTCCACCATCAGCAACGCGGGCGCCTGCGCACCCGTTCCCCGTGTGAGGCCTGCGTCAAAACGGACATAACCCTCTGCATCACTGGCCCCTGTTCCAAGCACGCGATTGGCGCGAGAAATCAAGGATACTTTCACGTCTTGCATTGCTGTCGCATCCGAAAGACGGCGGACAAAGGCGTGCAATCCGTCAGTCCCGTTCAGGCTGGTCAGTCCAATGTCGGACAGCAAAAACCACTGCGTCGCAGAGGTCTCATCGTATTTATCGGCCCCCGGAAGATCTGCCGTCAGCGCGTAAACCCCGGCAGGTTGCCCGGCCACAAGATCCGCCATAGGCAGGCGCGTTGTCACCGTTTGGTTGAGCGCGTTCTGCACGTCACCAGTGCCGGTCCAAATTGTCTCAGCCACATCACGGGCAAAGTCATCCACTTGCCAATAGCTCAAGGGCTGACCGAAATAGCTGTCCTGAATCGCGCGCAGGATGTTTCGGTCATTCACCCGTTGCAGGGTCAACTCAACCTCGTCCAAATTGACAGTTTCGATTGGCAATCCCGCCTCCGGACCTCGGGGGAGCACATAGGCGCGACCGCCAAAACCCACTTTGGGGCTACGGTCGCGGACATAGGCATTTAGGATGATATCTTTGATCAGTGTCTCGCCGTTTTGCGCCGGCAATCCTTCGCGGAAGGTAACTTCCAAACGTTGGCCATGAGTGAGGCCTTCCACACAAATCCGCTGCTCTTCGATGTGCAAAGCCATACGGGCGTCAGGTAGCTTCACAAAAGGTGCATAATCCTGACCAACTTTGATCAATGGCTCATTAAATTCCGCACAGACGCGCGGATCTTGCAGGTCACTTTCCACCACATGTTCAGAAACACGGAACCCGTATTTGCCAATCGCGGCTTCAAGTCGGCGGCCAACATCGGCACGCGGTTGAAGGGTTTCCGCCAAGCGCAGACTACGCAGCACGGATTTTCCACGTTCTTGATTATCAAACTGATCCGCCATCAAAATCAAGGCGTTAACTTGCTGCGCGCGATCCTTCGCCCGCAAGAAGGCGTTGATACTGCCCAAAAATGCCCGCTCGCGATAGGTACGTGTCTCCGACGACTTGTTGCTTTTCAGGTTCGCATTCAGATGCGCGTATTCATACCAAAGATCACTTCGGTCTGCCTTGGCCAAAGCCCCCCCTGTCCAGCGCATCGCACTCAGGGAATTGCCTTCCGCACGACGGTCTCTTGCGGCATCCAACATCTCCTGCACAGCCCAAGGACCACCGGCGTGATAGCGGCCAATATTGGCGGCCAAATCTTTGGCGCGCTCAAAATCTGTTTCCCTGAGAAACGACAGCTCGGCAGCGCGATCTTCCGCCAACAAATGGGTGCCGCGCGGTGTATCAAAAACTTCTGCAGAGAGTGCGCCTTCGTATGGCTGTCGATCGCTGACTGCTGATTTTGGAAAGCAGGCGTTGGACTTTTTGTTGAAGGTAAAAGCGACACACTCTGAATTGGCCAGGCACGTTCGAACGCACGCGTCGTAAGTGGTATCAAAAATGTTTTGCAAGTCCGATCCGTAGAAATCCACATCGCGACTCACAACAACACGTCGATCTGGGACAAACGTATCCTCAGCAAAAACCGAACCAGAACTCACAGTCAAAAATGCAGCCAAAAGAAAACGAAACATCAAGCTTCTCCATCAATCAATGATGCAATGGTGCCACGCGCCCCGTTGACTTGGCAACGGAAAGAAAAGCCTCGGTCAAGCCGTTCCCGATTAAGCAGATGTTCATGGACATTTGAGAGAACACCAACAACGGAATGGACGATTTAGGGATCGGCGTATGTCGCTGGCGCAAAAACTCGCTGACGAAAGACGGGCACGTTTGGCGGCCGAACGCTTGCTGGAGCTGAAGAAGCGCGAGCTTTATGCAGCCAACCGCAAGCTCGGCAAGCATGCTGCGCAGCTGTCTAACGAGATTGTCGAGACCCGCGCGGAATACCAAACCGTCGTCAACGAAAACAAAAAAGTTCGAAATGATCTCGAAACTGCCAAAGAACGCGCGGATCAAGCGGAACGCCGGCTTTGGCATTCAATTGCCACGATCCGCGACGGATTTGCCTTCTTTGACGCAAAGGGTAAAATGATCGCTGCAAATCCCGCCTATTTGGCGATTTTTGAAGGTGCGGATCACATCAAGCCTGGCATCAGTTACCAAGAAATCATGACATTCGCCGCCCATGAAGGGCTGTTTATTTTGGAAGACACTTCTCCGGACGACTGGTGTAACATGATGGAACAGCGCTGGCACGATAACGAGCCAGAGCCAGTGATCGTACGCCTTTGGAACGAAGAGTTCCTGAAGCTGATTGATCAACGTGATCACGGCGACGACCGCGCCAGCCTTGCACTCAACATCACAGACTCCGTCCGAAAAGAAGCGGAGTTACAACACGCACGGCACGAAGCCGAAGCTGCCAGCCAAGCAAAATCTGCCTTTCTCGCCAATATGAGCCACGAACTCCGCACCCCAATGAACGGGGTTGTTGGGATGGCCAGCTTGCTGATGGACACATCGCTGAGCGAAGAGCAAAAACTGTTTGCGTCAACGATCAAAAACTCTGGTGAGGCACTGCTGTCGATCATCAATGACGTGCTCGACTATTCCAAACTGGGAGCCGAGAACGTCGGCCTACGCACAGAGCCGTTTGATCTGGAGCGCTGCATCCACGAAGTTATGACACTGCATCAAGGATCCGCCCGCGAAAAAGGGTTGGAGCTGTTAGTGGATTACGACCTTTTCCTGCCCACAAAGTTTGTGGGCGACATTAGCCGGATGCGCCAAATTCTGACCCATCTGGTTGGCAATGGTGTCAAATTCTCACACCATGGGCACGTGCAAGTGCAAGTTGTTGGTGTCATTACCAATGACGGTTCCGAAGCAGTGATTCATGTCACCATTCAAGACACCGGAATTGGCATTCCAGAAGAAAAGCTGGAGCACATCTTTGGTGAATTCAATCAGGTCGACACCAGCCAGAACCGCGAATTTGAGGGCACCGGGCTTGGCCTGGCGCTCACGAAACAATTGGTCAGTCTGATGTCCGGGGAAATCTGGGTTGATTCTGTCGTGGATGAGGGCACGTCTTTTGGCTTCCGACTCTCGATGCCAATCGAAGAAGATTGTGACCAACTCCCGATTCCGCTGCCAGACAATGTTCAGCATGTTTTGGTGGCATCGGATATGGAAGTAAACAGCGACCTACTGCACAAGCAACTTGAACAAATGGGAGCAACCGTCACGATCTGTACAGACCAGACACAGGTTGTTCTTCTGGCGCCTCATGTAGACTTGATCCTTGCTGATCACACGCCATCCGGCATCAACGCACGTGAACTGGGGGCCGAACTGCAGAAGATGGAGATCACCACACCCATTTTGGCGCTCACGGGTGATCTGAAAGCTTTTGCTGGAATGGAAAAAGACTCCCTTGTGAAGGCGATTTTGCAGAAACCCGGATCGCGGGCGGAGCTGAACTTGGGGATTACCAAGGCGGCGAGTGCTGCACGCTCTCACTCATCTCTTCAGCCCCGGCCTGCCAAACGCCGGATGCGGGTCTTGTCCGCGGAGGACAATAAAACCAACCGGTTGGTACTTGAGAAGCTCCTTAAGTCGTTGGACATTGAATTGGAGTTTGCGCACGACGGCGTCGAGGCTGTCGAGAAATTCCAAACCTACGCACCCGACCTCATCTTCATGGACATTTCCATGCCCCGCATGGACGGAACAGCGGCGACTCAAAAAATACGTGAGTTGGAAGGGGCTTCCAACAAACGCACGCCGATTATTGCGCTTACTGCTTTGGCCAACGAAGGCGACGAGGAGCACATTCTGTCACACGGGCTGGACAAGTACCTGACCAAGCCGCTGCGAAAGAATGAAATCTTCAGTGTGATTGCAGAAATCTATACTGGGGAAACAGCAGATCCGTTCCCCGAACCAGAAGATTTGCCGCGTCAGGCCTCTGGATAGTCTCGTAAAAACACCCACCGATCGCCTTCTGACATGTCTGGCTGGTAGCGATACCCGCCGTAGTCAAAGTCTTTGAGGCCTTCAGCATCCTGCAACCGATTGTGGATGATGTAACGCGCCATGCTGCCCCGCGCCTTTTTGGCGAAAAATGATACGATTTTTGCCGTGCCGTTGCGGGCTTCCATGAAGACAGGCGTGATTACACGCAACTTCAATGCTGAAAGATCGACCGCGCCAAAGTATTCTTGGCTTGCGCAATTAATCAACGTATCGGCCTTGATGTCACCCGCTTGTGCCCGCAGAGCTTTTGCTGGAGCCTGTCGCCAGTAGTCGTAAAGGGATTTGCCACGCCGCGTCTTTAGACGACTGCCCATTTCGAGGCGGTAAGGCTGCATGGCGTCCAGCGGACGCAGCACGCCATAAAGACCCGACAATATGCGCAAATGATCCTGCGCCCAATTCATTTCGTCCTGTTCAAGGCTTGCTGCATCCAAACCAACATAAGTATCGCCCGCAAAGGCGTGGACTGCAGGCCGGGTGACTTCAATACCGGGGACCTCTTCGAACGCCTTGAAACGGGCTCGATTCAACTTGGCGAGATCCGGACTTAGATCCATCAGCTTGCGCAGCTCGGTCAGCGTGAGGTTGCGGGCAGTTTTTGCCAAACGCACCGCGTCTTCCTGAAACTCGGGTTTCGTTGTCGGCCCCTCCACGGGATCCCAATTCAATCGTTTGGCAGGGGAAATCACAACAAGCATCGAGCGCTCCTCATCTCTTGGATATGTTTAGGTGGCATCGCGCAACACGTCCAGGAACGCATCCCCAAATCGGCCGGCTCGACGATCGCCCAAAAGGCGCTCCATCGATTGAGTGTCGCGGGGCTTGGCGCTTGCGATCTTTGCCAACAGGCCAGCGGAACAGCTCATCGGTTTATCGATCCCATCGGGACCTCGAAGCAACTTGGTTTGTGCTTCCAGAAGCAAATCGTATAGGTCCGCATCCTGTCGGCCCGCTATCTTGCGCCGACTCGGGTGCATTTGCTCTGCCTCGCCGTTGATCACTTCTAGAAACGCATCGCCGTAATTGGCCAGCTTTTTGGCCCCAACCCCGTTTACACGTGCCATCTCGTCCAAATTTGTCGGCCGCACTTCTGACATTTCAGCCAAAGTTCGGTCCGGAAAGATTACATAAGCTGGGACTTTGGCGGCTTCAGCCAAGGCGCGGCGTTTGGCCTTTAGCGCCGACATCAACGGCGCGTTTTCCTCACTCACCAGCGTTTTAGCCGCGGGTCTGCGCGAGGTAGCACGAATGGTATCCCGGCGAAGCTTCACTGTTTCTTCATCCCGCAACACGGGACGTGCGCGGTCTGTCATGGTCAATGCACCGTGGCGTTCGGGATTGGGGCGCACAAGATCATGGCCCATCATCTGACGGAACACCGCCTGCCATTGGCGTTTATCGTACTCCGTGCCAACACCGTAGGTTGGCAAAACGTCATGTCCACGCTCGCGCACTTTTTCGGTGTCATTGCCGAGCAGAATATCGATCAGATGACCGGTGCCAAACCATTCCCCTGTACGCAAAATGGCGGACAAAGCTTTGCGCACTGCAACTGTTCCATCAAACACTTCGGGCGGGGTGTCACAAAGGTCGCACTTGCCGCACGTGACTTCGGTTTCGCCAAAGTATTGCAACAGATTCGCGCGGCGGCACTCCAAAGCTTCCGCCAAACCCAGTAGTGCATTCAGGCGCGCATGATCTGCCGCACGTCGTTCAGGAGGCGCGAGGCCTTCGTCGATTTGCGACCGCCGCAACCGAATATCATCTGGGCCAAACAATGTCAGCGTTTCGGCCGGAGCCCCATCCCGTCCGGCACGACCGATTTCTTGGTAATAGGCCTCAATCGACTTGGGCAAATCTGCGTGCGCAACCCATCGGATATCAGGCTTATCAACCCCCATGCCAAACGCCACAGTGGCGACAACAATCAGACCATCTTCCCGTTGAAATCGGACTTCGGTATCACGTCGTTCCTGTGGGTCCATGCCACCGTGGTAGTGCAGCGACAGATGGCCTTCCTCCCGCAACGCTTTGGCCAGGGTTTCGGTTTTGGCGCGGGTGCCGCAATAGACAATGCCAGACTGCCCCTTACGGGCCGCAGCAAATTGCAAGATTTGCTTTCGTGGATTGTCTTTGGCCGCGAAGGCCAGATGCAAATTGGGCCGATCAAACCCATGCAAGAAAGTTTGCGGCGCTGCGCCACCAAACAGACGTTCAACAATTTCGTCACGGGTTTCGGCGTCAGCTGTGGCTGTGAAGGCGGCAATTGGAACATCCAAGGCGTGTTGCAACTCGCCAATGCGCAGATAATCAGGCCGGAAATCATGGCCCCACTGGCTCACACAGTGCGCTTCATCCACCGCAATGAGACCAACACCAATTTGGCGCAACATGCCCAACGCCGCGCCCGAGGCCAAACGTTCGGGCGCGATATAGAGAAGTTTGAGACGGCCAGCATCAAGAGCCTCCCAAACCTGCGCGGTTTCTTCTTCAGTATTGCCAGAGGTCAGCGCTCCCGCCTCAACCCCTGCCTCACGCAGTGCTCGCACCTGATCCCGCATCAGCGCAATCAAAGGTGAGATCACAACAGTGACGCCACTGCGAATAAGGGCAGGAAGTTGATAACACAGAGATTTTCCACCGCCAGTTGGCATGATGGCAAGCACATTGTCACCACGGGTGACAGCGTCCACGATCTCTTCTTGTCCCGGGCGGAAGGCATCAAAGCCAAAAACATCGCTCAGAACCGTGGTTGCGGCCTGCATTCCACACCTTTTTTATTGGGACAATCTGCGTTTTGCGCGACTGTCCCATAGGCAGGCGGTCGCCTCAAGCCCGAAGGCACAGGTTATCCGAGAAGAACCGCCGGCAGGATGTAGTCACGCAACGAAATGATTATGACAAATACCACCAAAGGCGCGAGATCAAGCGGACGGGTGTCCGGCATCACACGCCGCACCGGTTCGTAGATCGGCTCCAACAGGCGGTTTAGGCCAGCCCAAATTTGCGAAACCAGTGGTTGGCGTAGATTCAACACCTGAAAATTGATCAACCAGCTCATGATGATATGTGCCAGCATAAAGAAGAAGGCGATATCCAAGATCAGCCGCAGTGGGCCATAAATTGCCATCATGAGAGGTTCCTTTGCTCCGATTGGGGCACAGTTAAGCACCGTTGCGTCAAAGCACAAGGCTGTGCTGGAATCTCGGTTGACGATGTGTTGCTGAGTGCATTGAAAGGCAAGCAAAGGAGAGCCTTATGTATCCCATCATGCGCATGGTCAAAGAGCTGATCAAATTTCGAAACGCCACGCCGCTGCCGTTGACCGGCTCTCATGTGTCTGAGCACAGATGCTGGCCCTCTGACATTGACCTGTGGATGGAGCTCAACAATGGACGCACACTGACCCTGTTTGATCTTGGCCGCATTCCGCTGGCGCAAAGGATCGGTTTGGTTGCGGTGCTGCGCCGCAAAAAGTGGAGCATGACCATGGCGGGCGCAACTGTGCGATATCGTCGCCGCATCCGCACATTTGAAAAGGTCGAAATGCGCAGCCGAGCGGTGTTTTGGGACAAGCGCTTCATCTATCTGGAACAATCCATGTGGAAGCAAAACGGCGAATGCGCCAACCATGCGCTGTACCGTGCCGCTGTTACTGACAAGGCCGGGATTGTAACGCCTGACAAAGTTTTGGCAGCGATGGGAAACACTGAAGATGCCCCTGACGCACCGGAATGGGTGGCCAAGTGGGTTGCCGCAGAATCCACCAGACCGTGGCCTCCGATGCAGGATTAACTTGCTAAGGTTGTGGCATCCTGTCTAAGTGTAAACAAAGTCCGGGGGGATGCGGATGTCAGATGTTTCTGCGCGCAAGCGCATTTGGGGTTGGTTCTTCTTTGATTGGGCGAGCCAGCCATATCACACGCTTCTTGTGACCTTTATTTTTGGCCCGTTTTTTGCAGCGGTGGCCTCCGAGTTCTTCATGAATGCCGGCCAGAGCGAGGACGCCGCAAAGGCAAGTGCTCAGACACTTTGGGCCTGGAATATGGGGCTGGCGGGCCTTGTGATTGGGATTGGCGCGCCATTTCTTGGCGCTCTGGCTGACACACGAGGCCGCAAGCGTCCATGGATCATCGGCTTCTCATTCATGTACGTAATCGGTGCAGCGGCCTTGTGGTTTACGGCACCAGACGGCTCCAATATGTATTGGATGCTGCTTGTGTTTTCGATTGGATTTATCGGCGCGGAATACGCCCTCATCTTTACCAATTCGCAGTTGCCGGACTTAGGCACCGAAGAAGAGATTGGAAAAATTTCCGGCTCCGGATTTGCTTTTGGATATTTCGGCGGCTTGTTGGCGTTGATTGTGGTTTTGGTTTTCTTTGCGGAGCAAGGCGATGGAGTGACCATTGTTGGCTTGGCTCCCGGACTTGGGCTTCTCGATCCGGAAGCACGTGAAGGCACGCGCGCTGTTGGTCCATTCACGGCAATTTGGTTCCTTGTCTTTATGATCCCATATTTCCGGTGGGTGCATGATCCGTTGATTGCAAAAGTGCGCGGTACTGTGGGGGATGCTCTCGGAACTCTAAAAGCGTCCATTGGAAACCTCAAAACCCGTCGCAGCCTACTCCACCTCCTCATTGGGTCTATGCTGTATCGCGATGCGCTGAACGGAATTTATGCATTTGGTGGCATCTATGCGTTCAACGTTTTGGATTGGACCGTCCCACAAGTTGGCATATTTGGCATCATCGGGGCAGCCTCCGCCACCCTGTTTTGTTACATCGGCGGCAAAGTCGACAGCCGCATTGGTCCCAAACCTGTGGTGATTTTTGCGATTTGGGTGCTCATTCTGCTGTGCTTCGTACTGGTCAACATGTCCCGTGACGCACTGTTTGGGATCCCACTGGCTGAGGGCAGCAATCTGCCTGATATCATTATGCTGGCGGCGGGCGCGTTGATTGGGGGCATGGGCGGCATTTTGCAAGCGTCGAGCCGTTCGTTGATGGTGCGTCACACTGATCCCGCGGTGCCGACCGAGAGCTTTGGCTTATACGGTTTGTCAGGGCGTGCTACTGCGTTCATCGCCCCCATTCTCATCGGATTGGCGACCACAATTACCGGATCCGCGCGTTTGGGCGTTTCCCCTGTGATCTTGCTTTTCTTGTTGGGTCTGATCCTGCTACGCTGGGTCAATCCACAGGGAGATAGAGAAACATGGGGTACCGCCTCTTAACAATTCTCGCCCTAATCGGGCTCGCGGCATGCAAAAACGAAGCACCGGAGCGCACGGTTGCGGTGTCGACGCAGCAACAGGTTCCCGTGAGCATGCAAGGTGTCCAGGCCAAGCAACTCTTTGGGGCGAAACCAGCGGCCTCGCAACAATCAAGCGCACCGTTTGGAGGCTATTCCAAAGGGTGCTTGGCAGGTGGTGATAGGTTGGCGGAAACCGGGCCAACATGGCAGGCCATGCGGCTGTCACGCAATCGGAACTGGGGCCACCCCGAGACAATTTCCTACATCAAAGACCTATCCGCCAAAGCGGCACAGCAACCTGGGTGGAACGGGCTCTATATCGGCGATATCAGCCAACCTCGCGGCGGACCCATGTTGACGGGGCACCGCTCTCACCAATTGGGTCTGGATATTGATATCTGGATGCGACCCACGGACCGGCTTAACCTCACAGCCACCGAGCGTGAGGGTATCTCGTCGATCTCCATGCGTCGTGACAAAGGCGCTTATGTGAACAACAGTTGGTCCAAACAGCATCATGAAATTCTGAAGGCCGCGGCAAGTGATCCAAGGGTTGCTCGGATTTTTGTCTTCCCAGGTGCAAAAGTGCAGATGTGTAATGACGAAAAAGGTGACCGGTCTTGGCTGCGTAAGATCCGGCCCTGGTGGGGGCATCACTATCATTTCCATGTGCGGCTCAAGTGCCCAAGTGGTACGGCGGGGTGTGTGAACCAAGACCCGCCACCTGCAGGAGATGGGTGTGACGACGCGGAAAAGTGGGTCCAGGATATTTTGTTTCCACCTCCACCCGACCCAAATGCACCAAAGCGAGAGCCAAGACGTGAACTTCAAATGACGGACCTGCCTCAACAATGCGTCACAGTTTTACAATCGCCGTAACGGCGTGTTTGCTCAGTGCAGGATTATTGGCCGGACGCAGCCTTAGCGGGGACGCGTCCGGGGAACTTGCAGAGCATGTTTCCACCTACACTTGGCGCCTGCATGAAGGATGGTTTGGCGGCTTCTCCGGGTTGGAGCTTTCGGCCGACGGGTCACGAATGGTTGCGCTCTCTGATCGTGGAACCTTTGTGACCGGTGACGTGCGGCGCAATGCGGACACCATTGTCAGCATTGACAACTTGGAACCCTATCGGGTGCTGAACACGGCGGGAAAGTTCCCTGCCAAAGCAGGATTGCGAGACAGTGAGGGGCTGGTTTTGCAAAAGGATGGCAAACTGATCGTGTCCTTCGAAGGCAATCACAGGCTTAACAAGTTTGCTGCTCCCGGTGCAAAAGCCAACCAAATGCCGTGGCCCAAAGAGCTGAACCAAATGAAGTTGAACGGCGGGTTTGAAGCTTTGGCCATCAACAACCAAGGTGATATTTTTGCGATTCCGGAGCAGCCACTTGGCAGCAAAGATACCGCACAGGTTTACGCCTTGAAGAAAGGCACCTGGACAACAGCTTTTACCTTGCCGCGCGAGAAACAGTTTCAGCCTGTAGGCGCAGACTTCGGCCCCGACGGGAGATTGTACTTGCTTGAACGTGGGTTCAATGGGCTGGGATTTCGCATTCGAGTGCGCAGTTTCACTATCGACAAGAACACCGTGGGTGACGAAAAGCTGTTGCTTCGCAAAGGTGTAGGCGCTCACGACAACCTTGAGGGGCTTGCGGTTTGGCGCGATGATCAAAATCGCATACGTCTCACCATGATCTCAGACGACAACTTTCGTTTGGTGCAGCGGACAGAAATCGTCGAATATATGATCCCGTAATTATACTTGCTTTGTAGAACCCTGCACGGTAGGAGCGCCCCGTCCCGCGGCGGTCGCGGGGCCAAGTCGCCGCTACCTTGACAAAACGGGCTCAGACAAATGAAAACGACCTATCTTCCCGGCATTATTGCCATGGCTGCTATTGTTGTAGCCTCTAATATTCTTGTGCAATTCCTCTTTGGTCAGTGGCTGACCTGGGGTGCATTCACCTACCCTCTCGCTTTTCTTGTGACCGACGTCATGAACCGCGTTTACGGGGCACCCGCCGCGCGAAAAGTGGTTTTTGCTGGTTTCATCGTGGGTGTAATCTGTTCCTTCATTGGAACAAAGATCATGCTGCAGGGCGACGGCTTCACCTATCCAGCCGTGACTTTGCGTATTGCAATCGGCTCTGGATTCGCCTTCCTGACGGCGCAACTGCTTGATGTTGCTATCTTTGATCGGCTGCGCGAGGGCGCTTGGTGGCGGGCACCATTGGCGTCTACGCTGATCGGATCCTCTTTGGACACTGCGATCTTCTTCACTGTCGCCTTCAGTGGCACGCTGAACATCCTTGAACCAAGCAACGACGTGAGCTGGGCAGGTGAGATGCTGCCTTTGCTGGGCGTTGGACCTGTGGTGCCGCTTTGGGTGAGCCTTGGCTTTGCTGACTGGTGCGTAAAGCTCTCGCTTGCGCTGATCGCTCTTGTGCCGTTCCGCATGATCGTGGGGTTTTTGACGGCACGCACCACATGATTTTGTTTGACATATCTCCATCCTGTGGCAGGCTGGAGATACGCGAAACAAATTGAAGGGAGGTGCCCATTGTCTAGAGAAGCTATGGAGAACGAGGTCGGAACAGTTTGGGGGGAGCGCAGCTGAGGCAGCCCTTGGCTGACGTAAAGTCCGAATTGGTGTGATCCTAACCGATGCACCTCCAATCATCTCGAAGGGCTGCCTCCAACGCGGGAGGCGGCCCTTTTTGTTGCCGCGTTAACCCCTCAAAGTCACCCAAAAACCACGTCGGTATCACGTCAGTATTACGACTGTATTGCGGAGGTGCGTATGTTGAGCGCATACCAAGGCGTAAATCTTAATGGTAGGCCGCGCAACGCGGAAAGAGACATGCTGCGGATCAGCGACGAGATCACAATTGAAGACTGGGAGCTGACGGAACAGTTCATGCGCGCCAGCGGACCTGGCGGGCAGAATGTGAACAAAGTTGCCACCGCTGTGGAGCTGCGTTTTGAAGCGGCGCGTGCGCCTGCGCTTACTCCGCAGGTGAAGGCACGCCTCAAGAGATTGGCCGGACGACGCTGGACCAAAGACGGTGCCATCATCATTCAATGTGACGAAACCCGTAGCCAAGCCCGCAACCGCGACATTGCTCGGGAGCGCTTAGCCGAACTGATCCGCAAATCCCTGGTGGCGCCAAAGCGGCGGATCAAAACCAAACCCACCTACGGCAGCCAGCAACGTCGCCTGAAATCCAAAAAGGTCCGTGGTGACGTTAAGGCGATGCGGGGCAAGGTCTCCCGCGACGACTGATTGTGGGGTTGCAGCCCCCCTGCTTCGAGCGCAGTAATGGCGCGGGAGCAAATTGAGGGAGCAATCCATGTCGGATGCATTGGCGCGGCGCAAGCGGCTGTTGGGGCCACATGTCACTACCTTTTACAAAGAGCCGGTGCACCTTGCACGTGGCGAGGGGGTTTGGCTGTGGGACACGGACGGACGCAAATATTTGGACTGCTACAACAACGTGCCACATGTCGGGCATTGCCATCCCCGTGTGGTGGAGGCGATCGCTACACAAGCCGCGACGCTGAACACCCATACACGTTATGTACATGACGGCATTTTGGATTACGGCGAGGCGCTTACTGCGAAGTTTGACCATGACCTGACCAGCATGGTGATGGTTTGCTCCGGCTCTGAGGCCAACGACGTGGCGTTGCGCATGGCGCAGGCGATGACCGGCAAGACCGGTGTGATCACCACAGACAACACCTATCACGGCAACACCTCTGCGGTGAGCCAGCTTAACAGCTCCAAAACCCCGATTGGTGGGTTTAAAGACCATGTGAAGCGTGTGCCTGCACCGGACAATATGGCTCCGGTTGGCGGCACGCGCGAGGGTCAGGCGGCGGCGTTTGCCGCAGCCGTGAAAGACGCAATTGCAGAGCTTGCGGCGTCAGAGCACGGGCTGTCTGCGCTGATCATTTGTCCGTACTTTGCCAACGAAGGTTTCCCCACACTGGAGAAAGGCTTCCTCGATGAGGCCGTTGCAGCGGTGAAGGCGGCGGGCGGCATTGTGATTGCCGATGAGGTGCAACCGGGGTTTGGCCGGATTGGCAGCCATTGGTGGGGGCATCAGAAACTGGGCTTTGCGCCGGATATCGTGACGCTGGGCAAACCGATGGCAAACGGACATCCGGTGGCAGCGACGATCACACGTCCGGAAATCCTGACTGCGTTTCAGGAAGGCTTCAAATATTTTAACACCTTTGGCGGCAACCCGGTGAGCGCGGCGGCGGCGCATGCGGTGCTCAATGTGATCGAGGACGAAGGCTTGGTCGCCAATGCGGCGGACGTGGGTTCCTACGCGGTAGCGCAGTTGAAAGAACTGCAGACACGGTATGACGTGATTGCCGATGTGCGCGGCTCGGGCTTGTTCCTTGGCGTGGAACTCTGGCGCGACGGGAAACCGGCCACAGAAATTTGCACAGCGATGATTGACGAGATGCGCGACCGTGGCGTGCTGCTGCACAGCGAAGGGCGTTACGACAACACGCTCAAAATTCGCCCGCCCTGTGCGTTTGACCGTAGCAATGCAGACCTGTTGGTGGAGACCCTAAATTCGGCGTTTGAGGCGGTGCTATGAACAATCAAGAGGCCATTGTGGCCGCGCAGGAGGCGCTGAAGGCTTGGGGTGTGGAGATGACTCCTCGGTTGATCAAAAACCGTGAGAACATCGTGCTGGAAGCGGCTGGGCCGGATGGACAGCGCGCCGCACTGAGGCTGCACCGGCCAGGCTATCAAAGTGATGATGCGATCCGCTCTGAGCTTTGGTGGTCTGAAGCTTTGGTTGCATCTGGAATGGTAGTGCCACAGCCAATCCGCACGTTAGCTGGCGAAGTGTTGGCAACGGGCGGTGAACGCGTTGCTTCTTTGGTGACTTGGCTGGACGGTGAGCCACTGGGCGAAGGTGGCGTACAATTGGCCATGCCTGAGGCGGAGCAGGAACGTCTGCATGAGGCCCTGGGGGCAGAATTGGCGCGGTTGCATGTGGCAAGTGATGCCATGACCCGACCAGAAGCGTTTGAGCGTGAGGTTCTGGATTTGGAGGCTTTGCTCGGAGAGACCCCATCTTGGGGGCAGTTCTGGGAGAATACCAGCCTTTCAGAAGAGGAAGCAGCGCTGCTGCTGTCGTGCCGTGAGAAGCTGCGGGCTGTGATTTCGGCGCATGCGGAGGCGGGGGGCGACTTTGGCCTGATCCATGCGGACGCGTTGCGGGAAAACGTTTTGGTTCAGGCGAGTGATGCGCGTTTGATCGATTTTGACGACGGTGTGTTTGGCTTCCGCATGTATGAGCTGGGCGTGGCCATGTCGCAGAATTGGGATCAGGCCAATGAGTCGGCCTTGGGCACAGCCTTGTTGCGGGGGTATGCGTCTGTGCGGGCCTTGCCGGAGGGCGCGGCGCAGCTTCTTGAGGCCTTTACCGTGATGCGGGCGATGGCGTCTTGCGGCTGGGTCATTGGCCGCTATGCCGATGACCATCCGGCGGTGCGGGACTATGCCGAACGCGCAATTGCCATGGCAGAGCGCTATTTGGCTTAATCGCGGTTGGCCTCAACCCAGATAGATGTCGATGTAATTTCGGTGCCCGTATTAGTGTCGATCACTTTGGGCGCCGTGGGTTGGCGCGTTTCTCGGTCCAGAAAACGGTAGGGTTCCGGCTTGTCCGTCGGCAAGTGGGCTTGCGCCCAACCTGTCATGGCTTGCATCACCGGCACAAAATCCTTGGCGGATTGCGTGGGATGATACTCATGTCGCAGCGGGCGCTGCTGATACGGTTTGCGCTCCAATAGGCCGTGGGCCTCCAACCGCTTGAGGCGGTCGGAGAGCACATGGCGGGTGATTCCCAACCGTTTCTGAATGTCGTCAAAGCGACGAATGCCAAACAGCGTGTCGCGCAGGATCAGCAGCGTCCAGCGGTCGCCAAGCACTGACATGGTGCGGGCCACGGAGCAGCCTTCGTTGGGGAGATCGGTCCATTTCATGTCTGACACCTAACATCTCTGGTTGGTTTTCCCAATAGGTTCCAAAAACAGACCTTGACTCAGTTCTGTTTTGGAACCTATCTATATAGTGAGTTCTATTTTGGAACCCTATGAATTGATTTCGGGAGGTCCTCATGACCGACAGCAGTGTTCCTTCAGTTGTGCGACGGCGGCGTAAGTTGCCTCAGATCCAAAAGTTGGCGCAGTTGGCGGCGCTGCGTAGCCAGATGTGGGTTCTGTCGCGCACATCACCGGACAAGGCAGCCACACGGTTGGCAGACCTGTTCACCACCCCTTCCCGCCCCACTGTCCGCCACTGGGAACATCGCGCCATGACGCAGGCCCACTACGCGCGGCGGCGGTTTGGCAATCTTGGTTTCTTGTCCGTGTACCGATGGCGACCTGACAATGTCGCGCCCAAAGGTAAGGTCCTGCTGATGCACGGATTTGGCGGGCGTGTGAGCCAGCTCAGCGGCTTTGCAGAGGCTTTGGTGGCGGCTGGTTATGAGGTTGTAGGATTTGATGCCCCGGCGCATGGGATGTCTCCCAACAACCGTGCCGCTTTGCCTGATTTTGTCGACGCGCTCGAGATGTTTGCCACGCAGGAAGGACCGTTTCACACGGTGATTGGGCACTCCATGGGGGGCGCGGCTTTGGCCACGGCGCTGCGGCTTGGCATGGGCGCACAGCGGGCGGTGTTGATTGCGCCGCCGGTGTATCCGGGTACCTATTTGGCGCAGGCCGGGCGTATGTTGGGTGCTACAGAGAAGGTCACAGGTCGTGCACAAGCGTTGATAGAATCGCAGTATGGGCGGGCGTTTGATGAGTTTCGCACGCCGCTCAATGCGTCGGTGCTCACACAAAATGCCCTGATCCTGCATGATCGCAGCGACCGGCAGGTGCCTTTGGCGGAGGGGCAATTGGTAGCTGCAGCGTGGCAGGATGCCAAACTGGAGGTCACCGAAGGCCTGGGACACACGCGCATTTTGCGGGACCCCAGCACAGTGGCCTTGGTGCAGAAGTTCCTGATGGAAACTGTTTAGACAATCACGTCCATTTCTTCCTGCTGACCCACGCCAAACACACGCTTGTAGCGCTCGATTTCGCTGGCGGGGCCCATGGCTTTGTTCGGGTTGTCCGACAGTTTGACCGTCGGCTTGTCGTTGGCTTTGATGGCTTTGCATACCATGGAGAATGGCGCGAGGCCTTCGCTTTGGGTCAAGCCACGGAAGTCATTGGTGAGCAATGTGCCCCAGCCAAAGGACACGCGCACGCGGCCAGCAAATTGCATGTGCAATTCGGCAATTTTGGCGGTGTCCAGACCATCGGAGAAGATCACCAGCTTCTTGGTGGGGTCTTCGCCGCGCTCTTTCCACCAACGAATGGCGATTTCCGCGCCTGTGGCGGGATCACCACTGTCGATGCGAATGCCGGTCCAGCCTGCAAGCCAATCCGGTGCGCCTTTCAAAAAGCCTTCGGTGCCATAGGTGTCCGGTAGAATGATGCGCAGGTTGCCTTCGTGCTCTTCATGCCAGTCCGCGAGAACTTGGTAAGGCGCTTGGCGCAACTCTTCATCATTTTTCGCCAGTGCGGAGAACACCATCGGTAATTCATGTGCGTTGGTGCCAATCGCTTCCAGATCGCGTTTCATCGCAATCAGACAGTTGGAGGTGCCAACAAATTTGTCACCCAAGCCTTCCACCATGGCCTGCACACACCAGTCTTGCCACAGATAGGAATGACGACGGCGGGTGCCAAAGTCCGCAATCCGCAGATCTGGCAGGGTGCGCAGATGGTCAATTTTTTCCCACAGCTTGGTCATGGCGCGGGCATAGAGCACTTGCAGCTCAAACTTGCGCATATCGTGCAGAACGGCGCGGCCGCGCAGCTCCATCAACACCGCCAAAGCCGGAATTTCCCACAGCATGACCTCGTGCCATTTGCCTTCAAACGTCAGCTCATATTGGCCGTCGCGCTTTTCCAGATGGTAGTCCGGCAGGCGCATGTTTTCGAACCACTCCATAAAGTCAGAACGGAACATCTGCCGCTTGCCGTAAAACGTGTTGCCGCGCAGGAACGTGCTTTCGCCACGGGAGAGCGACAGTGACTGGATATGGTCGAGCTGTTCACGCAACTCGCCTTCGTCGATCAACTCTGCCAAACGGATGTTGGAGGATCGGTTGATCAGGCTAAAGGTGACATGCGCGTCAGGGCGATTGCGGAAAATCGACTGACACATCAGCAACTTATAAAAGTCGTTGTCGATGAGTGACCGCACAATGGGGTCAATCTTCCATTTATGGTTCCAGACGCGGGTGGCGATATCGACCATAATTTCTGGTCCTCACAGTCTTGTTTCGCCGTTAATACCCAGAAAATCAAAGGCCTGAAAGCCTTTATGGCGCATCACCCCATACGTGCGGCTGATGTGCGACTTTCAAGCCCATGTGCAATGGCTCGCAACAACTCGGCACGCCGCACTGGCTTGGGCAGGAAACCGTTCATGCCAGCCTCCAAACAGGCCTGACGGTCGCTGCGGTATGCGTTGGCGGTCAGAGCGATGATATGGGGTTGGGTCGGCATCTGCTTGCGAATGAAGCGGGTGGCATCAAGCCCATCCATGACCGGCATTGACATGTCCATGAGCACAATCTCCGGCTCGTGCTGCTTCACCATCTCAACTGCCTCTTCGCCGTTTACCGCAGTTACCAAGGTGAGCGGCAGATCCTTCAACAGCTTTTGAACAAGGAACCGATTGGTTCGGTTGTCTTCCGCCAGCAGGACAGTTGTGCCTTCAAACACGGCTGAGTCCGGCAATACATCTGGGTCCGCCACGCGCTTTGCAGGCAGATTGACTGACGGAAAGTCCACTTGGACAACAA
The DNA here is from genome assembly GCF_913054185.1 of uncultured Shimia sp. Classification (GTDB taxonomy): domain Bacteria; phylum Pseudomonadota; class Alphaproteobacteria; order Rhodobacterales; family Rhodobacteraceae; genus Shimia. Next base: position 42,248 of record NZ_CAJXIV010000021.1, read on the forward strand.
AACAAGAGCCAACATTCACAGCGCTGGTTGCGACAACATCGCCGCCCATCATGCGGGCCAATTGGCGGGAAATTGCGAGACCCAAACCGGTGCCGCCAAACCGGCGCGTGGTGGCGGCGTCAGCCTGCGCAAATTGGTCAAACACGTGCTCAATTCGATCCGGCGCGATGCCGATTCCGGTGTCGGTCACGGAAATTTCCAGCCCGTGATCCGGGCCTTCTTTCACGGTGCCAACCTGGACGGTCACGTTGCCGGTTTCGGTGAACTTGATGGCATTGCCAATCACATTCACCAAAATTTGACGCAACCGACCGTCATCCCCCCACACGGTGCGCGGGAGATTGTCAGCTGTTTCAATGATAAGGGGAATGCCCTTTGCGGCTGCCTGTGGGCGCATCAGATTGACCACTTCGTCCAGACAAGGCTTTAACTCAAAAGCGATGGAGCTGATCTTGAGATGACCGTCCTGCAATTTTGAGAAGTCGAGAATGTCGTTGATGATGGTCAGAAGTGCCTCAGATGAATGGCGAATGGTTTGCACATAAAGCGCTTCTTCTGAGCTGAGTTTCGCGTCACTTAGCAGGTCTGACATGCCAATAATGCCATTCATGGGTGTGCGGATTTCGTGACTCATTGTCGCCAAGAAAGCGGTTTTGGCGCGCTCGCCCATTTCTGCGGCCCGTTTTGCCTCCGCCAATTCCGCCTCACGCTGCTTTTTGAGGGTGATATCGCGATCCACTGAGACGACCATCTCCAAATTTCCGCGATCATCAAACACTGGGGACAGATTGGTCTCCACCCAAAAAGCCGCACCGATTTTGGTGTAATTGACGTTTTCACCGTGGGCCGGCACGCCATCTTTGATCGCCTGAGTGAAGCGCCGCAGGGTTGCGGGATCAGACCTGGGACCATGAAGGTATTGAGTGGGATGTTTTCCAACAACCTCGGACAGCTTGTATCCGGTTTTACGGGTAAACGCCGGGTTGACCCATAAGGTATTGGCTTGCGCATCCAGCATAATGATACTGTCGACGGCATTTTCGGCAATTGAGCTGAGCCTGCGCCCTTCGCGTTGACGCTCCTGCAAAGAGGCGTTGGCTTTGGCCAGCTCAAGCCCCTGTTCAATTTGTCGACGTTGTTGGCGCAACTCCCGAAGGCGACCAGTTGTGACGTAGCTGACAAACGGCAGCATCGTGTAGGCCACCATCATGGTGGCAACGATGTTGTAAAAAAGCTGCTCCCGCTGGTACTGCAGGGCGTAAAAATCAGCGACAAACAACCCGACCACTGTAGCTCCATACACCAGAAGGCGTGCAATGGCCGCTCTTTGATGGAAGGCCAGTGCCATAATCGCATTGACGGCACCTGAACCCATGTAGGCCAAACAAAGTAGCAACGCCGCGTCCCGTGGAATGGCGGACCACAGGATGGTGACAAAGGCTGACAAACCCAGAGCCTGAGCAAAAGCGGTGACGGTGGTTTTAAATTGGATCTGTTTGACCGACACACCGCGATTGAGCTGCTTCTCCACGCCGCGCAGTAGCGTGGTATCCAGCATCTCGCCAAACAAGGAGACACCAAACGCCATCAAGCCAGTCACAGGCGACACCGTGAAGGCGAGAAGCAGTGCCCCAAAAAGCGACAGCGACTGGCGCGTATAGAAATGGCGCAGTCGACCACGCGCATAACGCACCAACAAACCTTCAGGCGTATTGCGCTTGTCAAAAGCCTCTAGAGCCCGGTTAAGTTCGTGAATTTCCGCAGCCATTTCCCAGTCTTCACAACCTACTAATGATGGGTAAATGACCGAACTTTGGTTAACAAACCAAGAAGATTATGCCTCAAATGCGAGAAATACCTGCGTCATCCATGGCTTTTTCAGCAGTCGCAAGGGAGCCATCCAAGTCAATCGCGCGGCAGAGACCTTGGCGTAAATTGACGTTGAAGCCAAGCCGTGCCGCATCCAAGGCGGAAAACTGAACACAGAAATCTGTTGCCAGGCCAACCATGGTGAGTTCCGACACGCCGAGGCCTTTGAGGTAACCATGCAAGCCTGTTGGAGTTTTCTGGTCGTTCTCAAAAAACGCGGAGTAGCTATCAATCTCTGGGTTCATGCCTTTGCGGATGATCATGTTGGCGCGGGTCACATTGAGATCGACATGAAGGGCCGCGCCGTTGCTGCCCTGCACACAGTGGTCTGGCCACAACACCTGAGGGCCGTACGGCATATCGATCAGCTCATAGGCAGATTTGCCGTTGTGGCTGCTGGCAAAAGACGAATGGCCTGCCGGGTGCCAGTCTTGGGTCAGGACAACCGTGTCGAACTCCGCGATAAGCGCGTTGATGCCGGGGACAATCTGATCGCCTTCGGGCACGGCCAGCGCACCGCCGGGGCAAAAGTCGTTTTGCACATCAATCACAATCAAGGCGTTGGACATTTTGGTCTCCTCAAGTTGCGCAGAGCCTTATCAACTGCGGCGCGCAGGTCAACGTTTCTCCGCCTATTCGGCGGCCAGGCTGTTGGTCTCCGGCTGGCCCAAACGGGCAATTTGGGCGACCACCTGCGTTAGTCGTTCGCGGAAGCTGTCAAAATCGGAATTTGGCCGAATGCTGGCCTCATCCATGTAGAGCGACCGGTCGATTTCAACCTGAACCGCATGTTGCGCCTTAAGCGGACGGCCATAGTGCTGTGTGACATAAGCCCCGGCAAAAGGTGTGTTGCGGGAGACAACAAAACCCGCCTTTAGAAAGGCCGCTTCGATTTGGTCCACCAGTTCCACATCTGCTGCGGCACCAAAGCGGTCTCCAAGTACTACTTCGGGACGCGGCACGCCGCGACGTGTTGCGCTTTCCACGGCCTCTCGGGGCATGGAGTGGCAATCCACCAAAATGGCCTCGCCAAATTTTTCACGGGCGGCCTCCAGCAGCGCCTGGAGTTCGGCATGGTACGGACGCCAATACGCATCAATTCTGGCGTCCGCCTCAGC
>NZ_CAJXIV010000022.1 GCF_913054185.1 uncultured Shimia sp.
AGGGCCGGTCGCAACACCCTGCACAAAGGGCGGATTGCGGGCATTCGCTGCAGTCAAGAGTAATTCGCGCCTAAGGGTTGGAAGCGGACATGCAGGTGGTACTCCCTTCTGGCTTCGCTTTTCACCAACCTAAGCGTTTCTTGTCGATCTTTGGGAGGTGACCGCATTCGGCGAAAGACCATAATCAACCGGTTGCCCGACAGAGGCGCAAGCCAACCTGAGCTTTCGCAAAGCTTAAGCTGGGAAATTCAAATATTGCCAAAAGTCGACACCGTGTCGTTACCGCAGGTGATGCGCTTTTGGATATCGGGCACCGCCCGAGCCTCTAAGCTAAACTTGCGGGATCAGCCCACCAGCACTTGCTAGCAAGGCTACAATCTTGTCCACGCCTTCACGATTGCGCAGCGAGGCAAAAACAATTGGCCGCGTGCCGCGCATCCTTTTGGCATCCCGGTCCATAACCTCCAGCGACGCGCCAACATAAGGGGCAAGATCTGTCTTGTTGATGACCAGAATGTCGGATTTGGTGATGGCTGGCCCACCTTTACGGGGAATTTCTTCGCCAGCGGCAACGTCGATCACATAGAGCGTCACATCCGCTAGCTCCGGACTGAAAGTGGCCGATAGGTTGTCGCCACCGCTTTCAATCAAAACAACTTCGACATCCGGATGCCGATCAACCATCTCGGCTACAGCGGCTAGGTTGATCGACGCATCCTCTCGGATCGCAGTGTGAGGGCACCCGCCGGTCTCAACCCCGATAATGCGATCCTGTGGTAGAATCTGCATGCGCATCAACGCCTCAGCATCTTCCTGCGTGTAAATGTCATTGGTGATGACACCTATTGAGTGGGTGTCCCGCAACGCTTCGCTCAGAGCTGCCGTGAGCGTCGTTTTTCCGGCGCCAACAGGGCCACCAATACCGACACGAAGCGGGCCATTCATCTGGGTCATGTGCGGAATATCCTTGAATATTGGGTTTCGTGTTTCATCGCGGCGATGTCCGTCACAAAGCTCGAACTGGCCAAGTCATCCAGCGTGGCAGTCGCAGCGCTTTCCGCGAGCGTACAGCAAAGTGGGGTCAGTGCATGGATCAGTTTTTGACCTTCCGTCTGGCCAAGGGGTACAAGCCGCATTGCGACCGCCGCGAGATTGGACACGAAGGCCTGCAAAAAGACTTGGTTGGTGAGTTCAAGTGGCAAGCCTTGCAACCGCGCAGCGCGGCCAACAGCAACCGGATAGGTCAGTCCTTTTAAGTCTACACCCCAGATTTCACCCGTCACATTACAAAACGCCGCGCCCTGCAAATAGGCTTCCTTTAACCGTTCCGCCGACGCCGAAAAAGCGCGGCTCATCGCGTCGATCTCACCCAGTTCGTCGGTACTCGCTTGGTAGGCCGCGCCAATAAACAGACTGTCGTTCCATCCAGCGCCATGTTGCACCACATCGGAGATCCAGACGCCGACCTGCTCTGAATTGGCCACGTCTCCGACATCAATGGCCCACTCCAACCCATGTGAATAGGCGAAAGCGCCCACCGGAAAGGCAGGCGAGAACCATTGTGTCAGGGTGAGGATATCAGTGGCTGTGGCCATGGGTGCGTCCGTGCCCATAGGCCCCGCCTTCTGGAGTGAAGGGCTCAACCACTTCACGCACCGTGGCGCCAATCTTGCCCAGCATGTCACGGATCACGTGGTCGCGTTGTATGAGCAGCCTACTTTCCTCAATTTGGCAGGGCGTATGGCGATTTCCGATATGCCAGGCGAGACGCGGCAGGTCGGCTCCCGTGACCTCCAGCAGGTCTTCATTAGCGGCAACAACCTCAATCAAGCGGCCGTCTTCCAAGGCAAATGCGTCCCCATGGTCAAGTGACGTTGTATGCGCCAAATCAACAAGAAACTGTTCGGCACGCACTGTCGATAACATTTTGCGCCGAAGGAAACGGTCATCGTAATTGAGCGTTACACAATCATAAGCACCGGACCAATGGCCGGGTTTGCGAATTTGGCGGCTGGGGGGAAGCGTGGTCATTGGATGCACCTTCAGAACATGAAATAGCGTTGTGCCATGGGGAGAACCACGGCGGGTTGGCAGGTGAGAAGCTCGCCGTCAGCACGCACCTCGTAGGTTTCAGGATCCACTTCGACCATTGGGGTTGCTGTGTTCAGAAGCAGATCGGATTTGCCAATGTTACGGGTGTTTTTTACCGCGAGCGTGTCTTTGGCGAGGCCCAATCGTGCGCCAATTCCGGCGTCTTGCGCGGCCTCGCTGACAAAGCAGACGGCGGAGTTTTCAACCGAGCGCCCATAAGCACCAAACATCGGACGGGAGTAGACAGGTTGCGGCGTTGGGATCGAAGCGTTGGGGTCACCCATCTGCGCCATAACGATGCTACCGCCAAGTAAAACCATCTCAGGCTTCACACCAAAGAAGGCCGGATCCCACAACACCAAATCCGCGCGCTTGCCAACTTCAATACTGCCAATTTCATGGGCAATACCATGCGCAATTGCGGGGTTGATGGTGTATTTGGCGATGTAGCGGCGCACGCGGTAATTGTCGTTGTTTCCCGTTTCCTCAGACAGTCTGCCGCGCTGTTTTTTCATCTTATCGGCTGTTTGCCAGGTTCGGATCAACACTTCGCCGACGCGGCCCATGGCTTGACTGTCCGAGGCGATAATCGAAAACGCCCCCATGTCATGCAGAATGTCCTCAGCAGCGATGGTTTCGCGACGTATCCGGCTTTCCGCAAAGGCCACATCTTCCGGAATCGACTTGTCGAGATGGTGACAAACCATCAGCATATCGAGATGCTCTTCCAGAGTGTTCACCGTGAAAGGGCGGGTGGGATTGGTTGAGGACGGCAAGACATGCTCTTCGCCACAAATTTTGATGATGTCCGGTGCATGGCCACCACCTGCACCTTCGGTGTGAAAGGCATGGATTGTGCGGCCTTTTAGGGCTGCCACAGTGTTCTCAACAAAACCGGATTCGTTGAGCGTGTCTGTGTGGATCATCACCTGAATATCCAGGTCATCGGCAACTGACAGGCAGCAATCGATGGCGGCAGGCGTTGTCCCCCAATCCTCGTGTAACTTAAGGGCGCAGGCACCACCTAGAATTTGCTCTTCCAAGGCAGCCGGAAGTGACGCATTGCCCTTGCCGGCAAAGGCGAGGTTCATTGGAAAGGCATCCGCAGCCTGCAACATCCGACCGATATGCCAGGGACCAGGCGTGCAGGTGGTCGCCAAGGTGCCATGTGCAGGACCGGTACCGCCGCCCAGCATTGTGGTCAGGCCGGAATGCAGCGCGTCCTCGATCTGCTGTGGGCAAATAAAATGGATATGGCTGTCAAATCCACCGGCTGTCAAAATGCGGTTTTCGCCCGCAATGACCTCGGTGCCCGGGCCAACAATGACATCGACCCCGGGCTGTGTGTCCGGGTTTCCGGCTTTGCCAATGGTCTGGATACGCCCACCTTTCAGGCCAACATCCGCTTTGTAGATGCCGGAATGGTCAACGATCAGCGCGTTGGTAATAACCGTATCCACGGCCCCTTCGGCGCGTGTGGCCTGGGATTGTCCCATCCCATCGCGGATGACTTTGCCGCCACCAAACTTCACTTCTTCTCCGTAGACATCCTCTCGCAAGCCCGTCGCACTGAATTGCGCGGCAGTGGCGCGCTCTACGATCAGATCTTTTTCAACCTCAATGATGAGGTCCGTGTCCGCCAGCCGCACTTTGTCGCCCACTGTGGGGCCGAACATAGCAGCATAGTCACTCCGGCTTATCTTGCCCGGCATCTTTCAGCGCTCCCATGATGTGTTGATTAAAGCCGTAGATGTGTCGCCGTCCCATAAAGGGCACCAGCATCACCTCCCGGCGTTGTCCTGGTTCGAACCGAACGGCAGTGCCAGCTGGAATGTCCAATCGCCGCCCTAAAGCCGCATGCCGATCAAAGTCCAGCGCTGGGTTTGCTTCGGCAAAATGATAGTGACTGCCCACTTGCACGGGGCGGTCGCCGGTATTGGCCACCAACACCATACGCGCACTGCGCCCCGCGTTGAGTGTAAGCGAACCTTCGGCAGGAAATGTTTCACCCGGGATCATGTGCGCCGCCGCAACTGAACAACAGCCATCGTCCCACCCACGATCACTGCAGAGAGAACCACCGCAATCCAAGCGTATTCCCCGTGACTATGAGCGTGTGCTCCGGAATGGGCCATGGCCGGAGAGGCCAAGAGCCCAGTCAAAAACGGTACAACATATTTCATCGGCTCAAGCTCCTCTAACGAATTGGATTGTGAACGGTGACAAGCTTGGTGCCATCCGGGAACGTGGCTTCGACCTGCACTTCATGGATCATCTCCGGGATGCCCTCCATGCATTGGTCGACTGAGACAACCTGTGCACCCGCTTCCATCATATCGGCCACAGAACGGCCATCGCGCGCGCCTTCCACAACGCTGTCGGTAATCAAGGCGATGGCTTCCGGGTGGTTGAGTTTAACACCACGTGCCAAGCGCTTGCGGGCCACTTCGGCAGCCATGGCAATCAACAGTTTGTCTTTTTCTCTTGGGGTCAGGTTCATGTCAGATCATCCAGCATCGAGGAAGGTCGCCACCATGCAGCTCTCGCAGAACTGGCAGCAGGGTTTTTCTGAGGGTGAAATCGTCATCAGCAAGCAGGCGCAGGACCAACACATCCTGTTGGAGAAGGCTCACACCGCCAGTTTCCGGAAGCGTCTCTCGCAGCGAGGCCAGGTGCCGTTCCGCATCTTTTGCAACCAAAACCACCAGCGCCATCGCCCCAGCACCGTTGCCGATAAATGGCTTGTCCAGATGGGCCTGTAGGCTTCCAGCGAAAGACATCGCATCGAGAAAGAGCGGCGTGCCCGCGCGCCGTACCTCAATCCGGTCACGAAATCGAATATCGGTCAGCACCTCGCCCATTGCCGGGCGGCCAAAAACCAAAGGCTCGACCATGAGCAGAGACGCGTCCGGATCCAGATCAATGCTCAGGCGACGGTCCAACGCGCTCCCGTTGAACAGAATGGTTTCTTGAGGCAACCAATTGAGCCGTGCCCCCACTTCAACCCGAAGGCGGTTGCGGATCTGGCCAGTCTGATTGGGTTGCGCCTTGTAAGCCCGCTCGCAAGCTTGGGTCGTCAAGGTGAGTGTGGTGTCCTTTGCCAAATGACCCGAGAAAGTGAATTGATCGCCGCCTGTGATCCCGCCCGCAGTGTTCAACAGGACGACATCCATCGCGGCCCCGCTGGATTTAGGGAACAAACATCTGAACGACCCGGCTTGGTGAAGATCGTCCAAAACAGAACGATCTCCGACCATTTTTGTGCTCACGCGCAGCGTTCCCTTCGCACGCGGAGGCTGCGTAGTATGGGGGGGCGATATGTCTGCCAGACGTGTGATCAGCGTATCCTCTTGGCGCGTAGAACTGTTCTTGGTTCTGACGCCTAGAGGGCAAAACACCATCCGAAACGACCATTTTGAGGACGTAGGCAAGGCCGATCGCCTATTTTTTGCGCGCTCGCTGTGAATTTCGATCAAAAAACAAGCATACGCGAAGGCCGCTAAGGAATTGCAGTGTCTCAGGTTTGCTTATTTAGCCGCAATGCAGAATCGATTGGACACCTGCCGGAGACACGATGTCAAAAAACCGGAGGTGTGTGACGACCATACGAATTGGACCTCGAAGCGGCCGCCACACGAATTGCAACATGACGTTGCGGGGATAGGTAAGAGAAATCGGCACATATGTGCAAGGTCTCTCTCCTGCGCCCTGCCTGGAGGCTAATATGAATTTTCTCAAATCCACTCTCGCCGGATCTGTCGTCTTTGCGTCACTGGCCGGTATCGCCATGGCTGACGAAGACACCATCAAAGTTGGAGTCTTGCACTCTCTTTCTGGCACGATGGCAATCTCTGAGACCACTTTGAAAGACACTATGTTGATGCTGATTGATCAGCAGAATGCAAAGGGCGGTCTGCTCGGTAAGCAGCTGGAAGCTGTGGTGGTCGACCCTGCATCAGATTGGCCACTGTTTGCCGAAAAAGCGCGCGAGTTGCTGACGGTGCATGACGTTGACGTGATCTTCGGAAACTGGACATCTGTGTCACGTAAATCGGTACTGCCGGTTATCGAAGAACTGAACGGCCTGCTGTTCTATCCGGTGCAGTATGAAGGCGAAGAATCGTCTAAGAACGTGTTCTACACCGGTGCCGCGCCAAACCAACAAGCTATCCCGGCTACAGATTACTTCTTGGAAGAGCTGGGCGTTGAAAAATTTGCGCTGCTGGGAACAGACTATGTGTACCCGCGCACCACAAACAACATCCTCGAAAGCTATCTCAAAGGCAAAGGCGTTTCCGATAACGACTTGTTTGTGAACTACACGCCGTTTGGCCATTCTGACTGGTCCAAAATCGTGGCTGATGTTGTGGCTCTGGGCGCTGACGGCAAAAAGGTTGGCGTGATTTCAACCATCAACGGTGACGCCAACATCGGCTTTTACAAAGAACTGGCTGCGGCGGGTGTGTCTGCCGACGATATTCCAGTTGTCGCTTTCTCAGTGGGCGAAGAAGAACTGGCAGGCCTCGATACCTCTAACCTCGTGGGTCACCTCGCAGCGTGGAACTACTTCCAGTCCGCAGATGCTGAGGTGAACGCCGAGTTTGTGAAAACTTGGAAGGCCACAATGGGGGAAGAGCGGGTCACCAACGATCCAATGGAGGCCCACTTCATCGGCTTCAACATGTGGGTGAATGCGGCCACCGAAGCTGGGTCTACTGAAGTAGATGCCGTGCGGTCTGCCATGTACGGACAAGAATACCCGAACCTGACAGGCGGGACCGCGGTGATGTTGCCAAACCACCACTTGGCCAAGCCCGTCCTGATTGGTGAAATCCAAGACGACGGTCAATTTGATATCATCAGCCAGACCAGCGAAGTCCCAGGCGATGCCTGGACTGACTTCCTGCCGGAATCAGCTGTTCTGATGTCCGACTGGAAGGACTTGGACTGCGGTATGTACAACACCGAGACCAAGACCTGCGTTCAGACTTTGTCGAACTACTAAGACCAGCACTTGCGAAGAGGGTCGATCTTGACCCTCTTCCAACAAAACACGCGGACAACTCCGACATGATAAGACCATTCCTTGCGGGTCTCGCAATTCTATTGTCGTGCCTGACGGCCACTGCGCAGGACGCGAACATCCAGCCCATCTTGCAAGAGTATCAGGCAGAAATTGCCAAAAGCTCGCGCAAGACCATTGGCCCGGTGATTGATGCAATCGCCACCAGCGGATCACCACAGGCTCAGCTCATGCTTGAGATATGGGCCGCCAAAAATATGTGGATGCGCAAGTCAGACGGTCTTTTCTTTGTCGGAGAGAAGACCGACGCCAAAAGCTACCAGCTCACAGATTTTGACAGCGGAGATGTTGTTGGAAGCTATCCCAAGAGTGACCTGAAACAACTTAAGCCAAACAGCGGCGTCCGCGCCATGATTGCGACAGCGTTGGTTCAGTTTCAGTTGATGGACCCGGATGCGGCCAAACGGCAAGATGCACTGACCTCAATTCAACGAGACCCCGGTCCCACGCTTCTAGCCCCTTTACGTGCCTCGATTGACAGTGAAACCGATGCATCGCTGAAGGCGCAGAAACAACGGCTCGAGCGCTTACTCACCATAGGCTATGATCACGACACAAAAGCACGTGTCGATGCCATCAAAGACATGTCTGGCGACCTTGGTGTCGATGTCCGTGCGACTCTCAACCCGTTGGTGGCAAGGACTCTCAATGTAGCAATCGGGGGCTCTCCAACCGGTGTAAATGTGGCTGCATTACTGGAACCTGGCACTGATCAGTTGTCCAAGACCGACGCCTATGACCTGTTGGTGGCCAAAGGCATGGCTCCGGCGCTGGTTTCGTCTGGCGATATTCGCAAGGCACTGGCCGCCAATATAGAAAGCGGCCGTGTTGGCGGCATTCCGGTGGCTCAGCTGGACAACGATACAGCGCGAAAAGCTGCCTACGCGGCGCTCGCGGACGCCGGACAAGTGCCCGCATTTATCACGCAAGCGGACACGGACGCCGCGATTGCAAACCATGTCTTCTTTGAAACTTTTGCAGAACCCTCAGTTGATGTGACAACGGCGGCCACCGATGCGTTGGAGGCCATCAACCTGAAGGTCGGTATAAACCAGGCCTTAGACTTGACGCTTGACGCGCTATCATTGGCTTCGATCTATTTCCTTGCCGCGATCGGCCTCGCCATCACCTTTGGTGTCATGGGCGTGATCAATATGGCGCATGGCGAATTCATCATGATGGGCGCCTATACGGGCTACGTGGTGCAACAGATGATCCCGGATCACACCTTGTCGATCATTGTCGCAATCCCAATGGCCTTCGCCGTGACCTTTGCTGCCGGTGTGGCAATGGAGCGGTTGGTGATCCGATGGCTTTATGACCGCCCACTGGAAACGCTGCTTGCAACCTTTGGCATCTCAATTGCGTTGCAACAGCTGGCAAAAAACATCTTTGGCACGCAAGCCCGTCCCCTGACTGCACCAGGGTGGCTCGACGGCGCGCTTGTGGTGAACGATGTGGTGTCGATCAGTTTTATTCGCATCGCCATCTTCATCCTTGCGCTCGTCTTCCTTGGCGTTTTCCTATTCATCATGAAGCGCACTAGGCTGGGGCTGGAAACACGCGCTGTGACCCAAAATCCCCGCATGGCCGCTTCAATGGGGATCAACCCCGGCAAAGTGAATATGCTGACTTTTGGTCTTGGGTCAGGCATTGCCGGCATCGCAGGTGTCGCTATCGGTCTCTTTGCAAAAGTGACGTCCGAGCTGGGCAGCGATTACATCGTCCAAAGCTTCATGACCGTGGTGGTCGGCGGGGTGGGCAATATTTGGGGAACGCTTGCGGGCGCCGCGATGATCGGCTTCTTCCAAAAAGGGATCGAGTGGCTGAACCCGTCAAACACTCTCGCCGCACAGACCTACATGATCGTCTTCATCATCATTTTCATTCAATTCCGGCCAAGGGGCATCATCGCCCTCAAAGGCCGCGCTGCGGGGGATTGATCCATGCAACGGTCTTTCATTGCCAAGAACCCTTCGGTTCTGATCTTTCTTGCCTGCCTGGCCTTGTTCACTCTGATTGTGACAGTTCTGTCTGAAGGTTTCGGCGTCGGGGTGATTTCAACTAGCTTTGTCAAAACACTTGGCAAGACTCTGTGCCTGTGTCTGGTTGCAGTGGCCATGGACTTGATCTGGGGATTTACCGGTATCCTGTCGCTTGGCCATTTCGCTTTCTTTGGCCTGGGGGGCTACATGATTGGCATGTGGCTGATGTATGAGCGCACCCGCCTGATCGTGGTTGAGACACTCAGCCAAACAGAAATTCCTGCCACCAGTTCCGAAATTATTGACGGCATTGGAAACCAAATCTTCGGCGTGGTCGGCTCTAGTGATTTCCCACTGATCTGGGCTTTTTCGGACAGTCTGGTTCTACAGCTCGCAATGGTGGTTCTGGTGCCAGGATTGTTGGCACTGGTGTTTGGATGGTTCGCCTTCCGAAGCCGCGTCACCGGGGTTTACCTGTCAATCCTGACCCAGGCGATGACGCTGGCTCTGGCTTTGTATCTATTCCAAAACGACAGCGGTCTGCGTGGTAACAACGGGCTCTCAGGCCTGCAAAATTTGCCGGGTGTGACCGCTTCTCAGGACGAGGTGTCCCTATGGTTCCTCTGGGCCTCAGCTTTGGCCCTTGGCCTTGGATATCTGCTGGCGGCTTGGGTTGTTTCCGGCAAGCTTGGCTCTGTTATTCTTGGCATCCGAGACAACGAGGCGCGGGTGCGCTTTCTTGGCTATTCGGTCGAGACCTACAAGCTGGTGGTCTTCACATTTACCGCCTGTATCGCCGCAATCGCTGGAGCGCTCTACTACCCGCAGGCAGGGATCATCAATCCCGCTGAAATCGCACCTATTGCGTCGATTTATCTGGCGGTCTGGGTCGCAATTGGTGGGCGTGGTCGGCTTTATGGTGCTGTAATCGGCGCCGCCTTTGTCAGCCTTCTAAGCACGTGGTTCACCGGAGGCCAAGCACCGGACATTCCGCTGGGGTTTTACACGGTCAAATGGGTCGACTGGTGGCTGGTGCTTTTGGGCTTGTCTTTTGTCGTAGTCACCCTGTTTGCCCCCAAAGGTATGGGTGGTCTGGTTGATCTGCTGTCGCAACGTAAAAGCCCCAATCGTCATGGCGCAGACTTGGGCCCGGACGACGGCGCTTTGCGCGAACAGGAGGCAAGCCAATGAATACGCTCCTTGAAGTTTCCGGCGTATCAGTCACCTTTGACGGCTTTCGCGCCATCAACAATCTATCGTTCCAGATTGGTGACGCTGAGCTGCGTGCGGTTATCGGCCCCAACGGAGCGGGCAAAACCACCTTTATGGATATCGTCACCGGTAAAACCAGACCGGACGAGGGCCGCGTGACTTGGGGGGACAAATCCCAGTCCCTTCTGAAAATGAATGAGGCAAAAATTGCGCAGGCTGGAATTGGCCGCAAGTTTCAGAAACCCACGGTGTTCGAAGACCAGACGGTTCAAGAAAACCTGCTGATGGCGCTGAAAAAACCGCGCGGCTGGCTTTCAGTTCTGATGTATCGGGCCAACACTGCGGACCTTGAAAAAACAGCAGCCCTGGCGCAGGAAATTGGATTGCTAGAAGAGTTGAGCCGAAAATCCGGCGAATTGAGTCACGGGCAAAAGCAATGGCTCGAAATTGGCATGTTGCTGGCGCAGGAGCCACGCCTGCTCCTGGTGGATGAACCAGCCGCCGGGATGACACCGCAAGAGCGCGAACACACCACTGACCTATTGTTGGAAGCGGCCAAAACCCGCGCTGTGGTGGTGGTGGAACATGACATGGAATTTGTGCGGCGTTTGAATTGCAAGGTGACCGTACTGCACGAGGGGTCGGTCTTGGCCGAAGGCAGCCTTGACCATGTCACCTCCAACCAAAACGTCATTGATGTCTATCTGGGGCGCTGAATCATGTTGAAACTTCAAGATCTTACCTTGCACTATGGGCACTCGCAAATTCTCAACGGAATTTCGATGCAGGCCGACCCCGGCGAAGTGACTTGCGTGATGGGCACCAACGGAGTTGGTAAAACCAGCCTGATTAAAGCCATCTCAGGAACCCACCCGAGATCGGGTGGCAACATTGAACTGGCGGGCGAAGTGTTGGACGTTTTGCCGGCGCAAAAAATGGCGCATAAGCGGATTGCCTATGTGCCTCAAGGACGGGAAATCTTTCCCCTTCTGACAGTGCGCGAAAACCTGGAAACCGGGTTTGTGTGTTTGCCACCTGCCGAGCATTTCATACCGGATGAAATTTTTGAGCTCTTCCCTGTTCTTAAAGAAATGCAGAGCCGGCGTGGCGGGGATTTGTCCGGCGGACAGCAACAGCAGTTGGCGATTGCCAGGGCATTAATCACCAAGCCACGGTTGTTGCTCTTGGACGAGCCCACGGAGGGCATTCAACCCAATATTATTCAGCAGATCGGTGAGGTGATCCGGCAATTAAGAGATAAAGGTGACATGGCGATTGTTCTGGTGGAGCAATATTTTGAGTTTGCCTATGAGCTGGCGGATAGGTTCGTGGTCTTGCGGCGTGGTGAAGTCATGATGGCTGGCACGAAAGACACCATTTCAAAAGAGGACCTGCTGAAAGGCGTTTCTGTGTGAGTGGAAACCTGGGCGGTAAAAGAGCCGAGCACCCCAACGGAGCGAGGCAAAATACCTCAACCGCAGCAGACCATTTAGCCTACTAAGCGCTACGATTTCGACCTCTGAAATTTGATCCATTTTGCACCAACCGCCAAAGGTCATTTCAATCATTTTGCAAAAAATCGTCAAAACCTCTTGCCGAAACCGGTTTCGGAAACTTTGCTAGTCATCCAAGGGAGAATGACTCGTGCAAACCGGAATGCCCAAAACGCCATCAAAACTGCCGTCGCGCACTCGCAGAAGGGTGACAATTGCGGATGTTGCCAACGATCTAGGTGTGACAAAAAGCACGGTAAGTCGCGCCTTGAACGGCTACACCGATATCGCAGAAGGCACACGGTTGCGTATCAGTCGGGCGGCGGAGCGTCTTGGGTATCGCCCGCTCAGCCATGCTCAAGCAATCCGTACGGGACGAGTGCGGTCGCTTGGGCTGGTGCTTCAGGTCGACAACGAAGACAGCGCCCGCCCTTTTCTTGCAGATTTCATCGCAGGGGTCACTCAAGCAGCGAGTGCCGAGAATTGGACCGTCACAATTGCAACCGCCGAAACCGAACGCGGGGTGCAGGAAACGCTGTCGCGTCTTGTCGAGGAGCACAAAGCGGACGGATTTATTCTTCCGCGCACGCGGTCACGTGACAAGCGCGTTGAGGCGCTGCGTGCCCAAAACATCCCGTTTGTCATGTTTGGGCGCACAGAAGACCCGACAGGATGTTCTTGGTACGATATCAAAGGCGAGGACGCGATGCGTGCGGCAACGGCACGCCTCGCTAGTCAAGGGCACAAGCGGATTGCGCACGTACCCGGCGGCAGCGAATACACCTATTCCAAGCTGCGTATCGACGGGTACCGCGATGGCTTGGCTGCCGCCGGCCTCTCGATTGCCCCTGCCTTGATCACTGCACCTGCGATTACACATGACGCTGGAGAGGCTGCAACGCGGTCCCTTTTGATGATGGCAGAGCCACCCACAGCGATCACCTTCGCTGTGGATCGCGCCGCACTTGGTGCTTACCGGGTGGCGCAAGACTTGGGACTGCGCATTGGCAGTGACTTTTCGGTGATTGCTTATGACGGCATTCCTGAAGGCGCCTACGCGAACCCTGGCCTTACGACGTTTGCGGTCAACAGCCGTCAAGCGGGGGATCGGCTTGCAACACTATTGATTAAACAAATTCGGGGCACCGCTCCGGAAGAACTTCGCGAGTTGGCTCCGGCCACGCTCGTTGAGCGGGGGTCAGATGGGCCTCCACGTCTGACACCCGCCGAATTGGCACGGTGTTTAAAGGACATACAAAAAACGTGAAGTCCAATGGGAGGAACCAACATGAAACTTCAGAGAAAAACCAAATTATTGAGCAGCGCTGCACTTGCGCTGGTGATGGTGTCGGGGGCCGTCAATGCGGACACGATCCGGTTCTGGACAACCGAAGAGCAACCTGAGCGGCTCGCTAAGCAACAGGAAATGGCGGCTGAGTTTCAGGCCGCGACCGGCACCGAAGTGCAGGTCATTCCGGTAACAGAATCTGATTTGGGCACGCGCGCAACCGCCGCGTTTGCCGCCGGTGATCTGCCCGATGTGATTTACCACCCGCTGCAATATGCGCTGCCTTGGGCAGAAGCCGGCATTTTGGATACTGAGGCTGCATCAGAAGTTGTCGAAGGACTTGGCCAAGGCACATTTGCACCCGGTCCACTTGCGATGGCAGCCGTCGAAGGTGGGGTTGCCTCTGTACCGGTGGATGGCTGGACACAAATGATCGTCTACCGTGCTGACAAGTTCGAAGAAGCTGGCCTAGAAGCGCCAACATCTTTCGCCAACGTCGTTGCGGCACTCGACAAACTTCACAACCCACCAGAGATGTACGGCTTCGTTGCAGCCACAAAAGTGGACGAAAACTTCATGTCGCAAGTGCTGGAACATGTGTTCCTCGCCAATGGCGTTTCGCCTGTGAACTATGACGGGGCTGCGGCGCTCGATCTGGCTGCAACCACCGAGGTGCTCGAATTCTACAAAGCAATCGCCGAAGCCTCTCCTCCCGGCGAACTGTACTGGAAACAATCGCGCGAGCTATTCTTTGCGGGCCAAGCTGCGATGATCATCTGGTCACCGTTTATTCTGGATGAGTTGGCCGGTTTGCGCGACAGCGCTCCGCCCACAATCAATGACGACCCTACTTCGTCTGAGCTGGCGTCAAAGACTGGCATCGTAACCAATTTCTCGGGACCTTCGAACCCAGATGGGGCCGCATGGGGCGATGTGCGTTACTTTGGTATCACCAATGACGCTGACACCGAACTGGCTATGGATTTTGTGAAGTTCTCAATGGATGAGGGCTACACCCAAACGCTGTCCATTGCGCCGGAAGGCAAGTTCCCGGTGCGTCGCGGCACGGCAGACGAACCAGAAAAGTTCTCGGAGGCCTGGTCGAAGTTGCCGGTTGGCGTGGACCGCAAGGCGCCGCTTGGCGACCTGTATGAACAAGCGATGATCAATGAGATCGTTGGTGGTCTTGATGTTGCCAAGCGTTGGGGCGTTGCCGAAGGTCAGCTGGGACTTGCGTCCAAAATGATCAACAGCCAGGTCATCAACCGCGTGGTGCGTCAGTACATCGACGGCGAAATTGATGCTGCTGCTGCTGTGACCGCCATGAACGAGCAACTTTCTGCAGTCGAGTAGAAGTTAGCGCGGTAGCCCGCTCCGACATTTGTCGGGGCGGGGACATTCATCACTTCAACCTTTGTGTTGACCGGAGACCTTCATGAACATTGCAACCCCTCCTAAAGGGCGCGGCCCGCTGGCAAAGCGTGAAGCCCGATTGGCGTGGTCTTTGCTGTTGCCAACGATCACGATGGTGTCGCTGGTGGTGATCTTGCCGTTGCTTGCGATTTTCTGGATCAGTTTTAAGCCCATAGGGCTCGCTGACCTGCGCCCCCCAGCGCCTGTGCTGCGCGAGAGTTTGCGTGGCTCGGGAGACGACTTGCGGATCGAGTATCGGTTGCGAAATTCGAGCCGAGACACCGAAATAACTGATGTCACGATACGCGACACCTGGCCTGAAAGCCTGATTGTTGTCGGAGACTTACCTGCAGGATGTCATTTGGATGGAACCGTATTTGCCTGTGACCTGGGCGCCTTAGAGCCGGGTTTTAATGAACGGCTGCGTGTGCCGGTTATGTTAGCAGATGGCGCCGACAAGGATGCGGCGGAAGACGCCGCCGAAGGCAGCAGGCCACACGTGCGGGGCAACGCGGAGTCTATCCTGACAAACTTTGAGTTTACGTTCGACAACTTTGTGAAGGTTTTTGACGGAGACGAATTCTGGTCCGTGATGTGGGTCACGATTTTCTACACCGTGTTTGGCACCGTGGGAGCTTTGCTTCTGGGGCTGTTTGCCGCTCTGCTTTTGAACAAGAGCTTTCGAGGTCAGGGCATCCTGCGCGGGCTCTACCTGTTTCCATATGTCGCCCCCGTGATTGCAGTGGCGTTTACTTGGGTTAACCTGTTTGATCCGTTCTCTGGATCGGCAAATGCGCTGCTATTGCAGATGGGTGTGACCAGTGAGGCCATCAACTTCTTTGGACAGCGGCCGCTCGCGCTCATCATGGTGACTGTGTTCGAAATCTGGCGCTATTTTCCGCTCAGTTTTCTCTTCATCCTTGCGCGGCTTCAATCCATCGACACCGATATGTACGAGGCGGCCGATATGGACGGGGCATCGCCGTTTCAGAAATTTTGGTACCTGAGTTTGCCAATGTTGTTGGGCATTCTGTCGGTCCTCTTCCTGCTGCGATTCATTTGGACGTTCAACAAGTTTGACGACATCTTCCTATTGACCGGCGGCAACGCAGGAACACGTACATTGACCGTCAACGTCTATGAACAAGCGTTTGCGGTCTCAAACATCGGTGCTGGTGCTGCCGTGGCGGTTATCATCTTTGGCTGTTTGTTGGTGTTCAGTGTCTTCTTCTTCAAGTTTATCAGCCGGGAGGAAGGGCTATGAGCCTCTTACGGTATGGATATGTGAGTGGCCCCGTCATCGGCGCTATCTGGCTCTTTGTCCTCGCTACCACCATTTCGGTCACAATGTCTTTCGCCACCGGCGACGCGTTTAGACCCGCGTTGGTGTCATCATTGGTTTTGGGTGCCTTGGCAGGTTGGATCGCAGTGACGCCGCAAAACAAAACCACAAAAATTGCCATGATCTCAGCTCTGGTTTTTGCAACTTCCCTCACTGGTTTCGGCCCGACCGTGATGCAAAGCACCGCAACTTCTCAAGGTTTTGTCGCAATCTTGCTTGCACTTGTGATGGGCTGGTCGATTGTCTCGATCATGGCTGCCGTGCCATTTGGAAGCCTGTCACGGCATGAAATGGAGGAGGCCTGGATCCGGTTCCTGACAGGGTTTGGCTATATTTTCTTCACCGCAATCGTGTTGATCCCATTTTATGTGATGGTGATGACCTCGCTGAAGTCGCAATCTGATCTGTTGCAAAACCCGCTGGATTTCTCGCTGGATTTCGACAAAGGCGCGGCGCTTTTTCGCAGCTACTATGAGCTGTTCCGAGACTTCAATTTCGGCACCTATATGTGGACCAGTTTCTATGTCTCAGTGCTGACCGTTCTGATTACGCTCGCGTTCTCCATTCCAGGGGCTTACGCCGTCGCGCGCTTGAATTTTCGTGGTCAAAAGGCCTTTTCGCGCTCAATTCTCCTGATCTACATGGTGCCAATGATCGTTTTGGCGTTGCCAATCTACATCGCGTTTTCCGTCACAGGTCTGCGCAACACGGTGATCGGCATCATTCTGATCTATCCGGTCACAACGATCCCCGTGGCGCTCTATATGTTGCAAGGTTATTTTCGTGGCCTGCCGCCGGAGGTGGAAGAAGCGGGTCTTATGGACGGGTTAAATCGCCTTCAAGTCATCTGGAAAATCACACTGCCTTTGGCTCTGCCGGCGCTGGCATCGGTGAGCCTGTATGTCTTCATGATTGCCTGGAACGAGTTTCTTCTGGCTTTCATGCTGTTGGACGATCCCTCGAAATTCACACTCACGCGTGGCGTCGCCATGCTTAACAGCTCAGAAATTCCCCGCGAACATCTGATGGCAGGGGCGGTCATTGCGACCGTGCCGGTTATGGTTTTGTTTCTCGGGTTGGAGAAATTCATGACCAAAGGTCTTACTGCAGGGAGCGTGAAAGGATGAACGCGCAAGCTATGCCAGATATGGATGAACAAGCGCGCGCGATTTTGCGCGGCAACGATCGCGGCGGATACACCGTGCCGACCGCTGGATTATACCCCTATCAATGGAACTGGGACAGCGCCTTTGCCGCTTGGGGATTTGCCACTTTCGATGTCGAAAGAGGCTGGGATGAAATTGAGACTTTGTTCTCAGGCCAGTGGGACAATGGCATGGTGCCGCACATCTTGTTTCATCGCCCTGACCCAGGATACTTTCCGGGACCTGAAGTATGGGGAGGCATAGGGCCCGTGGCCTCATCTGGCATCAGCCAGCCACCTGTTGCCGCAAGCTTCGCACGGCGGATTTACGACCTTGATCCGGATGCCAGCCTTCCAGTGGTGGCGCGTCTCTTCCCCAAGATGCTGGCGTGGCATCGGTGGTTTATGGAGTGGCGCCTTGATCAAGGGGCAGTCTGTATTACGCATCCTTGGGAAGCAGGCCGGGACAATACACCGGATTGGGATGGTGCGATGGCTGGCATCGATCCCAAAGATGTCGGGGACTACACCCGTCGAGACACCTCCCATGTTGATCCAGAGATGCGCCCCACGAAGTATGACTACGACAGGTATGTCTGGTTGGTGCGACTGGGCCGTCGTTTAAACTGGGATGAGACGGCCTTGCTGGAGCAAAACCCCTTCCGCGTGGCCGATCCGACAATGACATTCACCCTTTTGCGCGCGCAGCGTGACCTAGCGGCGCTAGGCCGTATTCTGAAAGAAGACGTCAGCGAAATCGAAGCCGCAATCACAGTTTTGGAGGCAGGGGCCGAGACGCTATGGAACGCCGATCTTGGCAGCTATGACGCGCGCGATGTCCGCTCGGGCCAATGGTCCAACTGCGTATCCAACGCCTCTTTTCTGTGTTGGTACGCAGGGATCCAGAACCCAGCCATGGAAGCCCAATACGACCGCATCACGTCGGTCTGCACCTATCCGGTTCCCAGCCACGACCCAAGCTCCGACCGGTTTGATCCCAAACGCTATTGGAGAGGGCCTACGTGGGGCATCATGAACGCGCTCATCGGGATTGGCTTACAGGACTGCGGCCTTGTTGACAGAGCAGAAAGCCTGCGCACATCCACGGCTGACTTGATCCGCGAACATGGATTTGCCGAATATTTCGACCCTCTTACAGGAGACGCCGCAGGTGGAGGCACATTCACCTGGACTGCGGCTGTATGGCTGGGCTGGGCCTCACCGTCACGTCCAAAAGGAGCGTTCTAATGGGATCGATTAAACTTGAAGGCGTCGAAAAATGGTTTGGCGATGTCCAAGTCATCAAAGGCATCGATCTTGACATCGAGGACGGCGAATTTGTCATTTTTGTCGGCCCGTCCGGTTGCGGAAAATCCACATTGCTGCGGATGATCGGTGGCCTTGAGGAGACCTCACGCGGAGCCATTAGGATCGATGGTCGCGACGTGACGGCCGAGCCACCGGCAAAACGCGGCCTAACCATGGTGTTCCAAAGCTATGCGCTCTATCCGCATATGAGCGTGCGCGACAACATGGGGTTCTCGCTCAAAACCGCTGGTGCACCCAAGTCTGAGATCGACGACAAGGTCAATCACGCAGCCAGTGTTCTGAAGCTGGAGCAATACCTCGACCGACGCCCCAAGGACCTGTCTGGCGGCCAACGTCAGAGGGTTGCGATCGGGCGTTCAATAGTACGCGACCCCACGGCCTTTTTGTTTGACGAGCCATTGTCGAATTTGGACGCGGCGCTCCGGGTGGAGATGCGCTACGAAATTGCCAAACTTCATCAATCCCTTGGCTCTACCATGATTTATGTGACACACGATCAGGTCGAAGCGATGACGCTTGCGGACAAGATCGTGGTCCTGGAGTTCGGTAAAGTCGCGCAGGTCGGGTCGCCGCGCGAACTCTATGAACGTCCGGCCAATCTGTTTGTGGCGCAGTTTATTGGCTCACCAAAGATGAATGTCATTCCATGCAGCACAGAGGGAACTTCGTATAGCCTCCCTGGCGGACGTGGCGGCGAGTATCACGGGGCAAGCGAAGCCGCCCAACTTGGCATTCGCCCTGAGCACATGGAAGTTGTGTCTGTTGGAGAAGGCGCGTTGGACAGTGTGATTGATGTCGTCGAATATCTTGGCGCTGACTGTTTTGTCATCTTGGACTGTGGCCCGTTGGGGAAATTAACAGCCCGCGTTTCTGGCGAAACCACTTTGAAGTCGGGAGACAGGGTTGGCTTGAATTTCCCGCCCGAACGAATTCATTTCTTCGATAGCGACGGAAAGGCGGTTTGCTGAATTTATGGCTCGAGACGCTCCCGCGTTCCCGGGGTGGCAAGTCGGCTAGACAAGAGAGGCGATCATTCCAGACCGTTCGACTTCAAGCCGGGTTTTGTTCAAAACCAAGCTGTGAACATTGCTGTTTTACCGCCGGCTGAAGGCCGCATACCATTCAAAGGCTGCCATGAAATACGGTAACCGTATAGGTGCTGGCAAAAGGACGCAGCGTTTCCACCTAATTGGGCATTTTACAAATTGCCCACTACGCGCACATGATTTTGAGCGTTCCAAAAGGCTGCAGTTATGTCGAATGTCCGCTGTGAGAAAGCTGCATCGCAGCATTGTCTCAGTTGGCAAAAGTCCGATTTGGGCCGTCTGTGAGGACGGCCCAGAGATTTAGATTTCTACCGCCTCGGCAATCGTCAAAGCGTCTTCTAGTTCAACACCGAGGTATCTGACTGTGCTGTCCATCTTGGTGTGTCCAAGCAGGAGCTGAACAGCACGCAGATTGCCGGTCTTCCGGTAGATCTGCGCAACCTTCGTCCGCCGCATTGAATGGGTGCCGTATGCACTCGGCTCCAGCCCGATTGATTTCACCCAATCTCGCACCAGCCGCGCATATTGCCGTGTCGAAATGTGTAGTCGTTCATGGAAGCGCCCTGGCCATAGGAATTCGGAGCCGATCATTAGCGGCTCTTCCATCCACCTCAAAATAGACTTCCGCGTTCCCTCGGTAATCTCAAAGCGGACAGGTTTCTGTGTCTTGCTTTGAATGATCGAGGCCCGCTCTTTGACCTGTCCTGCGGCGAACACATCAGCCACCTTCAATTTGACCAGATCGCACCCCCTAAGTTTGCTGTCGATGGAAAGATTGAACAGAGCAAGGTCGCGGTGACTTTCAGCGATTTCCAGGCGCACACGGATTGCCCAGACATGCTTAGGCAAAAGCGGACGTTTCTGCCCGATAATGCGGCCTTTGTTCCAGGCAGGGCGACATGCACGAATGGCGGGTAAGTTTGGTGTTTGCATGGTGGATCCTCCGATCCACCACTCCCTCCCACGGCGACAACACGATGTTGACCCAGCCACCATATCAAAGGATGCCGCACTAGATACGAATGGCCGCAATGCGCAGATTGCGACATTTGCAAAGTCGTGCGAACGACCCTAAGCGGCAGTTCGTATCCAATAGAACCTGCCGCAGTGCAGCTTACCCGAAGCAGACATTGGTCGTTAAGCTCAGAAAATGACACTTGAAACCAAGTGCTTCTACTTGCCTTCAGCCCTTTTCTTTTTACTTTGCATAGCCTTGTAAGCACGGCGCTCAAATATCTCATATTTCTCGCCAAGCTTTTCTCTAAGTTGGGTTAGCAATTGGTCCACCTTGACCTTCGAGTTTGGTAGGTAAGGAACACCAACAAGCTCAATCCATCGGTCAAAGACGACCACATCACGGTTCTTCTTTGGTGGCTGTTTATAATTAGATAGTTCATGGAAGCCGATCACCGAAGTATCGCTGCCGTCTTTCTTGAGTGTCTTCCGCCAATTATGGACGGCTTCAGGCTCCGATAGGCGGGTCCCACGCTGAATCATCCAGCCGTCCACCACATCCTTTTCAAGTCCATCCAAGAGCTTGGTTGCGGATTGCCCCGGCTTCATCTTCGATTTTATCAAGTCGACGAAAGAGGATGGAATAAAGACATTCAATGCAGTTGTCGATTGTGAGATGAACTCGATTGCTTGACCTTGAAGCGTTCTGGTTAGTTTGCCTTTCATGGTGAATTTTCGTCCTGAAAACTCGTCGTTTGCGTCATGTGCCAGCAAAGATTTGGCAGGCAGACCAACTATTAGCTGATCGAGAGTCGATGCATCATCCCGTCCACCATAACGCATCAGTGCATACCTCGGAGTGTAGCAATTCAAAAAGTGCGCGTTATTCAAGATTACACCATCTGAGCAACGGAGCCACACGTGCTTCCGGCGGTCGTAGGACGGCCCAAGATTTTGGCCCCGATACCTCGGAAATACAAGCTCTCGGTCTTCTGACATTTGCCAAAGACAGGAAAAAACAAACTCGTCCGTGATGTCTGCCAGAATCTCATCGGCAAACGAAAGCTCCTTTGAGGCATAAGAGTTTCGTTGTAAATTCAAGGGAAACGAGCCGGAATTGTCGCCAATCGAAAGCGACGGGAGATTAAAAATGCTTGAACTGAATGACCGCTCGATATTGTGCGGACCGAAGCGTTCCTCATTACTTCCAGATACACGTATTTGGTTTACTGCCAAATCCGGCGCATGGGCTTCATAAGACCAGTTCACTTCGAAATTTTCGGTTTCGAAGTAGTTCCACGGGTCTTCGTATCTGTTGGACTTGGACGGCAGGTAGCACTTTTCATCCCACGGAATTTCTTTGCCGTCCTCTGTGTAAACAAGTTTCGGGTATCTACCAAAATATTGGCTGATAGGTTGATGTGAACTAACCTCTTTGCTGTACCTACTAGGTAGAAGTTTCCCTACTTGTGTTTGCAAGCGCTCCGGCACTTCGATTTGAATTTTGGTTCCCACTTCGCAATCGTGCCGAAGGACGTTGATTGCTCCGGTCTCAATACCCGCTGAAAACTTCAAACCTCTTGTCGTCGGTTCTGAATAATGGCGAGTTTCAACGGTAATCTTGTCGCCAAGCAAGAATGCTGCAAGTGCTCCTACGCCAAACCTGCCGCTCCTCTGAACTGTCTTTAGTCCGTCAGGTCTTTCGAATTTTTCCTTCCATGCGTCAGAGCTTCTAAACGATGCACCCGCCATCAAAAAATAATTCTTGATGATATCTTGCGTCATACCGACGCCACGATCAATGACCACGATTTTCGTTACTCTAGTCCACGCCCCACTTTGTTGGTCGTTAGACAGTTCGAAGTCGATTTGCACATCTCCGATGACATCTGCGCGACGCTTGGGTTCATCAATCGAGCCATCTAAAACGAGCTGGTCCAGCTCTTTCACTGCGTCGGTGGCGTTCTGCACTAACTCACGCAGGCCAACAGAAATGTCATTTGAGTACAATGGTCCAACGAGGAGCTTGAGGAGTTCACTGCCCGACGTTTCAAAAGCAATGCGTTCCGGAATGTAATTTATGGTCTTTGCAAAACCTTCCGCGTCGTCGATATTTGATTTTATCCTACGAATGTGTAGGCCCAGTTTATTTAGGCCACTATGAGAGTGCAGCCCATAAACTTCACCTAGAATAGCCCAAGTGATGTCCAATTCCCTCTGCAAGTCTTCAACCCAGTACTTTAACCTCAAGAATGTCGCGACGTCTTCTGGTTGAGCCGTGATGTCAATTGCTTCGGGATCGGTCAGATTTGTGATGTCAGAGACGCACTGATGCACAGACCATTCCCGAGTTGAGATGGGGCTGTTGAATTTCGAGACTTGTGTGCGGGCCGCAGGTGCCCTTTCACTTTGGATTTGAAGGTAGTCTGCAATCCGCAAGAGCGACATCAAGTAAATTGGGTGGGCTGAGCGCGTTTCAATCTTATTGTTATACTTACTTTCAAGGTAAGAAAATGTCTGACGAAGTCCCATGCCGTGGCTACGCGCAACCAAACCTCCGATGTCTGATAGAAACTTCTCGTAGTCGGTGTCTGTTTGGCAGAGTCGCACAACTGAACCATCGATTGAAGGCAGGCCTTGCAGTGCAATTTCGTGAGCCAATCTCGGGTGGTGTCGACGAAGGAACTCTCCCACCAGTAGAATGTCAAACTCATCCCACGGATCATCAAACGAAGGAAATGTCGTTACTGGCTTGTAGTTGGTACCGAATAAGGACTCGAGTTTGTTCGCATCAAACCGGCGTGCCTCAGCCAAGAAAGAGACCCACAACTCGTTCCATGGCCGGTCGCCGAACCCTTCTATCGGTCTGAGCGGGCCGTCTGCCGATATGAGCGTGCAAAAACCGTCCTTTGTGAGATGCATCCCAAGATCATGAAGCATGACGGAGGTTGTAAGAAGTGCGAAGTCGACGTCAGACATCAATTCGCGTGATTTCTCCGTTGCAAGATCGACTGCGGTTTCAAGAACCGCCTCAAAATGGGTGATGTCGTGATCCGTATATTCTGGAAAGAAGATCATTTTGTTCGAGGTAATATGCTTCGAAATTTTCGACACAGCACCTTTGACGTAGGCATCCAATTCTTGGTTGTCTTTAATCCGCTCAAGTACGACTTCGGTAATCTTCATTCTGCTCTTCTTAATTACTCACGTTATGGGCGAACTATGACAAATTGTTCACAAGAAAACCAGTTCGTTCACGCGATTGGAATTGAAACGTCTGCCGGTCAACTTGTAGCGAACGGCAGCTCTCCGGCATAGACGTCTACTGTTTTTTGGCTACAGCAAAAGTCCGCTCTCCGCACGATGTGTGGAACGTCCACGTCAGCTAAGGGCTGCCTGCAGTCATCCGACAGTTTCCTTCAGCCTAACCCCGCTGGCAGGGTGGATCGAATGACCGCAATGCGCAGGAAGCGGAGTTTGCAAAGTTTCGCGAGCGGCCCAGAGCTGACATTCACATGCCTCAAAGCGAATGACATGGTGTGTTTGCGGTTGTCGCTCTCCTCGGGCGAACGAGGTCCAGTATACTGGCCTCACAAATCTTAAGCCGTAGAGGAGAACGACCATGTCATATTATGTAGGACTCGATGTGTCCGTCAAATCCGTTTCGATCTGTGTTGTTGAGGCGGATGGTGCTGTTGTCGCACGCGGTGAAGTCTCGTCTGATCCGGATCAGATTGCCGCCTTTTTGTTCAGGCATGCGCCCGATGCTGAACGTGTTGTCCACGAGAGCGGCATTCTGTCGATCTGGCTGACCCGCGAACTGGAGAAGCGGGGCCTCCCGATAATCTGTATTGATGCACGGCTGGCGCATAAAGCCCTGTCAGGCCGTCTTAACAAGTCTGATCGGGGGGATGCCGAAGGCTTAGCGCATCTCGCGCGAACTGGGTGGTTCACCCGGGTTCACATCCGCAGTGAGACGTCAGAACGCATTCGTGTCCTGATCGGCACACGTGAACGCTTGATCAAGATGCGCAAAGATTTAGAAGGACATGTCCGTGGGGTGTTGAAAGTTTTTGGGATCTGCATGTCAGGCGTGCATCGCTCCAAAATGCGGCAAGCCTTCCGTGATCAACTTACCGAGGCGGGTACTACCGACCCTGCCATCGGTGTGATGGTGGACATGTTTAACCCAATCCATCTGGCGCTTTGCTCTGCAGCCGACGCAATGGACGTTGAGCTTAGGGCCATCGCGCGAGGAAGCGATCTTGCTGTGCGCCTCATGACAGTTCCGGGTGTCGGCCCTATCGTCGCTCTTGCCTACATCGCAACACTGGATGATGCAGCAAGGTTCAAAAAGTCAAAAGATGTCGGCGCATTCCTGGGCCTCACACCGCGACGCTATCAATCTGGCGAAATGGATTGGTCAGGGCGCATTTCAAAATGCGGAGATCGTGATCTGCGACGATTGCTGTACTCGGCGGCCACAACTTTGATCACACAAGTCAAAAAGCCATCACCTTTGCTGACATGGGCTACGCGCCTGAACGAGCGAAAAGGCTTAAAAAAGGCCGCTGTCGCAGCCGCAAGGAAGATTGCAGTTATCATGCACTGCATCTGGCGCAATGACGCTGTTTTTGACCCAAGCATGGAGGGCGTAGCTTAATCAGAAATTACGAATACCTGCCCGAGAGACTAAGGGTGGGTTCAGCGTCCTTCGGGACGGTGGCGGATCAAGCCAGTCTAAAGCGGTAGAGGTGGAACGCTTCCAACCTCGCGAATGACATTCTGGCCGATCAGCTCCCGGACGCCATCATGAAGCGGCAATGCCGACTTCGGAGAGAACCACGACCCCGAAAGACAAGTAACCCAGTTCCTTGACTTCTCCGCAAACAGAGAACCGCTTTTACAACCTGAGTTGCGAATTGCGGATCCGATGCCTTCCCAAGATGTTGCGAGGTGATGCCGTATCAACACTTCGCAACATCTTGTAGAACCTTACCCATTCATCTGTTCTGGTTCGGGTTGAGCTGTGGGAATCTTGTCAAACGATCCCAAGATCGCCGCCATTTCGGATTGATCGCCAGATACCGCTGCCAGCCCTCTTTGCACGGCGTCCGCCAATGACATCTGCCGCAGCGCGATTTGTGCCCAGGTCTTACGGTCAAACTCGATGGTCACGTCGACTGTTTCCGGAACGGTTTCGGTGATTTCCACAACACCACGGCGGACATGTACAGCCCAGGATTGCCCCAAATCGGTGAAATTGAATTTGGCGACTGCGTTAACATTGGCGCTACCCACTGGATCCACATTGAATTGCAACAGCTTGAGGTATGTGCCTGGCGGCGTGGACATGACGAGATCAACACCAGGAAGGGTGAAAAATCCGATTTCAGGAGGTTGCGTCCAATCCAGTTTGCCTTCCAGATGCCGCGCGTGTGTCAGAAAGAAATTGCGCGCCTGAATGCCCGCCTGAGCGGTTTGCCCCATGGCTCGCGAGGCGTCGGCTTTCAGTTGACGGGCTTCGCCGTTGGTCGGATCTGCGCCAATAACAAAGCTCATGAGTTTAGCCGTGAGATTGTATTTACCTTGATCGAATACCTCTCTCGCCCGTTCAATGACGGCATCCACACCACCAAACCCTTGGATCATCTCGTTACCAAGTTCTGCGTCTGTTGGTGGGTGTAGGTCAGCGGTGTCTTCGGCAAACCACCCGACGATACCCCGATAAATGCCCCGGATGTTGTACTCATGTTCGACATAGCCAGGATACAGCCACGGGTGTTTGGCAAGATGATCTGGGATCTGAATAGTCTCTACCATCTGTTCAGGTGTCATACCCTGATTGATAGCGCGAATGGACTGGTTGTAGATGAATGCGTAGTAATCGCGATGTGCGGTCATCACCTCGTGAGCCTCATCGCCGAACAACGGAACGCCGTGGCATCCAACCAGCACAGCAGGCCGGATCGCGCGCATCTTGTCGATGGAAGCGATCATGTCATCTGGCGCACGATAGAAATCTCCGCGCAGGGTGTACATGGAAAAGGCCATCGGCGTGACGTTTGTGTTGTGCAAGACAAGGTCTTGGTCCGGGAAATGCACGATCAGACTGTCCCGTGTGTCGCCAACCGCGTGATGGAAAATAACGCGACGACCATCAATCACCACTTCTTCACCATCGGAAACGGGATGCGTCACCGGTAAATGCCCATTGGCCTGAAGCTCAGGATCGTCAAACGTTGGCTCTGCTGGTCCAACGTAAGCGTCTGGCCCGTCGTGCGGCAAGTAGAAGCCGAGTTGAAGACTGGCTCGGCGGAACTGCATGGGGCCAAGTTCACCTGCCGTCAGTAACAAATTCCTGTCGACATCTGGGTGTCCATAAATCGGCAGGTCGGTACCGCGATCTTCGGCATAGGCTCGCGCCCCTGCGGTATAATGGTGGTGGGAATAGATGATCGCCACAATGGGCAACTCTGTGCGGGTGCGCAGCAATGCGAGGATGTCGCGGCCCATTCCGATGTTGCTTCCGGCATCAAAAGCAATGAGCCCGGTCTCGCTCTGCACAAAGGTAAAGTTGCCAAGCATATAGCCGACAATTGACCACACGCCCTCTTGCGGTTCAAAAATCGTCGCCTCATTGGGTTGGCCGGACAGCCAGTCCACATAGTTGCCATTAGCGATACCGCCGTTGGCAAATTCAACACGGTTGTCGTCGAAACTCCCTCGATAGGACATGGGGGGGTGACGTGAGGTATCAGTCGGCGTGAGCTTACTTTTTGCGAATGCATGACCCGCTGTCAATGTGGTGAGACTTGTGGTGGCCATCATCAAGCCAAGGGTTGGCAAAGATTGCAGGAATTCACGTCTTGAGATCATTTCTCTTTTCCTTTTGGGCGACGTCCGACTCTGATCTCGCGCGCGGCAATGTTCTTTGAATTGTTCAGCCCTTTAGCTGTCGAAAATCAAAAATACGTAGGTCATGAAGGCGGCCAGGTGCACTACGCCTTGCAGCGCATTTGTACGTGTCCCGACAAAGGTTAGGATGCTGATCCCGAGCGTCAAGGACAGAAGCACGATCTCCGCACTGCCCAGCCCCAGCTCAATTGGTCGCCCAACAATGCCCGAGGCGATCAACACAGCAGGGACAGTCAAGCCAATGGTTGCGACAGCAGACCCCAAGCAGATGTTGACTGCGCGCTGCAGTTGGTTGCTTTTTGCAGCATCAAGTGCAGCCAATGCTTCCGGCGTTAGGATCATGGCCGCCACAAGGAAACCTCCAAGTGCAACGGGCGCGCCCAGCTCGCCAATTTTGAAGTCCACATAGACAGCAAGCATCTTTGACAACAGGACAATGGGCAACATCGCCAACAACAATCCGACAACGTGGTAAGCAATCCCTTTGGGTTCAAGGTCATGCGCGGACGAGCCACCAACAGTTGGAATCTCCTCGGCAGGCTGTCTAAATATCTCCGGTTTCCCAAGGGTTTGATACGTAAGAAATATCCCGTATAGGACCAGAGACATCATCACCTGAAAGACCGTTTGAACCGGTGACAAACCTCCCCCTCCTGCAGAAGTGGTGACGCTTGGGAGCACAAGGCTGGTTATGGCAATCGGAAGCAGCACCACCAAGTACGCGTTCGCGCCTGACAGATTGAAGGTTTGCAACCCGTGCCGCAGGCCACCGATCAAAAGGCTTAGCCCCACAAGGCCGTTCATCACAATCATAAGCACAGAAAACATCGTGTCTCTTGCGAGGGTTGGATTGTTATCACCATTGAGCATGACTGCCGTGATCAGGGCAACTTCGATGCCAATCACCGACAGGGTCAGGATCAGCGTGCCGAAGGGTTCTCCAAAAATAACAGCGAGGCACTCCGCGTGATGAACAACTCGAAAAACCGTAGTCAGCATTACTGCGAAAATTAGCCCGAGCATCACCCAGGATGCACTGGATCCGATAACTTCAGGTTTCAGTGACGTACCGACTGCGGTCATGATCGCAAATGTCACCCAGATCAGACCAACCGGCCATTCCGCTTTCAGCGTGTTCCCAGCTGTATTAGCCATTTTTCTTGCTTACCTTTTTTCCGTCGGCGTCAGCTCGACACTTGTTGTCGGGATATCTTTGTGTTGTGTTTTTTCTGCGTTGGATGCGGAATGATGCCGGATCATTCTCAGCCCGACAAAGGCCGCAAGGGCAGCCATCGTGGCGACCAAAAGCCAGAACAGAGCGATGTCCCCGACAATGCCAGACACCGTGCTCGCCAGAAGCGGGCCGGATGCGGCTCCAACCGTGTTCACAAACAACATGGTGACAGATGTTGATGCTACGTAAACCGGAGGAGACCGGTCCATCGCATGGGCCGCCAGCAACGAATACATTGTCAGTAGCGCGCCGCCCAGCAGTAGGAACACAGCAAGCTGTAGCTGCTGCCAGCCCACACTGGCGCCAAGGATGTAGGCAGTCTCGTCTCCAGACCCAAGGATGGCTATGGCCGCGAGCAGGAGAGAAGCGATGATGCTGTTGATCAAGATGATTAGCCGGCGATCAAAAAGGTCCGACAATTTGCCCAACGGATACATGAACATGATGCGACCAAAATACAGAACCCCAATCGCCAAACCGATGTCGGTGGCTTCAATGCCAAGCACAGCGGCTCGGTACGGCACCACGCTCAATAAAGTTGTCGCAACCATGCCCACGACGAACGAACCAACCCAAGCGGTGGGGGAGTCTTTGAACAACTCCTTGATGCGGACATTGGCGACGGCCTTCAGCGGTGGCGGATCGGTACGTGCGGCCGTCAGGAACACGATTGCAATGCAGAACAGCATAGAAATCAGAACAAATGCTTCGTTCAGGTCATCCGGAAGGACCTGAATAAGTATCTGACTGGCAACCGACATTGTGCCCAGGATAATCGCGTAGATCGCGAGAAGCCTGCCTCGGCTTTCTTTGTCAGCGGATTCGCTGATCCATGCGTCGCCGATGGCAAAAAGACCGGCAGTTGCGACTCCTGTTAAGAAGCGGACCAATAGAAGGAATGGCACCGCCTCACTCACCGAGAAGGCAAGCGTCGAGGCGATGCAGATTGCCGCACCTGCCGCAAACGCCCTGACATGTCCAATCGCGCTCAGCCAGCCTGCGATGTAAAAACAGCCTAAGAGAAACCCAAGTGAATAAAATGCGGGTGCAAGTGCTGCTGCCTCTTGTGAAGCGCCGGTCTCGGCAAAATAGAGAGCAACGAGCGTGCCGGAGGCGGCGGTGACAAGTTGAACTGCAGCCATTGCAACAAAAAGCGATCGCAAGGTCAGCAGTCTTTCTTTGAACGGGTCCATCTATTGCTCTTAATTAGGGGGCGTTTTGTTGGGCATCACAGCCGCAGAGGCTGCGCTTGGGCAGCCGTCACGTCATTCGGGA
Source organism: uncultured Shimia sp. (assembly GCF_913054185.1). Classification (GTDB taxonomy): domain Bacteria; phylum Pseudomonadota; class Alphaproteobacteria; order Rhodobacterales; family Rhodobacteraceae; genus Shimia. The sequence continues at coordinate 29,808 of NZ_CAJXIV010000022.1, forward strand.
GTTTGGCATGAGAAGCTATCGGCGGCATTGGGATCGCCACTGCCGTCGTAGGTGACAATGGATGGATGTGCGCAGATGATACGTCCCCCTCCGGTCGCCTGTCGCGTGAGCGGATCCACGAATGGGGCGTGGAGTTGATCAGGGGCAACGCCCGAGTCGAGCCAATCTTCCAATGCGGCGATGTAGTTGGTGCCGTCCGGGCCGGGACCATTTGCGCAATGCGTTACCCCCGGCCGAATGAACAAGCGCACATCTTCGTACGCGGTCGCGTCAAAGTTCAAGACATCCTCAAAGTAATCGATGGTTCCGAAAGCTGACAGTGATCCATCCATCCAGCCATTGTCGAGGATGAGCTTGCCACCTTTGGCCCGGAACCCAGAAAGGTCAGGATTATTCGCATCAAGCGTTGTGCTCAGACGCGCAGCGTGAAAAGCAAAATCAGCAAAATCATACCCCTCATAGCTCCATTCGGGATCGCTGTAGAAGAAGTACTTCATCATCTGCGTTGCGAACCCCCAAGTGGCATTGGGAATGGGAGGCATTTCAAATGCATCACCGTCGCTTTCACCTGGGTGGAAGTCGAGGTCATTGCCTTCGACAAACCCTCCTGTGGTCCACATCGACCATCCGAGGGGGTTGCCAGGCAGCTCAGCGCCCATCGGCATACCTGGCCAGGATGTACCGCCAAATTCCACCTCACGAAAAAGATCTTCGGCCACTCGAACTTGATCTTCTGTTAGACACTGGTTGCTGCCCCCCTCACCGCATTGAAGGCTTGCGACCTCAAAGTCACATTGCCTCGGGTCGTTCAGGATCCCATCCTTCAGCCCGTCTATTGCGTCGCACCTCGCCATGATCGCGTTCCCAATCAGGGCCTGAGCCTCGCCATCAATGACAGGAGTGGAGATTTGGGTCGGGTCAGGAAACATGTTCATAGCGTCATAGGTCCAGCGACCGGCCATTTCCTTGGTCCAATAATAGGCTGGCGCCCCGGCATAGATCCCCTCAAATAATTCTGGAGAACGTTGCGCTACCATCATCGCTTGCCCACCACCGCGGGAACATCCTACGAAGAGATTTCTCTGGATATCGTCCCCATAGTATTCTGCAATGATTGCTTTGGAGGTGACGGCCGTCCGGTGCACCGCCTGAAACCCGAAATTGACCTGCCGCTCCAGATTATTAAGGGCCCAGGAAGCTACAATGTTGTTGCCTTTGTGCCCAGTGTCTGTCGTGACGGTCGCCCAGCCGTCGGTAAGGATATTTGCCATCCGCAAAGCTGCGTTGTTGAAATCGCCAGAGAAGCCACCCCCACCGCCCATGACGAACTTGCCATTCCAGTCATCCGGCAAAAGGAGCTCAAACCCTGTCTCGGTCCCAAGTTCCCCAACCACACGGCAATGAGGGGCGGGAGAGGTCACAGTCTCTGCGGTTAGGATCCGAACATCGGGCACAACTGGGATGTCCGCCGCATTACATTCACCAGCCATCGCCTCAGAAGTCAGAGCAACACAGACAAGAGACAAGCTCGCCGCGACGTTTATTGGTTTCCTACGACGCATATTGAGGCTCCTTTAGAGACAATGATTGGCGTGTTGAGTGGGTTCCGATGGACGAACAAAGTAACGAACTACTACAACCGCCGTGAGATGTTGGCCTTGCAGAAATACATAAAGATCTCAAGGCCATTGAGAAAGCAAATACATGCGTCTGATTTACGCCTTCAATTTGAGGGCCCTGAAACAGCCGGGCCGAGTGTCGACCCTGACTTTGAACTTGTTGTTGGAATAATGGAACGGTTTACGGGCCAACAGATGGTACGCACCATTAGAAAACCCACTGCAACTCTCTCGCTTTGACTGGCATGCATTTCTGATAGTCGCACTTTCACACCCCCTGAAGTCATGTCACTATGACCCAAGCAAACGAGCAAATGGACAGGATGATGCCAAGACTTAAAGAGACCAGAGTCTTTCAAAAACTGCTTGCCCTAATTGTGCTTGTCTCCGGCTCAGCCGCAGCTCAGGCGGACAATCAAATTGTCCTATCCAAAGGCGGCACAATCTATGTTCCGGCCTTTTCACAAGTCGCCGTCAGCGATTCTGAGCAGCAGCCCTTGGCAGCAACTTTGGTTGTTCACAACGTCGATACCCGAGAAAAGATCAAGCTGACGGACGTGCGGTACTATAGCAAGGATGGTACTTTGTTACGCGATTTTGTCGATGAGCCTTTCCCGCTATCCAGCTTTCAATCGAGTGACTACGTGATTGGCATTCGCGAAAACACTGGCGGAACCGGCGCTAATTTTGTCGTCAAGTGGGAGGCGCCGTCGATGGTCGTTGAACCAATGGCCAACGCCCTGATGGTCGGCGGAACCGGCACTCAGGGGTTGTCTTTTCAAACAAGTGGTAAAGTCATCGAGCGCCATCAATAGCCAACATAATTTAGCCGGCAGCAACCAAGCTTCGAAATGTGCCATCCGGCAACCGAGCCCTACCTTTAGCTATTTGACGTTCTAATTCGGAGAAAACCCAGACATGATGGGAGACGCAGAATTTGTCTTTGTTCTGATCGCGGTCGCCGGGGCAATGATGGCAAGCAATCGGGTGCGATATGATCTGGTTGCTCTCATAGTAGTAATCGCGCTGATTGTGTCTGGTGTGCTGACCTCGGATGAGGCGTTGTCCGGTTTTGGCAGTCCCGTTGTCATAATGGTTGTTGGGTTGCTCATTGTCGGCGAAATGCTGGAACGCACCGGCATCGCGCACACCATTGGCAACTTGATCTTGGGATATGGAGGGCGCAGTGAAACACGCTTAACCATATTGTTGATACTCGGAGCCGCATTACTCGGCAGCGTGATGAGTTCTACTGCCGTGGTCGCGATCTTCATTCCGGTCATTCTGAGGATTGCGGCCGACACCGGATTGCAACAATCCCGGCTTTTGCTCCCGATGTCCTATGCCGCATTGATTAGCGGGATGCTCACGTTGATCGCAACGCCACCCAACCTTGTTGTCAGCGATAGCTTGCAAGAAGCCGGTTACGAAGCGCTCAGCTTTTTTAGCTTTTTCCCTATCGGGCTGGTCGTTTTGATGTCCACCATCATCTACTTCTTGGCCTTTGGTCGCAAGCTTCTAACCGGGTTTGCACACGACGCCAGTGAACAGACAATGGGGCGAGCCAAGAACCGGCAATCCACACTGCAGTTTCTGGACGACTACGCTCTACTGGACCAATTCCACCTTGTCGAAGTGGTCTCGAAGCCAAGAGCCGACCTTGAGGTGATTTTTCGTGACAGTGAAGCCAGGGTTCTCGCGCGTAGTCGCCCTTCGAACCAGCACAGTCAATCGGATGCCTTTGTCCCCGGTATGGAGCTTTTACCTGGCGACCAACTCCTGATTTCTGGGACGCGGGATGAACTGGGCAAAGTCTCAGAACTTTCGTCATTTAAATATCTCGGAGCTGTGACCGAGGCCAACGGAACCCAGTTCCACAGTGCTGAGCGCAGATGAGGAAGCAATGGTCGTGGCTTTCCGGCGTCATACGCTACTGCCATTGGATGATTGTCTTTATGCGCTTAAGCCAACGATCCCACATCTAACGCGCTCTGCCCTGCATCGCTGTTTGCAACGGCATGGCATATATCGACTGCCAGACATGGAGGGCGACAAGCCCAAGCGGCAAAAATTCAAACGATATCCTATTGGCTATTTCCACATTGATATCGCTGAGCTGCGTACCAATGAGGGCAAGCTGTATCTCTTTGTAGCCATTGATCGAACCAGCAAGTTTGCCGTCGCGCAACTGGTCGACAAAGCAAACCGCAAGACGGCATGGGAGTTTCTAGAGACCGTATTGGAAGCGGTGCCCTACAAGCTCCACACAATACTGACGGACAATGGGATCCAGTTCTGTGAACAACCTCGCAACCGGAATACAGCCTATTCTCGACCCATGCGGTTCGACATGATTTGCGCTGCAAATGGCATTGAGCATCGCCTGAACAAGCCAAACCACCCTTGGACGAACGGGCAGGTCGAGCGCATGAACCGCACGATTAAAGACGCTACCGTCAAACGCTATCACTACGATAGCCATGACCAACTCCGCACGCATCTCAGCGACTTTCTCGATGCTTACAACTACGCGCGCCGTCTCAAGACGCTCGGCGGTCTCACACCTTACGAATACATCTGCAAAATCTGGACATCCGAGCCAGATCGATTCATCTTAAATCCGATCCACCAGATGCCGGGACTGAACACCTAGGGTGCTATTCTAGCATCGCATTGAAGTCTTTCGTCCACCTGCACCGGAGTTAATTAACATTTCGATAAGCATAAGCGCTGAACCTGGTAGTGCGGATTTATCCCTGAACAACACGGAACGATCCCGTGTTGCCCAGGCATCCTCCAAGTCTAGCAAGGTGATGTTCATAGTCTGAGCATGCCGCTTCGCTGCGGATTCCGGAACAACACCGATACCCACCCCCGCTTCGATAACCCGGCACATGGCTTCGAAACTGCGAACCTGGATGCGTAAAGTCCGGTCATACCCATTTCGCCGATACTGGCGTCGCAGAAAGTCAAGTAGAGTGCTGCCCTCGTGCAAGCCAATATGCTCATATTCCAGTGTTTCTGAAAGTTTTATGCTCTTGTCTGAGGCTAGAGGATGAGAAGGGGGGGTCGCGAGCACCAAATGGTCAGTTGAAAACCGAATGGCCTCAAGCCCTTGTTCGTTGATTTCTCCCGAAATAATCCCGAGGTCTGCGCTACCATCGAGGACGGACCGAACTATGTCATGTGTCAATCGTTCCTGTAGATCGACAGTGACGCCCGGGCGGCTTGAAAGTAAGGTTGCCATGATCTCTGGCAAAAACTCTGTGACCGCCGTGGTGTTTGCAAAAAGCCGAATATGACCGGCTTCAGAGTTCGTCATTTCCTCTTGAAGAAAATCCATCTGCCTCAGGACCAGACGTGCCTGACGCAAGAAAAGCTCTCCGGCGGAAGTTAGGCTTATACCTTTGTTTCCCCGAAACAACAGCTGTTGGCCGGTTTCCAGTTCAAGTGCCTTGATACGCGCACTTGCCGATGGAGGAGATAGATAAGACTTCTCTGCGCCCCTGGTGAGGTTCCCGCATTCGGCTATGTTCTTGAACAGTTTGAGGTCAATCAATTCGATTTTCATTTGTGTTTGTTTGGCGCGAACGCGGCGTGTTGTAAATACGAATTTTCAGAACGCACTCATTATGTAACAAATATCCATCATCGAAATTGGGAGTGAGACGAAGATGGATATCGCGCATTTGGAAAACTGGATTGGGAAGTCGGAAAGCCGACTCGAAACTGTCAGCCCATTTCCTTCAAATGCGCTAGCCGCGACATTGGATCGCGAGGATCCGGAGTATGTTAACGGTACTTCCTTGCCGCCCCTTTGGCACTGGATGCATTTTCTTCAGCTCTTCAAACTTTCCGAGGCTGGGTATGATGGTCATGCCGCACTCGGAGGTTTCCTGCCCCCGGTGCCGCTCCCGCGTCGGATGTGGGCAGGAAGCCGACTGAATTTCCATGCACCGCTACGGATTGGGCGAGAGTTGAGGAAAGTATCGACGATCAAATCTGTGAAAACCAAGTCTGGGCGGTCTGGTCAATTGGTCTTCGTAACCGTCGGTCACCAGATTTTTGACGGCGACACGCTTGGAAGCGACGAAGAGCATGACATAGTCTATCGCGAAGAGCCGAGCGTCGATGCGCCCGCGCCGGTGCCGCCTCAAGCTCCAGAAAAATGGGAGTTTAGTCGCGACATCAATCCTGACCCGGTTCTTCTGTTCCGGTATTCGGCTCTGACCTTCAACGGTCACCGAATTCACTATGACCAGCCGTTTTGCGTGACCTCTGAGGGCTACAAGGGCTTGGTTGTGCATGGCCCACTGCTTGCCACAATGTTGCTTGATCTGCTGCGTCGCGAGAAGCCTGATGCTATTGTAAAAAGCTTTGAATTCCGCGCGTTGTCGACGATCTTCGATAACGAAATTTTCTCGGTGCACGGCGCGGCGGAAGAGGATGGAAAAAACTTCCGTCTCTGGGCCCGCCGGCAGGATGGCTCGCTTGCCATGAACGCCAAAGCAACAATTGCTTGAGGCGTAGCATGGATTTCGAGCACACTGACATCCGCGAAGCCGTTCAAGGGCTGTGCGCGACCTTCCCAGCTGAATATCACAGGGAAATTGATGAGCAGCGGGGCTATCCAGAAGCATTTGTAAATGCGCTGACAGAGGCCGGCTGGCTCGCAGCCATGATCCCAGAAGAATATGGCGGATCGGGCCTGGGCCTTACAGAAGCCAGCGTCATTATGGAAGAAATCAACAGGGCAGGGGGCAACTCCGGCGCTTGTCACGGCCAGATGTACAACATGGGTACCTTGTTGCGTCACGGCTCTGAAGAGCAAAAGCAGCGATATCTGCCCAGGATCGCCAGTGGCGAGTTGCGGCTTCAATCTATGGGGGTGACGGAACCGACCACCGGGACTGACACCACCAAGATCAAGACCACGGCGGTCAAAAAGGGAAACCGCTACGTCGTCAACGGTCAAAAGGTTTGGATCAGCCGAGTACAACATTCGGACCTTATGATTCTGCTGGCACGAACTACACCGATTGATCAGGTCAAAAAGAAGTCGCTTGGCATGTCGATCTTCATGGTCGATCTGAAAGATGCCATCGGCAATGGGTTGGATGTGAACCCTATCCGGAACATGGTCAACCACGAGACCAGTGAGCTTTTCTTTGATGATCTGGAAATCCCTGCGGAGAACCTGATCGGCGAAGAGGGCATGGGGTTTCGCTACATTCTGGACGGACTTAATGCAGAACGCACATTGATCGCTGCTGAATGTATCGGTGATGGCCATTGGTTCATCGACAAGGTGAGCGCTTATGTAAAAGAGCGCGAGGTTTTTGGAAGGCCGATTGGTCAGAACCAGGGAGTTCAGTTCCCGATTGCAGAAGCCAAGATTGAGCTGGAAGCCGCCAACCTTATGCGGTTTCGCGCCTGTCAGCTCTTTGATGCTGGGAAGTCCTTTGGGGCCGAGGCCAACATGGCCAAATATCTTGCGGCAAAAGCCAGCTGGGAAGCGGCCAATGCCTGCCTGCAATTTCACGGCGGGTTCGGTTTCGCCACTGAATACGACGTGGAGCGCAAATTCCGCGAAACCCGGCTTTATCAGGTCGCGCCGATCTCCACCAATCTCATCCTTTCCTACATCGCCGAGCATGTTCTCGGCCTGCCGAGGTCTTTCTAATGCTCCCACTTGAAGGAATTACAGTCGTTAGTCTTGAACATGCGATTGCTGCGCCTTTCGCAACCCGCCAGCTTGCTGACATGGGCGCACGTGTCATTAAGGTTGAGCGCCCTGGCGTTGGGGATTTTGCGCGCAACTACGACACCCGCGTGAATGGGATGGCCTCGCACTTCGTCTGGACGAACCGGTCGAAAGAAAGCCTGACGCTCGATGTTAAACATGCGGAAGGCAGCGTCATTCTTCAGAAATTGGTCGCGGGAGCTGACGTGGTTGTTCAGAATCTTGCTCCCGGCGCCGCCGCACGGCTTGGCCTCGGCTACGATGAACTTTCCAAGACCAATCCAGGCGTTATCGTTTGCAACATTTCTGGCTACGGCAAAGGTGGCCCAGATGAAAAGCGCAAGGCTTATGATCTGCTTGTGCAATCGGAATCTGGATTTGTCACAACAACCGGCACAACTGAAACCCCAAGCAAAGCCGGGATTTCAATCGCCGACATTTCTGCGGGCATGTATACCTACACGAATATTCTGGCTGCGATTATCCAGCGCGGAAGGACTGGTAAAGGCTGCGAAATCGACCTGTCTATGCTCGACGCGATGACGGAATGGATGTCCTATCCCCTGTACTACGCTTATGAGGGGGCCGAACCCCCCGCACGCGCCGGTGCAAGCCATGCCACGATCTTTCCATATGGCCCTTTTGCAGTGGGCGACGGGCGCACCGTGATCCTCGGGTTACAAAATGAACGGGAGTGGAAAGCCTTCTGCGAGACAGTGCTTGAAAGCCATGACCTGACCACTGATGTGCGGTTTGTATCAAATAGTTTGCGCGCAAAAAACAAATCTGAACTGACAAAGATTATCACAGCCAAATTCTCTGATCTGACGACCGAATTAGTTATCGAGCGGCTGGACCACGCGGGCATCGCCAACGCAAACCTGAACGAGATGTCAGACGTCTGGAAACATGTACAGTTCGAAGCGCGCAATCGCTGGCGCGAGGTAGACACGCCGGCTGGTCGAATTCCCGCGCTCCTTCCTCCGGGTGGGATCGGATCAGAACCACGCATGGACGCGGTGCCGGATCTCGGTGAGCACTCTCACGCAATCTTGGCTGAAATTGGCTATTCCGAAGAAGGAATCGGCGAACTGCAAAATGAGAAGGTGATCTGATGACCGATTTGAATTCGGCACGCAGCCTTCTCTTTGTCCCCGGGGACCGCCCCGAGCGCTTTGTGAAAGCGGCTGCGTCGGGTGCCCACGCTATCATCATTGACCTAGAGGACGCTGTTTCTCCTGAAGACAAAGCTAACGCTCGTTTCAATATTATTAAATTCCTCAATGACGGGGCGGGTGGAAATGTTCTCGTTCGTATCAATGACGGAGCAAGTGCCTTTTATGAAGGCGATCTTGATGTAGCTCAGCACCCAAACCTTTCGGGTGTGATCCTCCCAAAGGCCAACACTCGGCATGTTACCGAATTGCTTCACAAGATGGAGTGCCCTGTTTGGCCCTTGGTCGAGACTATTCAAGGTGTCTCCGAGGTCCGTGAATTTGCAGTGCTACACAATGTACAGCGCTTGTTGCTCGGCACAATCGACCTGTCAAATGAGATGGGTTTGGACGTGGCTCACCCCGGTGGTAAGTCCATGTTGGATCAGGCGCGATTTAAGCTGGTTTCCGCTTCGGGCATGGCCGCCATTTCACCACCGATCGATGGCGTATTTCCTTCGCTGGATGACGAACCCGGTTTGATAGCGGCCGCGGAAAACGCCAGGGCATCTGGAATGGGCGGTATGATGTGCATTCACCCTCGCCAGATAGGCGCGGTGCACACTGCGTTTGCTCCAAGCGCTATGGATATCGAATGGGCCCAGGCAGTTATTGAAGCGTCATCCAACGAGAAAAGCAGCTTTCGGTTTCGTGGTCAGATGATCGACAAGCCAGTCTTGGATAGGGCCAAGGGCATCCTGAACGCAGAGGTTTTGGGATGAACCAGCGGCTTCCGGACATACGGGCTATAACCTATCGTCAATGTGCAGACACTGAGGTGCGCACGTTGCTTCTCCCGGCGTCCATCCTTCTTCATATTGAAGCGGGAAGCAAACAGATCAGCACTCTTGACAATAAAACCCAGTGTGCGTCTTCGGGTGACTTTGTGTTTTTGCAGAGCCACACAGAATTCACCATTCGAAACAATACTGGTCCACTGGGCGACTACGTAGCGCAGGGTCTGGTTTTCCACGGGAACGGTCTGTCTGACCAATTGGCTCACAGCCAAAACAAGAGCGAGGCATTTCGATGCTTCAAACCACCAACGGAAATGGTTGAGGCGTTTGCCCGAATGCGAATGGCCACGCAGCATTCCGAGCTTCCCGATGAGGTAGTTTTCGCGCGTTTCACAGAGCTGAAGGCCTGGCTGTCGCGGCTTGCAATTCGATTGTCGTATTCAGCCAGACTGACGCTGGTTCATAGACTCAGAGAGATGCTGGCAGGTGACTTGGCCCACCCTTGGCGTGGAACGGAAGTCGCTGTGAAACTTGGAATGAGTGAAGCCTCTTTGCGTCGAAACCTGGCCCGGGAAGGAACAAGTTTTTCGAAAGTCTTGCGCGAGGCAAGACTCCAAAGCGCACTTGAACGCCTTCAGACGTCGGAACAATCGCTGGCCGAAATCGCCTACAATACGGGTTTTTCTTCGCATTCCCACTTTACGGATGTGTTCCGTAAGCACTTCGAATTTCCCCCCAGTCATCTGAGGGGGCGAGGAGAACCGCAATTGAACGAGATCTAACAGAATTTGATCTGATCAAGAAAGGAGAGAGTCGGATCATTGAAGCAAAAGTATGTACTTACAAGGCCCTACAACAAAATGGGAGGATACCATGATGGAACTAAAAACACTGGCTTGCGCCGCACTTTTCACAATCACATCTCAGGCAGCACTGGCGGCATGTGACCCCGGCGAAACCGTGATCAAATTCAGCCATGTCACTAACACAGACAAGCACCCAAAGGGGATAGCTGCATCTCTTTTGGAACAACGTGTCAATGACGAGATGGACGGCAAGGTGTGTATGGAGGTGTTTCCCAACTCGACACTCTATGACGACAACAAAGTGCTGGAAGCCATGTTGCAGGGTGACATTCAACTCGCAGCGCCTTCGTTGTCGAAATTCGAGAAGTTCACCAGACAGTTCCGTATCTTCGACCTGCCGTTTATGTTCAAGAGCGTTGATGCGGTCGATGCATTCCAGTCGTCTGATGCCGGTCAAGGCCTGTTGGATTCGATGCAGCGCCGTGGCCTTCAAGGCCTGGCCTACTGGCACAATGGCATGAAGCAGATGTCGGCCAATGTTCCGCTTGTAGTGCCGACCGATGCCGATGGGCTCAAATTCCGCGTACAATCGTCTGATGTTCTGGTGGCGCAAATGGAGGCTATCGGTGGCTCACCTCAGAAGATGTCTTTCTCGGAGGTTTATGGTGCTCTGCAACAAGGTGTTGTCGACGGGCAAGAAAACACCTGGTCGAATATCTTCGGCAAGAAGTTCTTCGAAGTACAGGACGGTGTGACCGAAACCAATCACGGTATTATTGATTACCTCGTCGTGACCTCTGTCGACTGGCTTGAGAGTCTAGAACCTGGCGTTCGCGACCAGTTCCTGACCATTCTGGCAGAGGTCACAGAAACACGTAACGGTGAATCTACCGCGGTCAACGAAGCGGCCAAGCAGTCTATCATCGAGGCAGGCGGAACCATCCGTCAGCTGACCAACGAACAACGTCAGCAATGGGTCGATGTCATGAAACCAGTTTGGGATCAGTTTGCAGGTGATGTTGGTCAAGAGAACATCGATGCCGCGCAGGCGATCAACGCCGGTCTCTGAATTTCTACTTTGCCAGAAGGCCCGGCAAGTTCGGGCCTTCTTTTTTTATTGCTGATCCCACACCAAGACATGGGAGGAAAATCATGTACAAAAATCCGGGAGAATCCCTGATCGATAGGTTGGAAGAGAACCTGATATCGATCTTGTTGGGGGTGATGACATTGGTGACATTTGCCAATGTGATAGCGCGCAAAGCGTTTAATTCGAACATTCTGTGGGGTCTGGAGTTGACGGTGTTCCTGTTTGGCTGGCTTGTGTTGCTAGGTGCATCCTATGCAGTCCAAAAGGGGGCGCACCTCGGCGTAGATGCCATTATAAGTTTACTTTCTGCGCCCGCACGACGGTTACTCGCAATCATCGCAGCACTCATCTGCGTTGGCTTCTCATTTCTTTTGCTGAAGGGATCCTGGGACTATTGGGCAAATTTTGCCAACCTACCCGGCACCGAAGGGCGTTGGTTTCCTCTTGGGTTCGAGAGCAAGTACCTTGGGAAGGGTTGGTATGAAGTAAATGACATTCCGCATCCGTTCCTTTTGGGATGGATGGAGACTGTTTTTAACGAGGGCGAGCCTTACGAAAAGCTCCCCCGATTGGTGCCGTATGCGGTTCTGCCGCTTTCCATGGCACTCTTGCTGTTTCGATTTTCACAATCTGTCTACTTCGTCTGGATTGGCAAAAACGATCGGATCGTTGCGAGCCATGAAGTTGAAGACGAAATCCAGGAAGTCAAAGAGCTGCACGGGGAGACCTACAAATGACCGTATTTCTCCTCTTCGTCATGATTATTGGCTTTCTGTTGATCGGTGTGCCGATTGCAGTTGCCCTGGGTATGTCGTCCGTTCTTTTTCTGTTGTGGTTTTCGGACGCCTCGCTGGCCTCTGTGGCGCAAACTCTTTTCAGCGCTTTTGAAGGACACTTTACGCTATTGGCCATTCCATTCTTCATCCTTGCCTCCAGCTTTATGTCTACAGGTGGTGTAGCTCAGCGGATCATCCGCTTTTCAATTGCCTGTGTTGGCCACTTGCGCGGTGGGCTGGCAATTTCGGGCGTCTTTGCATGCATGATGTTTGCCGCTTTGTCTGGATCATCGCCAGCCACCGTGGTTGCCATCGGTTCCATCGTGATTGCTGCAATGCGTCAAGCAGGTTACTCAAAAGAATTTGCCGCTGGCGTGATATGTAATGCAGGCACCTTGGGCATCCTTATTCCGCCATCCATCGTTATGGTTGTATATGCCGCCGCCGTCGAGGTTTCGGTTGGGCGTATGTTCCTCGCAGGGGTAATTCCTGGAATTTTGGCAGGCCTGATGTTGATGATCGCCATTTATGTCATGGCGCGTATCAAGGACATGCCGAAAGGCGAATGGCAAGGTTGGCGCGAGATTTGGTATAGTTTCCAAGATGCAGCGTGGGGCCTGCTACTCATCGTCATTATCATGGTTGGTATCTATGGTATCCCTGGGGTTACAGGGGCGTTCTTCACGCCAACCGAGGCGGCGGCCGTTGCTTCTGTTTATGCTTTCTTTGTTGCAACTTTCATCTACCGGGATATGGGGCCTCTGGCAGCCAAAAACGAAGGTGAGCCAAGTTCGATACTCAAAAAACCACAAGCATTGATTACCGCCTGGGTGCATGTCGACACACGTCGAACGCTTTTTGAGGCGGGTAAGCTGACCATCACTTTGATGTTCGTGATCGCGAATGCTCTGATCTTGAAACATGTGTTGACGGAGGAGCAGATCCCACAAGCCGTTGCAAACGCGATGCTATCGGCAGGTTTCGGACCCGTCATGTTCCTTGTGGTGGTCAATGTGATCCTATTGATCGGCGGACAATTCATGGAGCCCTCTGGCCTGCTGGTGATCGTTGCTCCGTTGGTGTTTCCGATTGCTATCGAGCTTGGAATTGATCCGATTCACCTGGGCATCATCATGGTGGTCAACATGGAAATCGGTATGATTACGCCGCCGGTCGGGCTGAACCTCTTCGTGACCTCCGGCGTTGCTGCGATGCCGATGATGGGTGTGGTTCGAGCAGCCCTACCGTTCCTTGCTGTATTGTTCGTCTTCCTGATTATGGTGACCTACATCCCTGCGATATCTACGTTTCTACCCAACACCTTTATGGGTCCGGAGATCATCACCAAGTAAGAGCTATTCTCGGGCAATTGAAATTCTGTGGCCCGAGAAACTCGAACACTCAAAGACATCGGTTCGCAAAAGCCTTGTCCCACATGGTGCCTTTTCGGTTTGTGCCGCTGAAACTGTCACGATGGAATACGCTGGCGAAGTGACTAATCGCTCTTTGACTTTCAAAGTAGAAAGTGGCTTACATGACCGACTTTAAGAAAATCCTGATTGCCAACCGTGGCGAAATTGCGATCCGTGTGATGCGGGCGGCCAACGAGATGGGAAAGAAGACGGTTGCCGTCTATGCCGAAGAAGACAAGCTGGGCCTGCACCGGTTCAAAGCGGACGAGGCCTATAAGATCGGCGAAGGTATGGGGCCAGTGGCCGCCTATCTGTCGATTGACGAGATCATCCGCGTGGCGCTGGAAAGCGGCGCGGATGCGATCCATCCGGGCTATGGTCTTTTGTCGGAAAACCCGGATTTCGTGGATGCTTGTGAAGCCAATGGCATCACCTTCATCGGCCCCAAGGCGGCCACCATGCGTGCGCTTGGCGACAAGGCCTCGGCCCGTCGCGTGGCGATTGAGGCCGGCGTCCCGGTGATTCCGGCCACCGAGGTTCTGGGCGACGACATGGACGCAATCCGCAAGGAAGCTGACGAGGTTGGCTATCCCTTGATGCTGAAAGCTTCCTGGGGTGGCGGCGGACGTGGCATGCGTCCGATCCACGGGCCGGATGAGCTGGAAGAGAAGGTTCTGGAAGGCCGCCGCGAAGCGGAAGCCGCCTTTGGCAATGGCGAAGGCTATCTGGAAAAGATGATCACCCGCGCGCGCCATGTGGAGGTCCAGATCCTCGGTGACAGCCATGGCGAGATCTACCATCTGTGGGAGCGCGACTGTTCGGTGCAGCGCCGTAACCAGAAAGTGGTGGAACGCGCCCCGGCCCCCTATCTGAGCGAAGAGCAGCGCGAAGAAATCTGTGAACTGGGCCACAAGATCTGCGCCCATGTGAATTACGAATGCGCCGGCACGGTTGAGTTCCTGATGGATATGAAAACCGGCAAATTCTACTTCATCGAAGTGAACCCGCGGGTGCAGGTGGAACACACGGTGACCGAAGAGGTGACCGGCATCGACATCGTGCAGGCGCAGGTGCGGATTGCCGAGGGCAAGACGCTCGCCGAGGCGACCGGAAAATCCGACCAGTCGGAAATCCGCCTCAATGGTCATGCACTGCAGACCCGGATCACCACGGAAGATCCGCAGAACAACTTCATTCCCGACTATGGCCGGATCACCGCCTATCGCTCCGCGACCGGTATGGGCATCCGTCTGGATGGCGGCACGGCTTACGCAGGCGGTGTGATCACGCGCTACTATGACTCGCTTCTGGTGAAGATCACGGCGCATGCGCAAACCCCTGAAGCGGCGATTGCCCGGATGGACCGCGCCCTGCGCGAATTCCGGATCCGCGGCGTGTCCACGAACATTGCCTTCGTGGAAAACCTGCTGAAGCACCCGACCTTCCTGTCGAATGAATACACCACCAAGTTCATCGACGAGACGCCGGACCTGTTCAACTTCAAGAAACGGCGTGACCGCGGCACCAAGGTGCTGACCTATATCGCGGATATCACCGTGAACGGTCACCCGGAAACCGAGGGCCGCGCGGCACCTGCGGACGGGCTGAAAGCGCCGAAGGCACCGGCCCATGGCACCGATATCCCGACGGGCAGCCTCAACCTGTTGGAAGACAAGGGCGCCAAGGCTGTGGCCGACTGGATGCTCGCACAGAAGAAACTGCTTCTGACCGACACCACCATGCGCGACGGGCACCAGTCGCTGCTGGCGACCCGGATGC
>NZ_CAJXIV010000023.1 GCF_913054185.1 uncultured Shimia sp.
TGGCGCAGAATGTCGATCGCGACTTGCGCAGCCAACGGCGTCGACGTGGCGCACATGCCGTTGGTCGCCATCACTGGTGACCGGCCCGGAAAATGAAAATCTCGCATGATGTCTCCCTACTTCACATGTGAAGTTTATCGGGAGTTACGGTTTATGCAACCAGTTGGTCCAAGCAG
Source organism: uncultured Shimia sp. (assembly GCF_913054185.1). Taxonomy (GTDB): domain Bacteria; phylum Pseudomonadota; class Alphaproteobacteria; order Rhodobacterales; family Rhodobacteraceae; genus Shimia. Next base: position 177 of record NZ_CAJXIV010000023.1, read on the forward strand.
GCCCAAAAACGGTGCTTAGTCAGGGACGCGGAAGCTGAGTTCGTTGTGCCCTGTTGCGTGGCGATTGTAGCCAATGTCCTGTGCCAAAGACCGCACAAGCCCCCAGCCAAATCCACCTTCAGGCATGTCAAGAAGGTCGCGATCCAGATCAGGCATAACCCCATCCGGAAGCTGGTTGTCAGGCATCTCCGCACCATTGTCGCGCACTTCCACAAACCAACATTGGTCCGCGTAGTTGCAAGCAATCACAATTTGGCCGTCATTGCGCCCGGCCAGCGCGTGTTCCACAACATTGTTCAACACTTCGGCCAGCACAATTTCGAGCACACCCGCATTGCAGGCTGCAAACTCTTGTGCCGTCAACTTGTGACGCAGAGTCTCAAGCGCATTGCGCACCTCCGTGGGGGTGCCCTTAAGCTCGATGTGGATATCAGCCTTAGGTTTAATCAATCTGGGGTGTGTCCCTAACATCAGATCAAAAGTCAGATGACAATCGCGTCATCTAAAGAATTGTGAATACGGAACACAGTGTCCATACGGGTCAACCGGAAAACTTTATCCACATTTTCGTTAAGTCCCGCCAATTCCAACGGATTTTTACCGCCCAGCTGCTTCATGGCCGCCACAATGGCGCCCAAGCCACTGGAATCAATGAAATCCACCTCGGACAGGTTTAGAACCACGCGGCCATCTGCCGTGTCGGTTTCTTCGCGCATGCGATCTTTAAATTGAATGGCCACGGATGCATCAATCCGTGTTTCGTGAACAGATACCACCAGGGCATCACCCTCTGCCTTACTCGACAGATTCATATGACGTCTCCTTCACCTTTCGTCCTTGGCACAGTCTAGGCCGCAATGGTTACCAATGTATGAGCGCGCCCCGTGGATCTACGGAATTGCGCACCTGCCCCAATTGGCGCAAAGAACTTTGTAACATCCTTGCAAAGATTTTCAGGCAAGGCCAAGAGCAATTGATTGTGACAGGGCTGCGGAGGAGCAAAAACCATGAAAAAAGTAGTGATTGCAGGGGCGTCCAGGACGCCGATGGGTGGTTTTCAAGGCGCGTTTGATGGTGTGGAAGCTGCCGAGCTTGGCGGCACCGCGATTCGTGCGGCGCTTGCGGATGCCGGGGCCACCACCGCGGACGAAGTGTTAATGGGCTGTGTGCTGCCCGCGGGTCAGGGGCAAGCGCCCGCACGTCAAGCAGGCTTCAAAGGTGGTCTGGAAGAGGACGTTCCGGCCACAACGCTTAACAAGATGTGCGGCTCCGGCATGAAAGCCGCGATGATGGCGTTTGACAGCGTCGCGCTTGGCGACCGCGACGTTATGATTGCAGGCGGCATGGAAAGCATGACCAACGCGCCTTACGTTTTGCCAAAAATGCGCGGCGGGGCGCGGATTGGCCATCAGCAGGTGGTGGACCACATGTTCCTTGATGGTCTGGAAGATGCCTATGACAAAGGCCGCCTGATGGGCACCTTTGCCGAAGACTGCGCCGAGAGCTTCCAATTCACCCGTGAAGCGCAGGACGAATATGCGTTAAAATCTTTGGCCAACGCTCTGGAGGCGCAGAAATCCGGTGCGTTTGAAGGCGAGATTGCCGCTGTAACCCTAAAAACCCGCAAGGGGGATGTGGAAATTGCGCAAGACGAGCAACCAGGCAATGCCCGCCCCGCAAAAATCCCTCAGCTCAAGCCTGCCTTCCGCAAAGACGGCACTGTGACCGCGGCAAACAGTTCTTCCATTTCAGACGGTGCCGCGGCGCTTGTGGTCGCCTCGGCAGAAGCTGCCGAAGTGCAAGGTCTAAAAGTGCGCGCAGAGATTGTTGGTCATGCCAGCCATGCGCAAGCCCCAGGCCTGTTCACCACCGCGCCTGTGCCTGCCGCGCAGAAGCTGCTCGAAAAAATCGGTTGGAAAAAAGAAGACGTCGACCTGTGGGAAGTCAACGAAGCCTTTGCCGTGGTGCCAATGGCCTTCATGCACGAGATGGGCTTGAGCCGTGACATCGTAAACGTGAACGGTGGTGCCTGTGCATTGGGTCACCCAATTGGTGCCTCTGGCGCACGCATCATGGTGACGTTGCTGAACGCATTGGAAAAACGCGGGTTGAAGCGCGGCATTGCCGCGATTTGCATCGGCGGCGGCGAAGGCACAGCCATTGCGATTGAGCGTATTTAGGCGAAACTGCCGATAGAAATGCAAAACGCCGCGAGACTGTCTCGCGGCGTTTTTTTGTTTTTTGGCCTTAAGCCCCCAGAGCTTTGGCGATCCAAACCACCAAGACGCCCAGCGCCACGGCCATCAACCCCATAGTACGACGTTGGCCTTCGCTGAAGCTGCGCAGCATTTCCAGCAGCTCCTCAACGATAGAAGGGGCCAGTGCGTACACCAGCCCCTCCAAAACCAAAACCAACCCGAAAGCCAGAAGTGCGGTTTCAACCATCAGCGACCCTGGGAGTTGCCGAAGTAGTTGAAAAACTCGCTGTTCGGGGACAGCACCATCGAAGAGGTGCCACCGGTCAGCGATGCACGGTAGGCGTTGAGCGAACGGTAGAATTCAAAGAACTCCGGGTCCGCACCAAAGGCATCGGCAAAGATTGCGTTACGTTGCGCATCCGCTTCACCACGAGAGATCTCAGACTGACGTTTGGCATCAGACACAAGTTCCACCACGGTACGATCCGCCTGCGCGCGTTTGCGTTGCGCGGCTTCGTCACCACGGGCAATCTCGTCGGCAGCTTCCCGTTCACGCTCTGCACGCATACGAGAGAAAGTTGCTTCCAAGTTGGCTTGTGGCAGGTCGGTGCGCTTCAAACGCACATCGATCACCTCAAGACCCAGCGCACGCGCTTCGGTGATGGCGTTGTCGCGGATACGGTTCATCAGGCTTTCACGCTCTGTGGAGAGCACCTGATCAGACCGCACTGAGCCCAGCACTTCACGGGTTTGCGCCCGCAAGATGTTGTCCAGTCGACGTTCCGCCAACTCTACACCACCGGCACCAACGGCCTGACGGAACTGGTTCACGTCAGCGATGCGATAGCGCGCAAAGGCATCCACAACCAGACGACGGTCATCCAGAGGGGTTACCTCAAGCGGACCAACTTCGCGGCTCAGGATACGGTCGTCATAGGTGACCACTTCCTGAATGAGCGGAATTTTGAAGGCCAAGCCAGGATCTTCTTTCACAGTGACCACACGGCCAAACTGCAGAACCAGGGCTTTTTCACGCTCGTCCACAATGAAGATTGAGGACAGAAGGCCAGCGATCGCGATCACCAAGATTGGCAAAAGATACGTTGTCTTTTTCATATCAGTTGCTCCCCTTGCGCAGCTCGTTCAGCGGCAGATACGGCACCACACCAGAGCCACCGGATTGTTCGTCGATGATCACCTTGTCGATGTCGCCAAGAACCTCTTCCATGGTCTCAAGATACAAACGCTTGCGTGTCACTTCCGGAGCCTTTTGATACTCGGTCAAAACCGCCGAGAAACGGCTGGCTTCACCTTCGGCCTCGTTCACAACGCGCGCACGGTAGGCTTCAGCTTCTTCCAGGATTTGCGCCGCTTCACCACGGGCACCCGCTGTCACACGGTTGGAATAGGCATCCGCTTGCTTCTCCAAACGGTCCCGCTCTTGGGAAGCCGATTGCACTTCGCGGAACGCGTCTTTTACTTCCTCGGGGGGATCGGCACCGTCAAAGTTCACCCGCACGATGTTCACGCCGGAGTTATATGTGTCCAAAGTCACCTGGATCGACTCTTGCAGACGGTCGGTGATCACACCACGGTCCCGGTTGAGGATCGGCGCAAGCTCAGACTGCGCAATGATTTCACGCATCGCGGATTCAGACACCGCGCGAATGGTCTCACGTGGGTCACGTAGGTTAAACAAGAACTGCGCTGGGTCAGAAATGTTCCAAACCACCTGATAGTCGATGTCGACGATGTTTTCATCACCGGTCAGCATCAGGCCATCTGTGCCACGACCAGGAATTTCCTCGGTCTGTTCGTTTGTGACTGGCAGCACTTCGGCTGTGACCAAAGGCCATGGCGCAAAGTTCAGACCAGGCTCACCCGTTGCGGAGTATTTGCCAAGGAACAACTCAACAGATTTCTCTTCCGGTTTTACGGAATAGAAGCTGGTGGCGCCCCAGGCGACAACTGCAAGCCCCAGACCGGCCAGCACAGCGCCACGGCTGATACCGGGACCACCAGAGCCACCGGCGCTGCCGCCATTTTGGCCGCCTCCGCCTTGACCACCGCGACCGCCCATAAGCACACGCAACTGATCCTGACCCTTTTTCATCAGGTCATCGATGTCGGGAATCTGCGGGCCATCGCCCTCAGGGGGACGTCGACCGCCACCGTTTTCATTGTCGCGATTGCCGCCACCTTGGTTGCCTCCGCCTTGGTTGTTGCCGCCCCCTCCCCAGGGGCCGCCGCTGTTTCCTGCCATTCGGGATATTCCCTTCCTGTATCGTGTTTGGCGTTCCCCTAAATCTGAGGTTTGCGCCAGAAAAATCAACCCATATACGGCCTAAAGGCTGCGTACAGGGGCTTTCATGGTTACCAGTTCTTCAGACATTGTGGGATGAACCGCCACTGTCCGATCAAAGTCTTCTTTGGTTGCGCCCATCTTTACGGCAATGCCAGCCAACTGGATCATCTCACCGGCGCCCGGCGCAACGATGTGACAACCAAGCACTTTACGTGTCGCTTTGCTGACAATCAGCTTCATCAATACCCGTTCTGCACGCCCGGCAAAAGCCTGCTGCATTGGCTTGAAGCTGGTGGAATAAACCTCAACCGGCTCTTGCATTGCGGCGTCTTCTTCCGACAGCCCGACAGTGCCCATTTCCGGCTGGGTAAAGATCGCAGTTGGAATCAAATCGTGATCCACCGGTGTTGGATTGCCTTTGAACACAGTTTCCACAAAAGCCATGCCTTCGCGGATCGCCACTGGGGTCAGGTTCACACGGTCGGTCACGTCACCCACCGCATAGACAGACGGCACACCGGTCTGGCTGTACGCGTCCACAACCACCTCGCCTTTGCGGCCCAGTTTCACACCAATCTCTGCGAGGCCCATGCCGTCTGTGTTTGGCGCACGACCAGTGGCAAACATCACCTGATCAAACAGGCGATCACGCCCGTTGGAATCTGTCACCCGAATCTTGTCGCCGTCTTTCACCAGCGAGATCGCGTTGGTGTTGAGTTGCACATCAATGCCCCGTGTGACCATCTCTTCGCTGATCAGCGTGCGGGCTTCATTGTCAAAGCCACGCAGGATTTGCTCACCGCGGTAGAACTGCGTGGTTTTCACACCAAGGCCGTTCATGATGCCGGCAAACTCAGACGCGATGTAACCACCACCCACAATCAACATGCTGTCTGGCAGTTTTTCCAGGTGGAAAATTTCGTTGGAACTGATGCCCAGCTCTGCGCCGGGCAGCTCCGGCCAGACCGGACGCCCACCCATGGCCAACAAAATGTGCTTGGCGGTTTTCTGGGTGCCATCAGCGAGTTCGACAGTATGAGCGTCGACCATCTTGGCGCGCAGATCAAAGCTTTCGACTCCACTGTTTTTCAACAGGTTGCGATAGATGCCTTCAAGACGGTCAAGTTCGGCGTGTAGTTTGCCTTTAAAGGCGTCCCAGTCAAACGCGCCCGGCGTGATGTCCCAGCCATAAGCCTGCGCATCCTCAACCATGCCTGCGTATTCAGACGCAAAGACCATCAGTTTTTTTGGCACACAGCCCCGGATCACACAGGTGCCGCCATAGCGGTCTTCCTCGGCCAATGCGACTTTTACACCTTCGGCTGCCGCAACACGCGCAGCCCGTACGCCACCGGAGCCACCGCCGATGACAAAGAGATCATAATCAAAGGACATGATGTGCCTTCTTGTTAGTCCACCAGATCGGTGAACAGATTGTCTGTTTCAGCGAAGTCGAGCATCGCCTCTTCGATTGTGCCAGCGTTGATGTCGCGCACTTCCACGCGCCCATCGCCGTAGCCCACAACCACCGCATCACAAATATCGATGAACAGCCCGTTTTCAACCACACCCGGCATCTGGTTGATCACAAGTGCGAGTTGGCGGGCATCACCAATGCGGTTCAGATGCAGATCAAGGATATGGTTGCCTTCATCCGTTATGAACGGTGCGTCACCATTCATGCGCAACGTGCTGTTGCGGCCCAATACATCCATGCTCACAAGGGTTTCTTCAATCAACGCCTGTGTGGTCTGCCAGCCAAATGGCACCACTTCTACTGGCAGCGGGAAAGCCCCCAAGGTTTCGACCTCTTTGCCCACATCGGCAATCACAACCATTTGATCCGATGCAGTCGCCACAATCTTCTCTTGCAGGAGGGCGCCGCCGCCGCCTTTGATCAGGTTGAGGTCGGCATCAAATTCGTCCGCACCGTCAATAGTCACATCGAGCCATTTGGCTTCATCGAGACTGATGACCTCAATACCAACCTCTCGTGCCAGCTCAGCTGTACGGGTCGAGGTCGGCACACCTTTGATGCGCAATCCTTGTTCACGCACCATCTCACCGAGGCAGCGCACCAGCCATGCGGCGGTCGAGCCTGTGCCCAACCCAACGCGCATGCCATCCTCAACATAGTCGGTGGCGCGTTTGGCGGCGACAAATTTGGCCTTGTCGATGGGCGACAACTCTCCGGTCATTGCGGCAACTCCCTGCATGCTTTGAGACTTTATAAGAAAGAAGGGCGTCGGGCGCGAGGGGGGAATGTCGGAAATTACACGCCAAAGCCGCCTGATTGCGCCACCTCACCTCATACAAGCGCAAAAGACAAGCGGTTGACCCGCTTACCCGCGCGTGTTTCCTATCGGAAACGTCGCTTTTGCACTGCCAAGAAAGAGCGGTGCATCTTAGAAAGACTTCAAATTCCGCGCGCAGGACGAAGGACCACTTACTTATGTTTCTCTCAGTCTTTGATATGTTCAAAGTGGGTGTTGGCCCGTCTTCGTCACATACAATGGGGCCGATGGTGGCGGCTGCGCGGTTCCTCGACGCGATGCGCGCCTCTCCGTTTGAATTCCACGGGCTGCGCGGGTCTCTGCATGGCTCCCTCGCCTTTACCGGCGTCGGCCACGCCACCGACCGTGCAACGATACTGGGCCTCGCAGGCTTCCTGCCTGACAGCTATGACCATGAGCTAGCGGAAGCTGCGCTTGAACACATCCGCGAGACCGAAACGGTGCAGCCAGAAGGCTTGCCAGTTCTGAAGTTCAATCCACGCGAAGATCTGAAGTTTGACTTTGGGCCCAACCTGCCCGGCCATGCCAATGGCATGATCTTGATGGCAACCGACGCACAGGGCGACGTGACCTTACAAGAGACCTACTACTCTATTGGCGGCGGCTTTATCCTCACCGAAGCAGAACTGGCCGAAGGCAAAGCCACCGACGAAGGCACGCCGGTGCCCTACCCGTTTAAGTCTGCGGTGGAGATGCTGGAGATGGCTGAACATTCCGGCAAGACAATTGCCGAGATGAAAAAGGCCAACGAAGTGGCACGTGGCTGTCATGAGAGCCTGTCCAAAGGCTGCGCCCGTATCTGGCAGGTGATGAATGACTGTATTGATCGCGGGCTGGTCACCGACGGCACTTTGCCCGGAGGCCTAAACGTGCGGCGCCGCGCCAAAGCAATCCATGATGCCCTACAAGCCGAGCGCGGCATGAACCTGAATGCGCCACACACCATCAATGATTGGATGAGCGCCTATGCCATGGCGGTGAACGAAGAGAACGCGGCTGGCGGCCAAGTGGTGACTGCGCCGACCAATGGCGCGGCGGGCGTGATGCCCGCGGTGATCCGCTATTGGCTCGATCACGTGCCTGGCGCCACAGCATCACGCGTGGATGAGTTCCTGCTCACCGCCGCTGCGATTGGCGGCTTGGTGAAGTTCAACGCGTCGATCTCTGGAGCTGAAGCAGGGTGTCAGGCCGAAGTAGGCTCAGCTGCTGCTATGGCTGCGGCCGGACTATGCGCCGTGATGGGGGGCACGCCGGAGCAAGTGGAAAATGCAGCCGAGATCGCGTTGGAGCATCACCTTGGTATGACCTGTGATCCGGTCAAAGGCCTGGTTCAAGTGCCATGTATTGAACGCAACGGGCTGGGCGCGATCAAGGCCGTGTCGGCAGCCTCTCTGGCGTTGCGCGGAGATGGGCAGCATTTTGTGCCATTGGACTCGGTGATAGAAACCATGCGCCAAACCGGGGCCGATATGCATGAGAAGTACAAAGAGACCTCATTGGGTGGCCTCGCGGTGAACGTGCCAAACTGCTGATCTTAAGGCTGCGCAAACACGCAGCCATCTGAAATCAACTCCGGCGGTGTCATGCATAAGGCCCGTGCGACCTGAAACGCGGCAAGCACTTTGGGGACATAGGCGCGGGTCTCCGCATAAGGCGGCACCCCGGCGTGCTCTGCAATGCTGTTCTCCCCGGCATTATATCCGGCCAACACCAAAATAGGGTCGTCCTCAAATTTCTCCATAAGGAAATCGAGGAACCTCGCCCCCCCGGCAATATTGTCGGCCCCCGCAAAACTGTCTTCGACGCCAAAACGTGCGGCAGTGTCCGGCATCAATTGCATCAGCCCTTCCGCGCCCGCACCACTCACAGCATCCGACTTCCCCCCGGATTCCACCGCGATCACAGCCAACACCAACGCGGGCGAGACCTGCGTGCCAATCGTGCTGCGCAGTATGTCGATGCCATGGCCCTGCACAATGGATTGCAATGTCGTCAAGCGCGGCGTGGGCACGCCGTGCCCTACAGGCGGCTTGGACACTTTGTTCAAAGCGTTCTCCAGACGACCGGGACCGGAATCATCTAAGTTTGGTGAGACCTCTTCCCAAAACCACGCCATCGCACCAACTGCGGCTTGAGACGGGGAGTCGCCTGCGGTGCCCGCGTCCTGCGCCTCCGGCACAACCACTGTTGGCGTGATCTGGACATTGATGCGGCTGCCCTGCCCTGGCTTGGGAGGCTTCACGCGTTTGGCCGAGAAATCGGGAAAAGGCTTGGGGGCCTCGGCAAAAGCCGACTCACTGGCCGCAAAACCTACCAAAACGGACAGCGCTGCGGCCCACACACTCTTTTGTACCAACATGTTGATTGCCTGCTCAGGTCATTTTGCGCCAGTTTCGCAGATTTTGGGCATTCAGGCCAGTTTTGCTGCCTCATTGCTGCCCAAGTCTCCCGATTCGGCCCCAATCCCCTCACATTGGCAGCACCCATTAACAAGATATGAAGATTTATATTCCGATATTTCAGTCGGTTAAACGGAAAACAACAACAATCAGCATTTGATCCAAAATCGAACCACTTGCGCCCAATTCCCGCCCCATTCGAAGGGGATATTGCTGTCATACCAAGTCGAGCAGGCATGAGAGAGACACGCCAACGACGCCCGACACGGTGACACAAATTATCTGATCCTTTGGAGGGACACATCATGATCAAGTTTTTCAAAAACTTCCGTAAAGACGAAGCTGGCGCCGTAACTGTTGACTGGGTTGTTCTGACCGCAGCCGTTGTTGGCCTGGCCGTTGCAGCTTTCACCGCAATCGAAAGCACAACTTCCACACTGACAACCGAAGCTGCCGTGGCTCTGAACGCTGCTGACGCATCTTCCGGCGCAATCGCCACCGAATAATAGCAGCCTCGTTCTGCAGGGCGTGCAGGCCTGAATGGCCTGCCCCCACTTACCAAACACATCTATTTCTGGAGTATTCCAATGATCAAATTCATCAAAAACTTCCGCAAAGACGAAGCTGGCGCCGTAACTGTTGACTGGGTTGTTCTGACCGCAGCCGTTGTTGGCCTGGCCGTTGCAGCTTTCACCGCAATCGAAAGCACAACTTCCACACTGACAACCGAAGCTGCCGTGGCTCTGAACGCTGCTGACGCATCTTCCGGCGCAATCGCCACCGAATAATTCGGATGAGTTTCTAAAAAGGGCGCGATTATTGCGCCCTTTTTCCCAAACCGAGGGCCTCCCTCATCTATTGCTGGAGAACGCACATGAAACCGTTCATCAAAAACTTCCGCAAAGACGAAGCCGGCGCAGTCACAGTTGACTGGGTTGTGCTGACCGCGGGCATCGTGGGGCTGGCCGTCGTAGTGTTTGCTGCCATTGAATCCGCAACTGCGACACCGGTGACCGCCGCAGCCGTCACAATCAACGGTGCTGACGCAAACACAGCTGCCTTTGCAACTGAGTAAACACCGATTCTCAAATATTTGAGCTTTGCACAGGCGCCCAGAACGGGTCGCCTGTTTGCGTTTTGATGGCACAGCTGTTTCCGATTGCCCTCAAACCAGCGCCGTGGCTCCCAGAATTCGCCACATTTGCCACTCAGACTGACCCATGAACCATTCCCATTGCGCCCTTTGCGCGGGGATCAACATACGAGGTGGAACCCATGCGTGCTATTTTTGCAGCCGTTATGCTTTTTGGATTGGGGATCGCTGGATTCGCGGTCTACATGGCGCAGAATTATATCAAGGGCTACGAAAACGCCCTGGAACAGCAAAAAACCGAAAGCCCAACCGTTGAGTTGGTGGACGGGTATGTTGTTGCGCGCCCAATGAAATTTGGCGAAAAGCTCGCTCTGAAAGATGTGCGCCGCGTACAGTGGCCCAAAAAAGCCGCTCCCGAAGGCATGTTCACAGACGCCGAAGTGTTGTTCCCAGACGGCAACAATCGGCAGCGCGTGATTTTGCGCTCCATGGAGAAAGGCGAGATCCTGCTGGCAGCCAAGGTCACAGAACCTGACGAAGAAGCTGGCATCACCTCGCGCCTGAAAAATGGGGAGCGCGCCTTTACCATCAAAGTTGACGTGACCAGCGGTGTCTCCGGGCACATCCGTCCAGGTGACCGCGTGGACATCTATTGGACCGGCCGCATTGAGCGTGACGAAACCAACCGTGGTGAGTTCACCAAGCTGATTCAAGCCAACGTGAAGTTGGTTGCCGTGGATCAGTCGGTGAACGAAGAGCAAGCGGAAGCCAAAGTTGCTCGCACCGTCACCGTCGCCGCCACAACCGAACAGGTGCCAGCCCTGACCCAGGCGCAAAGCTCCGGTCGCCTGTCCCTGTCCTTGGTAGGCGCAAACGACAACACCGTTGCGGAAGTCATCGAGGTGGATCAACGCATGTTGCTTGGCATCGAAGAGGTGGAAGACGCCCCGGAAGTACGAAAGATTGTCCAGGTTCAACAGCCAAAAGTCTGCACAATCAAGAACCGCAAAGGCGCACAGGTTGTGGAAATTCCGATCCCCTGCACCAACTGACGCAAATTTTAACGATCTGATCGTAGTACAATTTTCAAAGGCGCCACCACCTCGGGCGCCTTTGTTTGTTTGACCAAAGCCAACTTAATCCCTGACTGCCCTGTGACACTTGTCCCACAGGGCAGCGCCTCAACAAACCGCCGGAACCCTTTGATTCTTGCAATATTTCGACACTTGGCGCAGAGTGGCTGAAAATGTGGGCAAAAGACCCGCGAACCGAGGCGTGATCGAGAGGCAGGTCACATGACACTAAAAAGTATTTTTGGGGCGGCCCTTTTGGGAGTCGCCGTTGGGGTTTTGCCAATGATGGCACCCCCGTCATTCGCGGATTCTCTGCGTGTGGTGCGAAGTGGAACATCCTCTTCGCTCAGCGTGCCGATGAACCGCGCGGTTGTGGTGGAAAGCGACGTTCCTTTTGCGGAACTGTCCATTGCCAACCCAGCCATTGCGGACATCTCGTCGCTGTCAGACCGCACCATCTACGTGCTTGGCAAATCGCCGGGACGGACCACGCTGACCTTGTTGGATGCCACTGGCAAACTCATCACCAACGTGGACGTGCGTGTGGCGCCGGATCTCTCAGAGTTCAAAGAACGCCTGAAGCAAATCTTGCCCAACGAAAAAATCGACGTGCGCTCGGCCAACGATGGCATCGTTATGTCTGGCACGGTATCTTCCTCGCAACGCCTGCAACGGGCGCTGGATTTGGCGGAACGCTACGCACCGGAACGCGTGTCCAACCTGATGGTTGTTGGCGGTGTGCAACAGGTCATGCTGAAAGTGCGCTTTGCAGAGATGCAGCGCAGCGTGTCCAAAGCACTGTCGACCGACTTCCAGATTACCGGAAACGGAAACATCCTGCAGACCGGCTTCTTTAATCAGCCAGTTGACGCCACAACCGGACAGCGGCCCCTCAATCCTGGCACCCGCGGTGCTGGTTTGTTTAACTTGAATGCGGGCGCCTTCGAAATCAATCTGATGATCCAAGCGCTGGAAAGCAAAGGCATGGTACGCACCCTTGCGGAACCAAACCTCTCCGCGCTGTCCGGCCAAGAGGCAAAGTTCCTCGCCGGTGGGGAATACCCCATCCCAGTGGCGCAAGACGGTGGCGAAATCTCTGTTGAGTTCAAACCCTTTGGTGTCGAGCTCAACTTTGTGCCCCGCGTTGTCGATGGCGACCTGATCAATTTGGAATTGGCCACCGCCGTGTCCGCACTGGATGAAGCCAATGGCTACAACGACGGCACCGTATCCATTGCAGCCTTTAGCCGCCGCGAAACCTCGACCACCGTCGAAATGCGCGACGGGGAAAGCTTTGCGATTGCCGGTCTGTTGCAGGACAACTTCCTGGACAACAACGCGCAGCTGCCTTGGCTTGGTGATGTGCCGGTTTTGGGCACCTTGTTCCGCAGCGCCGACTACTCCCGCTCCCAGTCCGAACTGGTTGTGATCGTGACCGCTCATTTGGTCACGCCAACCCGTGGCGAAGCACTTGCTCTGCCAACGGACCGGATCAAACCACCTACCGAGCAGGAACTGTTCCTGTTTGGTCATGTCACCAGCGGTGCCAAAAAGCAGCGCGGGGCGGCTGGCGAAGTTGCCAAACAAGACTTCACCGGCTCCTACGGCTACGTGATGGACTAAGGAAAGGCTGAGACATGTATCAAAAACTCGCCGCACTTGCCCTGCTGTTGATCACCGCCTGTTCAGACGGTGACAACAGCGCAGTGCCCTCTTGGGTCCGTGAATCCGGCTCCGTCATTGACAGTGGAACCTTTGGATCAGCAACATCCAACAACATTGGCATTCAAAATGGCGATAAGTCATACGTACTAAGCCTCGCCACCCGATTTGCCGAAGAAGTGCCAACCATGGTGAACTTCGACTTTGACAGCGCTGTGCTTGACCAAAACGCGCGGACCGTTCTGCGCCAGCAAGCCGAATGGATCCGTCAATTCCCGGAAGTGCGCTTTAAAGTCTACGGACACACGGACGCAGTGGGCAGCAACAGCTACAATAAGTCACTTGGTATGCGCCGCGCGCGCGCCGTTGTGTCTTACCTGTCCAGTCAAGGCATCGGCCGCAATCGACTGGAAGCCGTTGTGTCTCTTGGTAAAACCCAACCGCTGATTGCAACCGGAAACCGCGAGCGGCGTAACCGCCGTACTGTAACCGAAGTCACCGGTTTTGTGTCTAAACATCCAAACATCCTGGATGGGCGCTATGCCTCGGTCATCTACCGCGAGTATGTCGCAAGCGCGATTCCACCCGCCAAGATCACTGGCTTGTCATTGACCGGCGGCGGCGGCGAATAACACATACAAATCAAAGCACTAACAAGAGCCGGCCCCTGGGTCGGCTTTTTTGCGTTTCAGAAACGATCCGTCACATTTGAGAGGATCGTCGCACAATACCGCACAATTTCGGCTTTTTGGCCCCAATGTTGCCCAAGTTGGGGGTGATCTTCATTCCCGAGGCAAAGTGTGTCTGACGCGAGTCGGGCCGCCGGCAATCGGGGTGATTGACGGGCCAATGCCAAAAGAGGTGGGCACCTCTGCACAACAACAGGCGCAAGATGCGCCAGAGGACTTGAGGCTGAAGATGAGTAGCGAAGCGCTGCAAACCGATCAAAATCCAATCCTGGCATGTACAATCTGCCGGGATGTGCAGAATTTTGAACTTCTGATCGTGGATATGGAAGAAGCTCTTGGGGAACAATGGGGCGACCTCGGCTTTGAGGATGCCGTGCCATTCATGGCGCAACCCGAAGCGGAGCAGCTTGAATTCATTGCCATCGCGATGGATGACATGGATGAGGATTCGCTGGATGAGCTCACCGAGATCATCACAGAGGCACGCAACCGCAACATTCGCACACTTTTGATCGCTGAGGACGTGACCCCTGCGTCTTTGCACACATTGCTGCGCCACGGCGCCGATGAGTTTATCCCCTACCCGATTCCGCCCGGCGAATTGCAAGCCGCCATCGACAAAATTCGCGCCGCCGCCAAGGCCGCCGAGATTCCTGCAGCATCACAAGTGAAGCTGGCCGCCACCGAAGATTCACGTGAAGGCGTGTTGATCGCAGTGCACGGCCTTGCCGGAGGCACAGGCGCCACCACTTTGGCGACCAACCTTGGTTGGGAATTGGCCACAACAGGCAAAGATGCCCCCAGCGTATGCCTGGTGGATTTGGATCTCCAGTTTGGCACCATGTCGACATATCTGGACATGCCACGGCCAGATGCTGTGTTTGAGCTTCTGACAGACACCGAAAGCATGGATAGCGAGAGCTTTGGCCAGGCGTTGCAAACTTACGAAGAGACGCTGCATGTTCTGACGGCCCCTGCCGAGATCATTCCCTTGGATCTTGTCAGCCCAGATGACATTGCACGCATGTTGGAGATGGCGCGCAAACACTATGATTATGTGATTGTCGACATGCCATCAACGCTGGTGCAGTGGTCTGAAGTCGTGCTGCAGGCGGCTCATGTCTACTTTGCCACCATGGAAATCGACATGCGTTCGGCACAAAACGCCATGCGCCTTAAGCGGGCGTTGCAGGCTGAAGACCTGCCATTTGAAAAACTGCGCTATGTCATGAACCGGGCACCGAAATTTACCGATCTGGCTGGCAAAAGCCGCGTGAAACGTCTGGCGGAAAGCCTGGGCATCTCGATCGATTTGAACATGCCGGATGGCGGCAAACAGGTGACCCAATCTTCGGATCACGGCCAACCTCTCGCCATCAGCGCTGCGAAAAATCCGCTGCGCAAAGAAATTGCCAAACTCGCCGCCAGCCTGCACGCGCTGGATCAATCCAGCGAAAAAGCCGCGTAACAAAGGACCGTCGTAATGTTTTCCCGCTACAAAAAGTCCGAAGCAAAGCCTGATGCCGCGGTTGCCCAAAAAGTCGCCAAGGTTGATGCTAAGAAGGCCGATCCCGCGCCAAAACCTACGGCTGCTGCCCTTGAGGCGGCTGTCGCAGAGAAAAAGGTCATGCGCCGCCCGATTGTCGAAAAGACTGCGGGTGTGGTTGTCGCCGGTGACAAGGAACGCCGCCGCAAGGAACGCCTGGGCGAAATCAAGCTTGAGCTGCACCGCGAGCTGCTGGACAACCTGAACCTCGCCGCCCTGGACAAAGCCTCCGAGCGCGAGCTGCGGGCGGAAATCACTGCAATTGCCACCGAAGTGCTGCAGGAAAAAGCAATTGTGCTCAATCGCGAAGAGCGCACAACGGTGTTTCAGGAGCTCTATGATGAGGTCACCGGCCTCGGTCCGCTGGAAACCCTGCTGCAAGACGAAACCGTCAACGATATTCTGGTCAATGGTCCCAAACAGATCTTTGTCGAGCGCGCTGGTAAGCTGGAACTCACAGACATCGTCTTTAAAGACGAGCGTCACCTGCTGCGCATTATCGATAAGATCGTATCTGCTGTGGGTCGTCGGGTTGATGAATCCAACCCGTATGTGGATGCCCGTTTGGCTGATGGCTCGCGCTTTAACGCCATGGTGTCCCCCATTGCGGTGGACGGCTCACTCGTCTCCATTCGTAAGTTTAAGAAAGACAAGCTGGGCATTGATGACCTGGTGAAGTTTGGGGCGTTTTCCGAGGAAATGGCCGCCTACTTGCAGGCAGCGGTATCCACCCGCCTCAACTTGATTGTGTCTGGCGGTACGGGTTCCGGTAAAACCACAACCTTGAACGCACTGAGTTCGTTTATCGACAACGCCGAGCGCATTCTGACCATCGAGGATACAGCGGAACTTCAACTGCAACAGACGCACGTTGGCCGCATGGAAAGCCGCCCGCCAAACGTCGAAGGCAAAGGCGAAGTGTCCCCACGCGACTGTCTGAAAAACGCCCTGCGTATGCGCCCTGACCGCATCATCGTTGGCGAGACACGTGGCGAGGAAGTGATCGATATGCTGCAAGCCATGAACACCGGCCACGACGGCTCTATGACCACCATTCACGCCAACAACGCACGCGACGGTATTTCACGTCTGGAAAACATGATCGCCATGGCCGGGATCGAGATGCCACTCAAAGCAGTGCGGTCTCAGATTTCCTCAGCTGTGAACCTCATTGTGCAGGCCTCCCGTCTTCAGGACGGGTCGCGCCGCATGACCTCGATCACCGAGATCACCGGCATGGAAGGCGACGTAATCTCCATGCAGGAAATCTTCCGCTTCCAGCGCACAGGTTTGACGCCGGAAAACAAGATTATCGGCCATTTCACCGCGACCGGCGTGCGCTCGCACTTTTCCGAGCGCTTCCGTCTCTGGGGTTACGATCTGCCGCCTGAAATTTATGAACCGTCTGCGGGGTAATCAGACATGCCATTTTCACCCGAACTCATTGTTTACGGACTGATTTTTGTCGGCGTCTTTGTCTTGGTCGAAGGTGTCTACCTGACAGTATTTGGCAAATCCATCAGCCTCAATAGCCGCGTGAACCGCCGGTTGGAGATGCTGGATAAAGGCGCCAAACGTGACGAAGTGTTGGAACAACTCCGCAAGGAGATGAAACAACACAGCGAGAGCAAAGGTATTCCGCTCTATTCGGCGCTTGCAGAAAAGGCACAAAAGGCTGCCATTGCGTTTACGCCCATACAATTGATCCTCATCATGGTTGCGGTCACGATCTTTGCGTTTCTGGGCCTGACCATTGGCACCCAAACCGGCGTGATCACACGCGCAGGCATTGCGGTGATGATGGGCGTTGGTGGTGTGTACACTTGGGTTTCGATGAAGGCTGGTAAGCGCATCTCGATGATCGAAGAACAGCTGCCCGATGCCATTGAATTGATGGTGCGCTCCCTACGGGTCGGCCACCCGTTTTCTGCCGCGCTGCAAATTGTCTCCAAAGAAATCGACGACCCTCTGGCCACCGAGTTTGGGGTGATCTCAGATGAGGCCGCTTACGGCCGCGATCTGGGCGAAGCGCTGAAGGACATGGCGGAACGCCTCGATATGCAAGACATGCGTTTCTTGTCGGTTGCCGTGACCATCCAGCAGCAATCCGGTGGTAACTTGGCCGAGATTCTCGCAGGTCTTTCCAAAGTGATCCGTGCGCGCTTCCGGCTGTTTCGCCGCGTAAAAGCGATTACGGCTGAGGCCAAATGGTCCGGCAAATTTCTATCTGCCTTCCCGGTGCTTGCGCTGATCGCAATCAACGTGATGGACCCAAATTACTATGACGAAGTGAAAGATCACTGGCTCTACATCCCTGGCTGTATCGCCGTGGGCGTGTTTCTGGGCATGAACCTCATTGTCATGAAAATTCTGACCAACATCAAAGTTTAAGGAGATCCCGCGATGACCACTATGGAAGCCCTAAACATGATGCTGACCGATATGCTTGGACCACGTGGTCCGATGATAGCGATCCTGGTCCTGGGCCTGTTCTTTGCTCTTCTCGTGGCCGCCGCCGTCATGGCGCGCCAAGACGACCCCATTTCCAAACTCAACAAGTCGCAGACCCAAAAATCTTCGGCGCGGGCCACAAAAGAAGAGCGCCTGCGCCGCAAGGCGTCCAATGCCAAGCTCGACAAATACAAAGCTTTCCTTGAGCCGCAAAGCGAAGAAGAGCTGAGCTCGGTGCGCCTCAAACTGATGCAGGCCGGATACCCATCTCGCGACGCGGTCCGGGCCTTCCACTTGGCACAGATGGTGTTGGGCATTGGCGGCTTGGTGCTTGGCGTAACCTACTTTATCCTTGTGAAGCAAACCGATCAGTCCTCCACAACGGACATGTTGTTCTGGACCCTTGGCCCCGGGGGCGCTGGATATTTCCTGCCCAAATACTGGGTTACCCGCCGCGTGGAAGAGCGCAAAGAGGAGATCACCGCTGGTTTCCCCGACAGCCTTGACATGATGCTGGTCTGCGTCGAAGCGGGTCAGTCCTTGGATCAATCCATTGTGCGCGTGGCCGGTGAATTGCGCGCCTCCTACCCTGCGCTTGCTCAAGAGTTCGAAATTGTGGCCCACGAAATGAAGGCCGGTAAAGACAAATCTCAGGTTTTGGCCGACATGGGCGAACGCTGTGGTGTGCAAGACGTGTCCTCCTTTGTGACCGTTTTGATCCAATCGGCCACCTTTGGTACCTCGATCGCCGAAGCGTTGCGGGTCTATGCTGGCGAGATGCGTGACAAACGGGTGATGCGCGCCGAAGAAGCGGCAAACAAGTTGCCAACAAAGATGACATTGGCCACTATGGGGCTCACTGTACCGCCGCTGTTGATTATCTTGGTCAGCCCTTCTGTGATTGGGATCACCCAGCTCGGCCAGTGAGGCAAAAACGAGCAAAAAAGCGTCCCAAATGACACACCTCCGGGCTTTGGCCCTGATGACCCTGACTTGTGCTGTAGCCGCCTGTGACCCAGGCGGCTTTGGCGCGTCAAACGACAGCCCTTACGCCCCATCCGTTGATCACGGAGGTGAGGCCGTTGATGGGCTGGTTGTTGGCTGGCGGCTTATGGAAGCTGGCGAAACCGAGTTGGCAATGGACGCCTTTGTCCGTGCAGGACTTGAGCAAGGCCGCACCCCGGATGTGCTGGCCGCCGTGGGCACTGCGAACCTTGTCATGGGACGTCTGGGCCAGGCCGAAGATCTTTTGCGCGCGTCTATCGAGGCTGACAACTCCCACCCTGAAACGTGGAACAACCTTGGCATCACGCTTCTGGAGCAGGGCAAGTTTGGCGAGGCAGAACAGATCCTGCGCCGCGCTTATGCGCTGGACAATGGCGAAAGTGACGCAATCCGCGATAATTTGCGCTTGGCACTCGCAAATTCGAATCAACCCGTCTATGGTGACGTAAAAGAACAAGAATATAAATTGGTGCGGCGGGGTAGCAGCGACTACGTGATCCGCCAGACGCCATGAATTGAGAGCAAGAGCAGCAAAGGACGCAAACATGCGCCATCCTGTTTTGGGGACTATTTGTGTGGCCGGGCTAGTCGCGTTGACAGCTTGCGCTGACAAGAGTGATGAAAGCGTTGAACGGGCCATTCAGGACGTGAACGCGGTGGATGAGGCGAACCTGTCTGACGTGATGTTGACGGTTGCCGATCCCAATGAAGGCATCGCCTATTTCCAACGCACCTTAAAAGGCAACCCCGACCGCATTGATATTCAGCGTGGCTTGGCTGTGTCTTATGTCCGCGCCAAGCGCTTCACCGAAGCCGTGCCAGCATGGAAACAGGTTACCAAGCACAAAGACAGCACGGCCAACGACCGCGTGGATATGGCCGACGCACAAATCCGTGCAGGTATGTGGGACGACGCTGAGAAAACACTCGACAGCATCCCGCCGACCCATGAAACCTTCAAGCGCTACCGCCTTGAAGCGATGATTGCTGACAGCAACAAAGAGTGGAACCGGGCTGACAGCTTCTATGAGATTGCTGTAGGCCTGACAACGCGCCCGGCTGGTGTGATGAACAACTGGGGCTACTCCAAGCTGACCCGCGGGGATTATACCGAAGCGGAGCGTCTGTTTGGTGAAGCCGTGCGTCAGGACAGCACACTGTTCACCGCCAAAAACAACATGGTTCTGGCCCGAGGTGCCCAACGTCAATACACGTTGCCAGTGATTCCGATGGTGCAAACCGAGCGGGCACAGCTTCTGCACACGCTGGCACTGTCTGCGATCAAGCAGGGCGACACCGAAACCGGAAAAGTGTTGTTGCGCGAAGCGGTGGAAACCCATCCGCAACACTTTGAGGCCGCGGTGCGCGCCTTGGATGCACTCGAAAACGGCTAAGGTTTCTTGATGCAGGTTTCCAGCACATTTGCGCTCTGGGCTTTGATCCCAGCGTTGCCGCTTTGTGTCTACATTTTTTGGGTGGACATGAAGTATAAGAAGATCAGCAACCTGTCCGTCTGGGCGCTGTTTGCGATCTTTGTTGTGGTAGGCTTAACCACTTTGCCGATCATGGAATTTGCCTGGCGTTTCGCCAATTATGGCGTCGTGTTTGCGGTGCTTCTGCTGATGTGGATGGCACGTCAGGTCGGTGCTGGTGACGTAAAAATGGCCGCTGTGGTCGCGCTTTTTGTCGACAAAAATGATGCCAGCTACATGTTGATCATCACATTTGCATCCATTGTTGTGGCCGTCTTGGCCACGTTGATTGTCCGCGCGACGCCTTTGCGCAAGCTTGCACCGGATTGGGCCGCTTGGAAGCTCAAAGCCTCTGAGAACAACATCAATGTTGGCAAAGGCGATCAGATCACCATTCCGATGGGCACGGGCATTGGATTGGCCCTCTGCACCTACCTTTTGTTGGGCGTTCTGCACGGTCAATAGACGGCGCGCACCTTGATACTGGCCCGATGCGGCCCAAAAAACGCCACCTTTTGATTGTTTATGGGATGGAAACAGACCGAGGGCTAAACGGCCCTCTCTCAGGAGTGTTGCGTCGATGAATATGCAGACCGCCAACGTGATGGCCCCCCCGCCCCCCAAGCGGATTGAGGAGATGAAACTCCCACGGGTGATGATGCGCGACATCCTTCTGAAAACAATGTTCCGCAAAAACGTGGATATGGTCACCGACATTTCCAAAGCCATCTGCCTACCTTCTGCGGTGACGCAAGAGCTGGTGGATATGGCGCGTGAGCAAAAACTGCTTGAGGCCACCGGCACGCTGAACGCCAACTCCGGCAATGAAATGGGTTATCAACTCACCGATGCGGGCAAGAACCGCGCTTTGGACGCTTTGGCCCAGTCTGAGTACTTTGGCGCGATGCCAGTGCCGCTGGATGTGTACCGCGAGCAGGTGAAACGCCAGTCGATCCGCAACATTCAAATCTCCCGCGATCAGCTCACCGGCGCGATGGGCCACCTGATCCTGCCGCCGGACCTGCTCGATCAGCTTGGCCCTGCTGTGGGCGCAGGTCGCTCGATCCTGATGTATGGCCCTCCCGGCAACGGTAAATCTTCGATTTCCAATGGCATTCGTGACGCTATGGGTGACAAGGTCTACGTGCCGCACGCCATCGAATATGCCGGTCAGGTGATCACCGTCTATGACCCGATTGTGCACTCTGCCGCTGAAGGTGATGAGCAAGACATGTCAAGCCTGCGCCGCGTTGCCAGGTTTGACAGCCGCTATGTAAAATGTGACCGCCCAACCGTGATCACCGGGGGCGAATTGTCCCTGAACATGCTGGACCTGGTCTACAATCCAACAGCCCGCACCTATCAGGCGCCGCTGCAACTCAAATCCACCGGTGGCATTTTTATCGTGGACGATCTGGGCCGCCAGGAAGAGTCGCCTCAATCCTTGGTGAACCGCTGGATTGTGCCGCTGGAAGAAAGCAAAGACATTCTTGCGCTTCAGTCTGGTGAGAAATTTGAAGTGCCCTTTGACACGTTGGTTATCTTCTCCACCAACTTCCATCCAAACGAGATTTTTGACCAAGCCGCCCTGCGCCGGATTTTCTACAAGATCAAAATCGACGGCCCAAGCCAGGAGAACTTCCTGAAAATCTTTGCGCTGGTCGCCAAGAAAAAGGGTCTGCCGCTGGATGAGACATCTCTCATTCACCTGCTCAAAACCAAATACCCCACCATCGACAACACCTATGCCAACTATCAGCCGGTGTTCCTAATTGATCAGATCATCTCGATCTGTGAGTTTGAGGGCATTCCTTACCAAATGCGGCCCGATCTGATCGACCGCGCCTGGGCCAATATGTTTGTGAAAGACGAGCACATCGTCAAGTAATCCCAAAAGGCCGCATACCGCGGCCTTTTTTATGCGCGCCACTTCGCCTACATAACGCGCATGTCTCCGCTTGCACATATCGCCGCCCTTCCCGTTCGCCTGTATCGCTTGGTGTTCAGCCCGTGGGTTGGCTTTAATTGCCGCTATCAACCAACATGTTCAGCCTATGCGCTGGAAGCGCTGGAAAAACATGGCGCGATCAAAGGCAGTTGGTTGACCCTGCGCCGCATTGGCCGGTGTCATCCCTTTGGTAGTAGCGGATATGACCCCGTCCCTCCCTGCCGCTGCGACAGCGAAGACAAGCCGTAACCCTGCGACCAAACACACACAAACACGTCTGGACACCCGCCATAAGAGTGCTAGCCTGACGCCATTCAATTGTCCTTCAGGAGATTTCCCATGCGCCTTTCTCATATTTTGGCCACCACGGCCGCACTAGCCCTGGGCAGCACTGCCGCCATGGCTGACAAATTTGTCGGATACGGTGCGGTTGATGGCTGGAACGTGCACATCGACACGGAAAAAGGCACCTGTATGGTGGAAACCAAAGACGGCTTGGACAACGTCATCCAAATGGGCCTGACCAAAGATCGCGCCATTGGCTACATCGGTATTTTCACCAAGGCCGACACCAACATCCGCACCGACGTCAAACAGGATGTGGCGCTGTTGATTGGTGAAAACCTCTATGTTGGCGAAGCCACCGGCATGCGCGGCAACATCACCAAAGGCTACAGCGGCGGCTATGTGCTGACCGACGACCCTGAGGTGTACGACGCCATTCGCCGTGCGCCCACCATGACCGTGTTCCCGGAAAAAGAATACTCGTTCATTGTTGATCTGGCTGGCACCGCCAAGGCGCTGGATCTGGCCAAGAAATGCAACGAAGATCAACTTCAGTAATCGGCAAATCATAGGCTGTGCGTGGTTTGTGAACACGCGCAGCCCCCGCCAAAAAGGAAACAAACTGTTTCCCTGAGCCCTTTCAAGCTCATGTTGTTAAGCCCTCCCCATCTCGGACCCATTTGAGAGCGCTATCAATTCGGCGCTGACACGGCAGAAGCCCAATAAAGGCAGGCTTTCGCAAGACACTGTCTCAGTCAATCACGCCTGCAGCCCATCACTATGATATCGTGTGCCTCAAATCACACGGGGTCTGGTTTTCCTTACGAGCGCTTGCGGTCCGATGCCAACCTGTGGATATCCTTGGGGATAGATTGACCCTGGACGATCCTTTCGCATAAGGCACGGCATGTTAGACGACCTCAATGATATCCATCCGCTGTTTCAGGACGCGCCTTCTTCGACCAATTTCAAGAAGTTGCGCAAGCGAATCGTGCGTCAAACGCGCGAGGCCATAGAACAGTACGGCATGATCGAACGCGGTGCGAAGTGGCTCATATGCCTTTCCGGCGGTAAGGATTCCTATACCCTGCTCGCAGTTTTGCATGAGTTGAAATGGCGCGGATTGCTGCCGGTTGAACTTCTGGCCTGCAATCTGGATCAGGGACAGCCCAACTTCCCGGCCACAGTTCTGCCGGCGTTTCTGGAAAAGATGCAGGTGCCGCACCGCATCGAATACCAAGACACTTACTCGATTGTGAAAGACAAAGTGCCCGAAGGACGGACCTTTTGTGCGCTGTGTTCCCGTCTGCGCCGCGGCAACCTCTATCGCATCGCCCGCGAAGAGGGGTGTAGTGCCGTGGTCCTTGGACATCACCGGGACGACATCCTCGAAACCTTCTTCATGAATCTGTTCCATGGTGGCCGTCTGGCCACCATGCCGCCCAAGCTTGTTAACGAAGAAGGCGATCTTTTTGTCTATCGCCCGCTGGCACATGTGGCCGAACAGGATTGTGAGAAATTCGCCAAGGCCCTGAATTATCCCATCATCCCGTGTGACCTATGCGGGTCTCAAGATGGCCTGCAACGCCAACAGGTTAAGCAGATCCTTGATCAGTGGGAGGCCAACAGCCCAGGACGTCGCCAAGTGATGTTCAAAGCTCTAACCAACATCCGTCCAAGCCATATGATGGATCCAAAACTGTTCGATTTTACCGGATTAATTCGAGAATCAGTAAAATTTGAGGAAAATTCGGATACCATCCCTAAGCTACGTTAACTGAACACTTAAGAGAATCGATGACACTAAACTAAGATTTATGCGTCATAGGACACCACATATGCAGTCTCGACTGGATACATTCTTGGCTTCGTTCCGGGCTTACTGGGCTCGGGAATCTTCTGTGCGACGTGTGGTGCCTCTGCTGTTTCCCCTGGTGACGTTGGCGGCCTGGCTTGGATTTGGCGAAGTTGGGCTTTTGGTCTGTGCGTTCCTGTTGCCGGTGCCGTTTTTGATGCTCTCTCCGTTTGCGACAGGCAAACGGCGCAAGAAGAGCGAAGTGGACGGCTTGACCGGGCTGCTCACGCCGGCTGGTTTTGAACGCCAGATGCAGGAAAAAATGGAAACCCTTGAAGAAGACGGGCGCACCACCGCTTGTTTCTCGATCAAGATCGACAATTTTGCACGCCTGCGTGAAAACCACGGGGATCAAGCCGCCGAAGAGGTGTTGCGCTATGTCGCTGAACGCCTAAAAAACGCGCTGCGGTCCGGCGATTTAGTGTCTCGTTCTGGCGATGCGTCGTTTGCCGTGGCTTTGGAGCCCATTGCCTTTTTTGACATCGAAAGCGGCATTCAAATGGCAACACGCTTTCAAACCGCTATCGAAGAGCCCATGCCGCTGCAGATGGCGTCCATTTACGTCAGCTGCTCCATTGGTTTCTGCCTGTCCTCCCGCCTCAACCGCCCCTCCGCAACGGCGATGGTTCAGGCCGCAGACATGGCCATGTGTGAAGCCCAGCTGACCGGCGACAGCAACATCCGCGCCTATTCCACAGATATGGGCCGCAAGGTGATTTCCCGCCGCAAAACCCAAAGCGAAGCAGCGCGCACCTTGCAGCGCGACCAAATTCGCGCCTGGTTCCAACCGCAAGTGTCCACAGACACAGGCCTTGTGACCGGTTTTGAGGCCTTGGCCCGCTGGGAACACCCAGAACGCGGCATTCTGGCGCCCATCCAGTTCCTCGATGTGCTGCACCAGACTGGTCAAATGGGCCAGCTGGCGGACCTGATGCTGCGCCAATCGCTCGACGCAGTGCGCGCCTGGGACGACGCAGGGTTCACGGTGCCAATGGTCGGCGTGAACTTTGCCGGTGAAGAACTGCGCAGCCCCACGTTGGTGGAGCGTATCCAATGGGAATTGGACCGCACTGAGCTCGAAGCAAAGCGTTTGGGCATCGAAGTGCTTGAAAGTGTTGTTGCTGGTACGCCGGATGACATGGTCGTGCGCAATGTCGAAGCCATCAGCGCTTTGGGCTGCACCGTGGATCTGGACGACTTTGGCACAGGTCACGCCTCGATATCTTCAATCCGCCGCCTGCCAGTCAAGCGCATCAAGATCGATCGGTCTTTTGTGACCAACATCGACAAAGACCCCGATCAACAGCGCATGATTGCCGCAATTGTCACCATGGCTGAGCGTTTGGGCCTGGAAACATTGGCCGAAGGTGTTGAAAACTCAGCAGAACACGCAATGCTGGCGCAGCTTGGCTGCTCTCATGTGCAGGGGTACGGCATCGCCCGCCCAATGCCGTTTTATGAGACCATCAAGTGGATGACCGAGCATCAAGAAAAGATTGGTCCCGCGCTTCAGATTGGCAACAAGCCACAATAAGCGCCGCAGCGCCCTTGCATCTACGGTATCCACACACGCAACGAACCGCCGCGTTTCGTGCCAATTGGGCCGAATCCCCTTGACCTTTGGCCGCCACCTCTGTTGAACCTCCCCAACCTTTCAATGACAGATGGCTTGCGGCAATGGACGATCAGAACAAGAACCTCATCCTCGCGACGGCGCTCAGCTTTGGCGTCATCCTGATCTGGTTCGTCTTGTTTCCCCCTCCTGAGGCCACTCAGGATCCAAATGCACTGACTGCAGTCGAAAGCATCGACGCGGTCACGCCATCCACCGCACCGGCCACTGCCACCACAGATGCCGCGGACTCTGGCGCGGCCACATCCGTTGAGGCCACAGCCGTTGCCAACGCGCCACGTGTGGAGATCGACACGGCGCGTCTGTCGGGCTCCGTCTCCCTGCTGGGTGGCCGTCTGGATGATCTGAAACTCAACGACTATCGCGAGACGCAGGAACCGGATTCACCCATCGTGACCTTCCTGTCGCCCAACGGTGAACCAAACGCCTACTACGCGCTTTATGGCTGGGCACCAGGTGCCGGCCTGTCTTTGGATCAAGTGCCGGGTTCCAACACGCTTTGGGCCGTCGAAAGTGGTGAAACCCTCACCGTTGAGACCCCAATCACTTTGAAATGGGACAATGGCGCTGGCCTGATCTTCCGTCGCACCATTTCGGTCGACAAAGACTACATGTTCTCCGTTGAGCAGACCGTGGAAAACACCGGCGCAGGCACTGTTGCTCTGGCACCCTATGGCGTTCTGGCGCGCTACGGCGAGCCGGATGATCTGAAGAACTTCTTCATCCTGCACGAAGGCCTGATCTCCATGGCCGACGGCGAGCTGACCGAAACTGACTACGATGGCATGACCGACTACACCTTCGATCAGCGCGAAGGCGCGCCCGCGGAAGTGTCCCAGGTCGAAGCCAACGGCTGGATCGGCTTCACCGACCACTACTGGATGGCCACATTGATCCCTGAACAGGGCAAGCCGTTTAAATCTGTGGCAAAATACGACGCATCGCGCGACATCTACCAAACCGAAGCGGTGATGCCGACCATGCAGGTGGCCGAGGGTGAAACCGCTTCCGTCAACTCGCGCCTGTATGCGGGCTCCAAAGACTGGGGCAAAATTCGCGCCTACCAGAACGACGAAGGTGTTGAAGGCCTGCTGGAATCCATCGACTGGGGCTGGTTCTCTTTCCTGACCAAACCAATCATGTGGCTCCTGATGTGGCTCTATGGTGTCATTGGCAACATGGGCTGGGCGATCATTGCGCTGACCGTTGTTCTGAAAATCATCGTCTTCCCGCTGGCGTACAAATCTTATGCCTCTATGGCGAAGATGAAAGAGCTTCAGCCACAGATGGAGAAGCTCAAGGAAAACGCGGGCGACGACCGTCAGAAGATGCAGCAAGCCATGATGGAGCTGTATAAGAAGGAAAAGGTCAATCCGGCGGCTGGCTGTTTGCCAATCCTGATCCAGATCCCAATCTTCTTCTCGCTCTACAAAGTGATTTTTGTGACCAAAGAGTTGCGTCACGCGCCGTGGTTTGGCTGGATCACCGATCTCTCCGCGCCGGACCCAAGCTCAATTTTCAACCTGTTTGGCATCTTGCCCTACGGCGTACCGGAGCTCGGCTTCTTTGAAATCTTCTCCTTGGGCATCCTGCCAATCCTGCTGGGTATCTCCATGTGGCTGCAGCAGAAGCTGAATCCGGCCCCAACCGATCCAACGCAGAAAATGATTTTTGCCTGGATGCCATGGGTCTTCATGTTCATGCTTGGCAGCTTCGCCTCTGGTCTGGTGGTGTACTGGATCACCAACAACGTGATCACCTTCATCCAGCAGTACGGCATCATGCGTCAGCATGGCTATAAGCCGGATGTGTTTGGCAACATCACATCCAGCTTCAAGAAGAAGCCGCCGGAAGAGGACGCCAAGTAATGGGAACCGTCTCCGCACTTTGGCGACACCCGATAAAGGCCCACGGACGCGAGTCCGTGGGTCATATCTCTTTGGTGGAGGGGCAAACCTTCCCCTGGGATCGTCGTTACGCCGTTGCACATGAGCGCGCCAAAACCGAAGGCGGCGAATGGGCCCGCTGCGTCAATTTCTCCCGCGCAGCCGGCGCCCCTTCCCTGCAGGCAATCACTGCCAAGGTCGACGCAGCCAGTGGTAAGATCACCTTGCAGCACCCGGACCTTTGGGAGCTGACCTTTGATCCGGAAACCCAAGGCGACAAGCTGATTGATTGGGTTCGCCCCATCATGCCCAAAGACCGTGCCGCAAGTGCCAAACTGGTGCCCGCCGGGGAATTTGGCATGACCGACAGCCCCTTCCCATCCATCTCGATCCACACCACAGCCAGCCATCGCGCCATCGAAGGCCGTCTGGGGCGCAAGCTCGCCACCGAACGCTGGCGCGGCAACATCTGGCTCGATGGCTTTGCCCCATGGGAAGAGTTTGACTGGATTGGCAAAACACTCCGCATCGGCGAAACCGAAATTGAGGTGCGTGAACGCATCACGCGCTGCAAAGCGACCACGGCCAACACCGACACAGGCCTGCGCGACGCGGACACTTTGGGTGTTCTGAACGAAGCCTTTGGCCATCAGGACTTTGGCGTCTACGGTGTGGTGACCAAATCCGGCGATATTTCTGTCGGCAACACAGCAGAGGTGCTCTGATGCAGCTTCCCTTCCCCTTTGTCGAAGATCCTGAACCAATCGCGTATGAGCGTGGCCGTAAGCTGTTTGACGGCTCCAACTCCGAGTTCCTCAAAGGTGTGGTGGCCATGGATGGCCTGCCGGCGGGTGACCGCATTGAGGTCTGCTTTGCGGGCCGCTCCAATGTCGGCAAGTCCACGCTGATCAACGCGCTGACCAACCGCAGCCGCCTGGCACGCGCGTCCAACACACCGGGTCGGACGCAGGAGATTAACTTCTTCACCTTGACCGACAGCCACTATCTTGTGGATTTGCCCGGCTACGGCTACGCCAATGCGCCTCTGGCAGTGGTGGAGAAATGGCAACGCCTGCTGAAACGCTACCTCTCTGGCCGCGCCAACCTGCGCCGCGCTTTTGTGCTGATCGACACCCGTCACGGCATCAAAGATGTCGACGAAGAGATCATGTCGCTGATGGACAGCTCCGCTCTGACGTTTCAGGTCGTGATGACCAAAGCGGATAAGGTCAAAGAGAAAGACCGCGAGAAGATCTTCAAGCAGGTCCGTGAGAAGCTCTCCAAGCATCCGGCAGCCTTTCCCGAGATTGTGCTGACCAGCTCTGAAAAGGGCGACGGCATCGCCACGCTGCGCTCGATCATCGCGGGTCTCGAATAACCCATGCGCTTTGTGACGTCTTTGGTGCTTCTGCTGGCCATTATGGCCTCAGCGGCCATCCCTATGGGATGGATGCCAAAGACGTTGGCGGATGGCCAAATGGTGCTGGTGATCTGTACTGGCGATAATTTTGCAGAAGTCATCGTCGATGAAACCGGGACACCAGTGCCGTTCCACGAACAGACTGGCGAAGAGCGCAGCCCCTGTGCTTTCTCCGCCATTGCCGAGGCCGTTCAGGTTCTGAATGGCCCCTTCCCGATGCCGCTTTCTGCGTCCCTGACAGACCGCTGGCAGCATCAGGACTTCACCAACAATAGTGCTGGCTTTCACCGCCGATATGACGCCCGTGGTCCCCCAACTCTCTCCTGAGTTCTCAACACAATCAAACACAACATAAGCCGCCTTGCAGTGCCAAGCGCGGCCCATCAGGAGATGTTCCCTCATGGCCAAGGACAGCCAATTTGCCGACGTGCGCGCAGAGCAACCCAGCGCAACGTCTCTTTCTCAAAAACTTTATTTCGCCGCCTGGCGCTGGCACTTCTACGCCGCGCTATACGTGGTGCCTTTTTTGATCATGTTGGCGGTGACCGGCATGATGATGATGTTCATCACTCAGTTTGACGGCCGCGACGGTGAAAAAATCACGGTTACGCCTCAAGAGACCGCGTTGAGTGTCTCCGACCAAGCCACTGCCGCCACATCCGCGGTGCCCGGCTCTGTAGTCGAATACATCGGCCCCAAATCCGACGCCCTTGCCACCGTGTTCCGCATCAACACTGGCGACAATCACCAGATGGTGGCCGTGGATCCCTACACTGGCGCGGTGCTGGGCAACTGGGACCGTCGCACCGGCTGGTATGATTTTGCTGACAATGTGCACGGGTCCCTGTTGCTGGGCGATACCGGGGATCGCCTGATCGAAATCGCAGCGGGCCTTGGCCTCGTGCTGGTGCTCACCGGGCTTTACCTCTGGTGGCCGCGCGGCGGCGACACCTCGGTGTTTATTCCCAACTTGAAGGCCCGAGGCCGTGCACTTTGGAAGAGCCTGCACGCGGTCACCGGGTTTTGGATCTCGGCGTTGTTGGTGGTGTTCCTGATCTCCGGCCTGGCTTGGGCAGGCATCTGGGGCGGCAAATATGTACAGGCCTGGTCCACCTTCCCGGCTGAAAAGTGGAACAACGTGCCACTCTCAGACAGCACCCACGCCAGCATGAACCACGGCAACCAAAACGATGTGCCTTGGGCGCTGGAGCAAACCCCAATGCCGGCCTCTGGATCTAATGTAGGCGTTACCGGCACCGCTGAAGGTGCACCTGTTGACCTCAACAGCCTTGTTGCCTTGGGCCGCGACCTGGGACTCGAAGGTCGTTTCCGTGTGGCTTATCCGCGTGACGACACCGGCGTCTGGACCATCAACCAGGACAGCATGAGCGGCGACAGCGCAACCCCAACCGTTGATGCAACCATTCACGTGGATCAATACACCGGTAAAATCCTCGCCGAAGTCCGTTTTGCAGACTATTCGGTTGCGGGCAAATCCATGGCGGTGGGCATTCCGCTGCATATGGGCCTCATGGGGCTGTGGAACCTGCTCTTGAACACCGTGTTCTGCCTCTTGGTGATCTTTGTCTGTGTCTCCGGCGTGGTCATGTGGCTCAAACGCCGCCCCGCCAAGGCCCTGCGCCTGGCTGCGCCTCCCGCGCCTTCAGACATGCCCCTGTTCAAAGGTGTTTTGTTGATCGCGGCCTTGCTCTCCGTGGCATTCCCGCTGGTAGGCGTGACGCTGCTGGCTGTGTTGGCGTTTGACGTGTTAGTGGTGGGCAACATTCCCGCGCTGAAACGCGCTCTGTCATAACCTACCCGCCCTGCCCGCACCGGTGGGCGGGGCAATTTGAGGACCTTGCATGCAGCTCACAGGAATTGGTGTCGCAGGATGTGGCCGCATGGGTGGACCGATGCTGGCTGCGCTGCGCAGCGCAGGGTTTGACGCCTTTGGCTACGATGTCCGGGCTTCATCAGAGTTCGGCGACCTCGCCCCCCAAATGCGAGCACTAGACACCTTCCGAAAAGACCTGCAAATCTTGATCACAGTGGTGCGCGACATCACCCAAACCGATGACGTGCTGTTTGGCATGCAAAACCTGATCAACACCGCACCCAAGCTGCAAACAGTGATCATTTCGTCCACCCTGTCCCCCAAATACGTCCGCGCTCTACGGGACCGCGTACCAACGCACATCACCCTGATCGACGCCCCGATGTCCGGTGCCGCCATTGCCGCAAAGGAGGCGCGCCTGTCGTTTATGTTGGGAGGAGACACAGAGGCTCTGGCCCATCATCAACCACTGTTTGACGCCATGGGCGCGCATTTCCATCCCATGGGCGACTACGGCGCAGGCATGCAAGCCAAGGTGCTCAACAACCTGCTCGCCGCCTCCAACACCGCCATGACGCGGCTGGTGCTCGACTGGGCGGATCAAGCGGGCATCGACGAAGAGGCGCTCTTGAGCCTGATCCACACCTCTTCTGGTCAAAACTGGCTGGCCTCCGGTTTCAACAACATCGAATTTGCCCGCGATGGCTGGGACCAGGACAACACCATAGGCATTCTGACCAAAGACGTGGCCTCCGCATTGGACGCCGCCCCGATGGGCGCTGACACCACCCTACCAGAGACCGTGCGCAAGGCGATTTTTGCGCTCAAACCGCGGCCCTGACGCGCAGGGCTTCATTTGGCTCAAAATATCCCCGCCGGAGGCACCTGTCCTTGCCGCCCTCAAACCGCCGCTTCAGGCGCACACCCGTTGCACTCCGCCCCCATTTCCGGCATGACACCCCAATGAACATTCGTACCCGCGCCCTCGCTGTCCACCTCCTCACCGCCACCGGGGCGGTTTTTGCAATGCTGGCCATGCTGGCTGCTGTGGATGGCAACTGGAGCCTGATGTTCCTCTGGCTGGTGGTGGCGTTTTTTGTGGACGGCATCGACGGTCCGCTTGCGCGCCACTACCATGTAAAGAAAAACGCACCTGAGTTTGACGGGGTCTTGCTCGACCTGATCATCGACTACCTCACGTATGTCTTCATCCCGGCTTATGCGCTGTTCAAATCCGGGCTGATGGACGGCTGGACCGGCTGGTTTGCGATCATCATCATCACTTTTGCTTCCGCGCTCTACTTCGCGGATACGCGCATGAAAACCAAAGACAATTCTTTCTCCGGCTTCCCCGGATGCTGGAACATGCTGGTGATTGTGATCTTTGCAGTGGAGCCTAATTTCTGGGTCAGTCTGGGCCTTGTGACCGTGCTTGCCGTCACCATGTTCCTGCCGATCAAATTTGTGCATCCGACCCGCACGGAGCGCTGGCGTTTGGTGACTTTTCCAATGGCATTGGGCTGGACCTTCTTTGCCGGTTGGGCCGCCTGGGTCGATTTCCATCCGGAAAGCTGGGCGCATTGGGGGTTGGTTGCAACCTCGGTTTACCTGACCCTCGCGGGTGCCGCGCAACAGCTCATATACCGCGAAACGCTCTGATTAAATCAGCAGGCCACCGGCCCGCTCATGTTTGAGCAACCAGACCTTGGTCTCCACGCCACCTAAGCCAGAAAACCCGCCCAATCCATTTGCGCCGAGCACACGGTGACAGGGAATGATCACCGGGATTGGATTGCCGCCGCAGCCCTGTCCAATCGCCTGTGCAGGCACGCCCAAGTCCTTTGACAGCTCACCATAGGTGCGCGTCTCACCCAGCGGAATCGCCGACATCGCGTCACAGACCCGTTGTTGAAACGCGGACGCCTCAACCTTCAAAGGCAAGTCAAACCCCTGCGCCGGATCGTCAAAATACGCCACCAATTGCGCCGCCGCCGCGCGCAACAACGGGGTGTCATCTGCGCCGCCGCTCTCCCATTCAGCGCGCACAATCGCGCCGTCTTTCTCAGTCAGGGTCATGGGGCCGGTTGGCGTATCTACGGTCATTTGTAACATGACGCCACACTGCCCAAGCAAAAGGCGCCCCGCAAGCGGGACGCCTCACAATGCGCATCATTTGGAGCGCAAATTAGCTCAGCGCGTCGTTACAGCGACCGCAAACGCCCGCATGGCTGTGCTGGCCGACGTCTGGCAGGATCTTCCAGCACCGCTGGCATTTCTCACCATCAGCCTTCTCAAACACCACACCCACGCCTTCGATTTCCGGCAGGCGGAAGGCTTCGGCGGGCATCGGGTCGTTGCTGACTTCGATGGTGGAGGTGATGCAGATGTCGGCAAAGTTCACCGATTTGAGCGCCTCAACCACATCCGCGTCGCGCACATGCACCACAGGTGCCGCTTCCAGCGACGCGCCGATCACC
Source organism: uncultured Shimia sp. (assembly GCF_913054185.1). GTDB lineage: Bacteria > Pseudomonadota > Alphaproteobacteria > Rhodobacterales > Rhodobacteraceae > Shimia. The sequence goes on from NZ_CAJXIV010000023.1 coordinate 33,702, forward strand.
TTGTCGGTCCGCTGGATTTCCAACGCGGCGGTCACCACGCGGCGCACGTCCCGCACACCGGCCCATTTTGCCGCCAACGGCTCGTTGAGCCAATCCGCCGGTGTCTCAGGGAAGTCAATCAAGTGCACAGAGCTGTCCTCGCCCGGGAAGCGCTCCAGCCAGACCTCTTCCATGGTGAACACCATCACCGGCGCCAACCATGTGGTCAGGCGGTGGAACAGGATGTCGAGCACGGTGCGGGCCGCACGACGGTTCAGCGTGTCACCATCACAATAGAGCGCGTCTTTGCGCACATCGAAGTAAAACGCGGACAGCTCCACAGTGGCAAAGTTGAACACGGCAGAGACTACGCCCTGGAAATTGAACTCCGCATAGCCCTTGCGCACCTGGTGGTCGAGCTCGGCCAGACGGTGCAGCACCCAACGCTCGAGCTCCGGCATGTCCGCCACGTCCACACGATCCGCCTCGGTGAACTCAGACAGGGAGCCCAGCATAAAGCGCATGGTGTTACGCAGACGACGATAGCTATCCGCCACACCTTTCAGGATCTCTGGTCCAATGCGCTGATCTGCGGTGTAATCGGTTTGGGCAACCCATAGGCGCAGAATATCGGCACCGTACTGCTGCACAATCTTTTCCGGCACAATCGTGTTGCCCAAGGACTTGGACATCTTGTTGCCCTTGGCATCCAGCGTGAAGCCGTGCGTCACAACATTGCGATAGGGCGCGTGGCCCTTGGTGCCACAGGCCTGCAACAGCGAACTGTGGAACCAACCGCGGTGCTGGTCGGTGCCCTCCATGTAGACATCCGCAATGCCGTCGGCCACGCCGTCTTCGCGGTCGCGCAACACAAAGGCGTGGGTCGAGCCTGAGTCAAACCACACGTCGAGCACGTCAAACACCTGCTCCCACTCATCGGCGTTGTACGTGTCACCCAGGAAGCGTTCTTTTGCGCCATCCATGTACCAGCAATCCGCGCCTTCTTCTTCAAAGGCAGCTTTCACACGCGCGTTCACCTCAGGATCACGCAGCAGGAAGCCTTCGTCGGTTGGCAGCAGGCCCTTTTTGACAAAACAGGTCAGCGGCACGCCCCAGGCGCGTTGACGCGACAGCACCCAATCCGGACGGTCTTCGATCATCGAGTACAGGCGGTTGCGGCCCTTTTGCGGGGTCCATTTCACCAGCTCATCAATCGAGCGCAGTGCGCGTTCGCGAATGCTGTCGCCCATTTCGCTTTTGCCGTCATCCAGCTTACGATCCACAGAGGCAAACCACTGCGGCGTGTTGCGATAGATGATCGGCGCTTTGGAGCGCCAGCTGTGCGGATAGCTGTGCTTGATCTTGCCACGCGCCAGCAGACCGCCAACTTCAACCAGCTTCTCGATGATGGTCTTGTTGGCGTCGCCTTCCTTGCCCTTACGGTTCAGGATGTAGGTGCCACCAAAGAATGGCAGCTCTTTGCGGAAACCACCATCGTCCATCACGTTATAGGTGATCATCTGTTCCAGCATGCCGAGGTCACGGTAGAGTTCAAATTCCTCCATACCGTGAGACGGCGCACAATGCACAAAGCCGGTGCCTTCGGTGTCGGTCACAAATGGCGCCGCGCGGAAGTCACGCAATCCGTCCCATTCGCCTTCGCCACCTTCAGCCCCATGCAGCGGGTGCTTCAGGTCCAGACCAGACAACTCATCCGCAGGCACGTCACGCACGCGGGTCCACATGTCCGCATCCAGACGTGCGCGAGTCATCACATCAGCGGCGAGATTGTCAGCCAGCAGGAAGCGATCGCCAACATTGGCCCAGCTTTCCTCCGGCGTGCCGGTCACTTCATAAAGGCCGTACGCAATGTCGGCGCCATAAACGACCGCTTTGTTGGACGGGATGGTCCAAGGTGTTGTGGTCCAGATCACAACCTGCGCGTCTTTCAGATCGCTGCCTTCATTGGCGACCTTAAACTTCACCCAGATCGTGAAGCTCTCTTTGTCGTGGTATTCCACCTCAGCTTCAGCAAGCGCGGTCTTTTCAACCGGCGACCACATCACAGGCTTGGAACCTTGATACAGCGTGCCGTTCATCAGGAACTTCATGAACTCATCGGCGATCACGGCTTCGGCGTGATAGTCCATGGTGATGTAAGGATCAGGCCAGTTGCCGGTGATGCCCAGACGTTTGAATTCCTCACGCTGGATGTCGATCCAACCCTCAGCAAACTTGCGGCATTCCTGACGGAACTCGACAATATCAACCGCGTCTTTGTCTTTACCTTTTTTGCGGTATTGCTCTTCGATCTTCCACTCGATGGGAAGGCCGTGACAGTCCCAGCCCGGCACATAACGCGCGTCGCGGCCCATCATCTGATGGGAGCGTACAATCATGTCTTTGATGGTTTTGTTCAGCGCGTGGCCAATGTGCAAGTGGCCATTGGCGTAGGGCGGGCCGTCATGCAGGATAAACGGCTCGCGGCCTTCTTTCTCACGCAGGCGGTCATACACGCCCATTTTTTCCCAACGCTCCAGCCACGCAGGCTCACGCTTGGGCAGGCCAGCGCGCATCGGGAAATCAGTTTTTGGGAGGTTCAGCGTTTGTTTGTATTCGGGTGTATCGGCACACATCTGTCCGGTCCTTCTCGGGCGGTCTTAGCGGAAAATCGAGGGGCGGCGCGGCAGTCCATGCGCCTTGTCCCGGCGGCTCGTAGGTTCAGAGCGCCGGGCTGATAATTCGAATAATAATTGCGAATATCTGCGTCATAAGCGCCTTATAGGGCGCTCTGGTCATATGGTAAAGCGGCGATACTTGTCGCCCGCGCACCGATCCCCTATCTCTCGCGCAACAGGGAGAGACCCATGGCGACACTGCCTCCGAAATTTGATGTGACACGAGACGACATCGCCCGCGTTGTGGCTGCATTCTACGCGCTTGTACGTCAGCACCCCGGACTGGGCCCCGTTTTTGCCGTGCACGTCGACGATTGGCCCACACATGAAGCCAAAATTGTCGACTTCTGGGCCAACGCCATTCTGCATGAGCGCTCCTATGATGCGAATCCTCTCAAGGTGCATCGCGACGCGGGCAATGTGCGCCCCGGCATGTTTGAAGGCTGGCTGGCTCTGTTTGACTTGACCCTACGCGAAGAACTGCGTGAGGATCAGGCCGCAGCTTGGTCCGCACTCGCGCATCGCATTGGCCGCAGCCTGCGCGCCGGTGTGGTCGAAAAGATGAAAGGCCAAGGTGGCGTGCCAATCCTGCGCTAATCGCGCTTAGCTCTCCTTGGAGAACAACCCGGTCAACGCCCGCTTTACCAGCCCGGCAACACTTGGGCGACGCCCCGCACCAAACGGCAAGGGCCGGCAGACTTCCATCGCAGCCACGCCCACCCGCGCGGTCAATGCGCCGTTGACCAGCCCCTCCCCAAACCGACGGCTCAGCTTTGCCAAAGCCCCACCGCCCGCGATGGTCCCAATCAGATCATCCCCCGCCGCAACCGCACCGGTAGCAACAAGATGGGTCATCACCGCCCGGAACAAGCGCCAGCTGCCCAATGTGCCTGAGCGCCCACCATAGATCTCTGCAATCCTCCGGATCATACAGATGTTGGATGTGAGCGCCGCCACAACATCCGCCAATGCCAATGGCACCAAGGCGGTCACCGCCGCCACCTGCCGCGCCGCCGCCTCGACCTCGCGCTGCGCTGCCTGATCCAAAGGCAACATCAACTCGCTCTCCGCAAGCGTCATGAGGGCGTCCGCATCCAACACGTCATTGCGCTGCTTGGCCAAGCTATCCCGCCCCCAGGCGAGATCCTCGCGGCCCCGATAAAATCGCAACAGCTCGTCAACAATGTCACGCGCCTGCCCCATCTCGCGGCTCTGCGCCGCCGTATCCGCGCGGGCTTTTAAGCCGTCCACGCGTTTTAGCCGCGCCAGACCTGCCAGTTCTTTTAGAATGATCAGCAACGCCAACAAAAGCGCCGCCCCACCAATCGCTGTGACCGCCCAGCCGAGGTATTGATTGCGTGCCACCATGCCCGTGGCAAAATCCCAAGCCGCCATAGACACAGCCGCGCTCAGGAACATGCCCACCAGCGCCCAGAACCACCGCGTCAACCGGCTTGGCTTGCGCGCGGCCAGCCGTGCCGCCACCTGCATCGCCTGCCCGCTTGGCGCTGGCGCATGTAGCTCCGGAACCGGCGCCGCATCCGCCACTTCTGGTGCCGCCTGATCTTCAAGCTCAATCAAAACCGGTCCATTGGTCACAACATATCCCCAATCAAAAACTGCGCCGCGCGATCCATGCGGATATGCGGCGGGCCGTCACCGGGCCGCAATGTGTTGGCAGCAGGGGCAAACTTCATCACCTGATAGTCCCGCTCTAGCCAACGCTCGGCGCCTTCTTTGGCTGGGTTGAGCAACGCGCTGGCATCCTGCGGCAAAGCCCCCGGATAAAACGCCGCCTGCCGCCCATCTTCCAACAAACGCCCGCGCACACAGTCGAGCTTTTGTCCTTCATGTGTCACCGTTTCTTCCACCGTTGCGCGCAACGCCGCCAAGGAAAGCGCCTCCGTGCTGGCCCCGGCAAACTGCGCTCGATCCGCCGCCTCGCGCGTCAACGCCTGCATGATGTTGGTCAACTGCGGGTGCTGGCTGTGATGCAGATGATCCGCCTTGGTCGCCGCAAACAGGATTTTCTCCACCCGTTTGCCCATCAACAACCGTTTCAGAAACGCATTTTTTCCGGGGCGAAACGCCGCCAGAGTATCCGCCAGCCCGCCGCGCATGTCCTCCACGGCGCGAGGGCCTGCATGGATTGCCCCCAGCACGTCGACCAGAACCACCTGCCGGTCGATCCGCGCAAAATGGTCGCGAAAGAACGGCTTCACCACCTGCGCCTTATAAGCTTCAAACCGCTTCTCAAAAGTGCGCCACATAGACCGCCGCCCCGGCTTCTCCACCGCCACCATGGGCGCAAAGGTCAACACAGGTGATCCGGCCAAATCCCCCGGCAACAAAAAACGCCCCGGTGTGCAATCTGAAAACCCTGCGCCACGCGCCGCGTGCAGATACTCGGTAAAGGCCGCCGCCAAAGCCTGTGCCTTCGGCTCATCAAGCTCCGCCGCGCCATCCATGGCCGACACTAGCCCCAGATACTCCGCCGCCTCATCGCGCCCTTTGAGGCGCTCCAAAACCTCCACGCTCCATTGCGCAAAGCTCTTGTCCATCAAGCCAAGATCCAGCAGCCACTCCCCCGGATAATCGACAATATCCAGATGCACCGTGCGCGCGCCCTGAAAGCCAGACAACAGCCCATTGGGCCGCACCCGCAACGACACCCGCAGCTCGCTGATCGCGCGTGTACTTTCCGGCCAATGCGGCGTTTGCCCGGTCATCGCCGCCAGATGAGTCTCAAAATCAAAGCGTGGCACCAGATCATCCGGCTGCGGCTGCAAAAACGCCGCCTCGATACGCCCTTCGGCATTGGCCACCAGCTGCGGCATGCGCCCGCGATCCAGCAAATTGGCCACCAGCGAAGTGATAAACACCGTCTTGCCCGAGCGCGCCAGACCTGTCACGCCCAGCCGCACCACCGGCTCAAATACGCCGGTGACGGCATCAGAGGCCGCTTCAATTTGACGGGCCACCCCGTCCGCAAGTGTGGAAATGACCAAGCTTTTGGCCCCTTTGCCTGTTTCGCCCTCAACCTATGCGCGGCCCAGCGTCATTTCCAGTGGGCAGAAAGGCTTCAATTTCCCCGCCCAATGGTCTATCGCACGCCCCATGCCCAGATACGCCTTGCAAGTTGAATACCACGGAGCCCCTTTTGCCGGATGGCAAAGGCAGGCAGACCAGCCTTCTGTGCAAGGCGCCATCGAGGCTGCCTTGGCCAAGCTGGAGCCGCGTGAGCACACCATCGCTGCCGCCGGGCGCACCGACGCCGGGGTGCATGGGCTTGCGCAAGTGGCCCATTGCGACATGGAAAAAGACTGGGACCCGTTCCGCCTCTCGGAAGCGCTGAACTTTCAGCTCAAACCGGCCCCGGTGGCGATCATTAACTGCGCCAAAGTTGCCGATGATTGGCACGCGCGGTTCTCGGCCACCGAACGCCGCTACCTGTTCCGCATCCTGATGCGCCGCGCGCCAGCGACCCATCAAGCCGGCTTGGTCTGGCAGGTCAAACATGAGCTGGACCCAGAGGTCATGCAGGCCGGGGCTGATCGCCTGATTGGCAATCACGATTTTACGACGTTCCGGAGCTCGATTTGCCAGGCCGCCAGCCCGCAGAAAACCCTCGACGAACTGCGCATCGAACATGTCGACACCATTGGCGGACCGGAAATACGCTTCCACGTCCGCGCCCGCTCCTTCCTGCACAATCAAGTCCGCAGCTTTGTTGGTACGCTTGAACGTGTCGGCGCTGGTGCCTGGTCCCCCGACGACGTGACTGCCGCGCTGGAGGCCAAAGACCGCGCTGCCTGTGGCCCGGTCTGCCCGCCACAGGGCCTATATTTGGCAGGCGTCACCTACCCCGACGCACCTTTCGACTAGTCCGCTTTCTCCTTCCTCAAATATCCCGGTGGAGCGATTTCGACCGTAAGCGCGGGGTGGCCCTTGCTTCTCCGCAGATCAGCGAAACAAGGCTGACGACGGATCTGCCCTAGGGGAAACTCTTGACCTTTTGGCGTAAATACCGCCTAGCTGCGCCCCACCAGAACTTTGTGAGGCCAAGTATGTTCAAGCCTGCCATCACCGGCACCGGTGTTTTCACCCCCGAGCAGATCATCACCAACGACGAGCTTGTGGAAGCTTTCAACGCGTATGCTGACAAGATGAACTCTCAGAACGCCGAGGCAATTGCTGCAGGCGAGATGGAGTCGCTGCCACATTCCTCCAGCGAGTTCATCTTTAAGGCCTCAGGCATCGAGCAACGTCATGTTCTGGACAAAGAAGGTGTGCTGAACCCGGACGTGATGCACCCACAGCTGCGCCAACGCAGTGATGACGAGCCCGGTGTGATGACTGAAATGGCATTGGATGCCTGCACAAAAGCGCTTGCCAAAGCTGGTATTGACGCCTCCGAAATTGATCTGGTGATCTGTGCCGCCTCCAACATGGAGCGCGCCTACCCAGCTGTGGCGATCGAAATTCAGAAAGAACTGGGCGCAGGTGGCTTTGCCTTTGACATGAACGTCGCGTGTTCCTCAGCCACCTTTGGCATTCAAGCTGCCGCTGACATGGTCCGCTCCGGATCTGTGCGCAAAGCGATTGTGGTGAACCCCGAAATCTGCTCCGGCCATCTGGAATGGCGCGACCGCGATTGTCACTTCATCTTTGGCGACGTCTGCACCGCGACGGTGATTGAGCGCGACGAGGACGCCAAAGGCGCCTACTTCGAGATCATCTCCACCCGCTGCGCCACGCAATTCTCCAACAATATCCGCAACAACAATGGCTTCTTGCGCCGCTCCCGTCCGGCAGGCGTGGAGGATCGCCGCGACATGCAGTTTATGCAAAACGGCCGCAAAGTGTTCAAAGAGGTGGTGCCCATGGTCTCCGCCCACATGCTGGCCCACATCGAGGCCGAAGGGGTGGCTCCAGACAATCTGAGTCGCCTGTGGCTGCACCAGGCCAATAAGTCGATGAACGACTTTATTGGCAAAAAGGTCTTGGGCCGCACGCCAGAAACGGAAGAGCAGCCCAACATCTTGCAGGACTACGCCAACACGTCGTCCGCTGGTTCAATTATCGCTTTTTCCAAGTATTCCGATGATTTGGCCGCTGGCGACCATGGTGTGATCTGCTCTTTTGGCGCCGGTTACTCCGTTGGATCTGTGCTTGTGAAGCGCCATTAACACGCGAACGATTCGAAAACTTCGGTATACCACGGTGCGCAGACTGTCATTTATGACTGTCTAGCAGACGAAACCTATCGTAATTGGCAGGTATCGTAACAATGGTTGCTAAGTTGTGCCCAAGAGACAGCCAGACCAATTTGCGCTAGCATGGTCTGTGGAGGGAGCCGTTGTCTCGTCGTGATGCTTCCCCAGGCATTCTGAGACAATGGGTTCGAGAGGTGATTTTTACTGATCCCCTTCTACTCTGCGCTGTCCCGTGCGGAGGTTTGTATGCACACCCGTGCACTTTTTTCCCTAAAGGTCTTTTCATGACGCTTGGGTGGCCCAGATCGCTGGGCCACCTTTTTTTGTCCCACACTTTATAGCTGTTCGTCGGCCCACCGGAATGGCGACGGCCTATTTGCGCCGATGCCGATATCGAGTCTTGCCAATGGACGGCACTCCCATCTCCACCAGGATACTGCCATCATCGTCACTCTTGCGATGAAGCGGATGTTCAACCAGCCCGGCACTCATCGCCAACGCCGCCAGATCTGCCCGATTGGACAGGCCAGTTTTGTTCAGGATATTGTTCATCCGCTGCCGCACAGCGGACACGGACACACCCAACTGCTCAGCAATCACCTTGTCCTGCAACCCGGCGCCCACCATCTCAAGCAGCTCACGCTGTTTGTCGGAAATCTTGTTCCGTTCGGTAAATTCTGCTGCAAAATGGCCGTGATAGGCTTGATGGCCCATGGTCGCGACCGCTTGCAACACCCAGCCATGGGTCTGAATGATGTGCTTCATCTCCCGCTTGCTGTGATCCCCACAAAAAGTGATCAGCCCCGCCTGCGGAGGCGCATGCCATCGCAAGGGGATGGAAAACCCCGCGCGCATGCCGCGACGCGCCGCTTCTTGCAGCACAACATGGCGCGCCTCTGGCATGTGATGGTATTCGTCGACAAATTCGATCCCCACGGCAACCGGCGTAAGGTGATGCACGGCATGCGTTCGGAAATAGCTCCACTTGGACACATCCGGGTCTTCATTCACCGTATTCAGCCAGGTGCTGTCATAAGACGTGCGAATGAAGAGCGTTTTTTTCCAATCCGCAAAATTACTCGCAGAAATGAAATCGATGTAGGGCAGGTTCAACAACCGCCCCACCTCAACAATCAAAGTCCACACCTCCGCCGAGCTCTGCGTGGTTTCCAGGTCCACCAGAAACCCTTGCAACAACTCCGGAATGTGGCGCTCGGCCTGCAACAGCGGCCGACGCCGGGAGGGGTCGCGCATGGCTTAGACCGTTTCTTCTTCCAGATGCAGCTTCATATCCACGAGCACCTGCTGTAACGCCACAGTTTCCCGCAAAAGGCGCTTGGCTTCGGCCATCGTGATAATGCCGTCTTCAATGGACTGAGTGTATTCGCCCATCAACATCGCAAACCGCTGGCTCAACGCAATCACATCAGAGTTGACGCCACCTTTGTCCGCAGAATTGCGCCGCCGATTGTCATGGCTCAAAGAATTGCCTTTGAGCTCTGCCAATGCCGCTGTGACATGTGGATAAGACGCCGCCTCTTCCAGCGCGGCAACCGCATCGATTGGCATAAACCGATCCGCGTGTTCGTCATGACTGGAATAATAGCGGCCCAGAGTGGCCTTGGATTTCCCGGTCAGCTCACAGGCCGCCTCAATTCCTACGTCTTTTACCAAAGCCTCGGAGTGTTTCTTAAGATAGCTGTCCACGACGCTCATATGTATTCCCCAAACCGTTTACTCATTAGACCTCCCCCGGAAACGCGGTCTGACGCCTCTAAGGGGAAAGCGGTCAGTCTTTTCCCATATTCGGCTTAACCTGAATTTGGCATTTGAGAAAGACCGGATGCATTACATCCGACTGTGAGTGACTCGGATACTTATCCGAACGTATTAGTTTCCGGCGGGTGAGGCCGGACCCAGGAAAGCGGTGTGTGATCTGTCACTCACATTCCGCTGGCCGTTTGGCCACGCGACCCGGCCTCATCATCCCCATGGCAATGCCAAGATGCGACGGGTCGCGTTTCACATTTAGGGTGCCCATATCGAGACCCCAATACGACGCTTCAAATTTTCCGCAACGATCTGAGCAGCACAGCCTTGATCCCCACGCCAAATGCGGCTTATCACGCGGCCATGGCCAAACTTTACTACAACTACTCCACCATGAACGCCGGCAAATCGACTTTGCTGTTGCAGGCATCTTACAATTACCGAGAGCGCGGCATGGACACCTACCTGCTGACTGCGCAGTTGGATCACCGCGCAGGCGAAGGCCATATTGCCTCCCGCATCGGCATTTCTGACAAAGCGGATACGTTTGACGCCAACTCTAACCTGCTCGACACCATCAAAACCCGGCTTGCAAAAGGTCCGCTGGCCTGTGTGTTCATTGATGAAGCGCAGTTTTTGAACGAGGATCAGGTTTGGCAACTGGCCCGTGCTGTGGACGATCTAAAAGTACCGGTCATGTGTTACGGGCTGCGCGTCGACTTCCAAGGCAAACTATTCCCGGGCTCCGCCGCGCTTCTGGCCTTGGCGGATGAGATGCGCGAAGTGCGCACCATCTGTCATTGCGGCAAGAAGGCCACCATGGTGGTGCGCCAAGACGAGCAGGGCAATGTGCTGCAAGAAGGCGCACAGGTGCAGATTGGTGGCAATGAGAGCTATGT
>NZ_CAJXIV010000024.1 GCF_913054185.1 uncultured Shimia sp.
AGCACCGGGCGTTCCGCAAAGACCGATCCGTCGATCGGAGAAATACACGTCAACATGCCGCTCATGGCAACACTCCATCCAGAGGGGGCACGCGGCCCCGCTTTTCTTAGTTCACTAGCCTGCCGGTGGTGCGAGGGGCGTACCCCGCGCGCCGGTCTTAGGCCCGCTCAAATCCGCGGGCAATTTCCCAATCGGTCACAACCGCCTCAAAGGCTTCCTGCTCCCATTCTGCCATGCGCACATAGTGGTCAATCACATCGTCCCCCATGGCGTCGCGCAGCATCTTGGACCCACGTAGGGCTTCCGTGGCACCTTTCAACGTGGTCGGGATCTCTTCGTTGCTGTTTTCATAGGCATCCCCAGTCAGTGGCGCACCCGGATCACATTTTTCTTCAATGCCCTTGATACCCGCAGCCAACATCGCCGCAATCGCAAGATAGGGGTTCATGTCTGCCCCGGGCACCCGGCATTCAACCCGTACCGCCTTGCTGCCATCACCACACAGACGGAACGCCGCCGTACGATTGTCCACCGACCATACTTTGGCAGTGGGCGCAAAGCTGCCTTTTTGGAAGCGTTTATAGCTGTTCACATAAGGTGCTAGGAAAACGGTGATGTCGTCTGCGTATTTCAGCAACCCGCCGAGGTAGTGCCGAGCCAACTCAGACATGCCCAGCTCTGCCTCTGGATCGTAAAACGCTGGAACGCCGTCTTTGGTCCAGAGCGATTGATGCACGTGGCTTGCCGAGCCAACCTTGTCGTGACGCCACTTGGGCAAGAACGACACCGCGTGCCCCTGCTGCCAGCCAATTTCCTTGGCAGCATGTTTGGCCACGGTGTGATTTTCCGCCGCATCCATCGCGCTGCCATAGCGGATGTTAAGCTCTTCCTGCCCAGTTTCAGCCTCGCCTTTGGAGCCTTCAATCGGAATGCCTGATGCATAAAGCGTGTTGCGCATTGTGCGCATCACACCCTCTTCTTTGGTGGTCTGCAGGATGTGATAATCTTCATTATAGCGGCTGATCGGGGTCAAGTCGCGGTAACCGCTCTTGGCCAGTTCATCAAAGCTCTGCTCAAAGATAAAGAATTCAAGTTCGGTCGCAGACACAGCTTCAAAGCCCATCTCCGCCAACCGCGCAATCTGCTTCTTCAACATGCCCCGCGGGGAATGCGCAATGTCATGGTGTCCGTGGTGATCCATCACATCACAGATCACAAGTGCCGTGCCTTCCAACCAAGCCGCTTTGCGCAGCGTGGTGAGGTCCGGCTTCATCAGATAGTCGCCATATCCGGCAGACCAGCTGGTGGAAGCATAGCCTTCTACCGTGTGCATCTCCAGATCGGTGGCCAGCAAATAGTTGCAGCAATGGGTCTCTTCCCAGGCGCTGTCGACAAAATGCTGCGCCAAAAAACGCTTGCCCATCAAGCGGCCTTGCATATCCACAATGCAGGCCAAAACGGTGTCAATTTCGCCGCTGGCGCTCAGCGCGCCCAACTCTTCTAGGGTCAAATTGCCCGACATCTGATGCACTTTCTTTTGGTGTCACCGAAGCCCCAGCGATCAAACCGGGGCTTCGAATTTCTCATAATTAGGAGATCTAAGCCTTAGCGGTACGGACGGCCAGCCGCCTGCATGTCCGCGTTGTACTTTTTGAAGATCTCAACAACCTTGGCCTTGGTTGGGCTCTCAGCTGCAATCTCATCCCAGAACTTCACAGCCGCAGTTTCCACGGTTGCCCATTCATCATCAGGGATCGTGGTCAGCTGCATCTTGTCGCCATTCACACGCAGGTTGGCTTCGCCACCCCAATACCACCACTGACGGTAGTAGTGCGACTGGTCACAGCACACGCGGAACAGGGTTTGCAGATCTTCTGGCAACTCATTCCAACGGCCTTGGTTGGCAAAGAAGCTGCCCGCCCATGCGCCGGAGATGTTGTTGGTCAGGAAGTAGTTGGTCACGTCAGCCCAACCCACAGTGTAGTCTTCGGTGATGCCGGACCATGCGATGCCGTCCAGCTCGCCAGTCTGTACCGCCACTTCGATGTCTTCCCATGGTAGGGTCACTGGCACCACGCCAAACTGACTCAGGAAGCGGCCAGCAGTTGGGAACGTGAACACACGCTTGCCTTTAAGGTCGGCCAGCGAGTTGATTGGGTCTTTTGTGGCAAAGTGGCACGGATCCCAAGAGCCTGCGCTGATGTGCTTCACGCCAACCTTGGAGTACTCTTCGTCCCAAATCTCGTTCAGGCCGTACTGGTTGAACAGCACAGGCACGTCGAGGCTGTACCGTGAGCCAAACGGGAAGTAGCCGCCAAACACGGTGACTTCGGTTGGGGACGCCATGGAGTCATCATCGGACTGCACCGCATCAATTGTGCCCTTTTGCATGGCACGGAACAGCTCACCAGTTGGGACCAGCTGATCAGCATAAAACAGTTCAATCTGCATGCGGTCGCCCGCAATTTTGTTGAACATTTTGATCGCTGGATCAATCACATGTGCGGCCAATGATGGACCTGCATAGGTCTGCATACGCCACTTGATGGTGCTGGATGCCAGCGCCGGTGTCGCCAATGGTGCGGCCATTGCCCCAACACCAGCGGTCTGAAGAAACTTACGTCTAGTTGTCATCTCTTACTCTCCTTGTTGCGTGTGGCCCCGTTGTTGCGGCGCTCTTTAGTGTTTTTATTTTCCGTAAACATAGTTTGGCAGCCACAGTGCGATCTGCGGGAAGATCATGACCAACGCGAGGGCCACAAACATCACCCCAACAAAAGGCACGATGCTGCGATAGATGTCTTTTAGCGTGATCTCTTTGGGCGCCATGGCTCGCATGAGGAACAGGTTGTAGCCAAACGGCGGTGTCATATAGGCGATCTGTGTGGTGATCGTGTAGAGCACACCATACCAAATCAGATCAAAGCCCAGAACCTGCACCAGCGGCACATAAAGCGGCGCCACAATCACCAGCATGGCGGTGTCATCCAGAAAGGTGCCCATGATGATAAAGCTCAATTGCATCAGGATCAGGATCATCCACGGGTCCAGCCCCAACTGATCGGTGAACAGATTGTCGATGGCTTTCACCGCGCCCAGCCCATCAAACACCGCGCCAAACCCAAGCGCCGCCAAAATAATCCACATGAACATGCAGGATATGCCAAGCGTGCTGCGCACCGAGTTCTCAAACACAGTCCGGTTCATGCGCCCTTTGAGCACAGCTGCCACAAAAGCGGTGATGGCGCCAATCGCAGAGCTCTCCACCAGCGAGGTCCAGCCATTCACAAACGGGATCATCATGGTGGCAAAAATCACAATTGGCAGCAGGCCGGCGCGCAACAGACGCATCTTTTCAGCGCGGGTGATATTGCGGTCGGCTTCCGGCAACGCCGGGCCTAGTTCCGGCTGTATACGACAGCGGATCACCACATAGAGGATGAACATCGCGGCCATCATCAGCCCCGGAAACACCCCGGCAAGCCACAGCTGCCCCACTGGCTGGCGTGCAATCATCGCGTAAAGCACCAGCACAACCGACGGCGGCACCAGAATACCCAAACTTGATCCCGCCTGAATAACCCCCGTGACCATGCGTTTGTCGTAACCGCGTTTGAGCAGCTCCGGCAGCGCAATCGTGGCGCCAATTGCCATGCCAGCCACACTCAGACCGTTCATCGCCGACACCAGCACCATCAACAGAATGGTGCCAATGGCCAAACCACCTTGCACAGGCCCCATCCAGACGTGGAACATCTTGTAAAGGTCGTCGGCAATTTTGGACTCGCTGAGCACGTAGCCCATAAAAATGAACATCGGCAGCGTCAGCAGCGGATACCATTTCATCAGCTTCATCGCAGCCGAGAAGCCAATATCGGAGCCCCCTGTGCCCCACAGCAGCACCGCTGCCAGAACCCCAACAAAGCCGATGGCTCCAAAGACACGCTGCCCGGTCATGAGCATCAGCATCATGGTCGAGAACATCAGAATGGCGATCATTTCGTAAGACATTAGTAGTCCACTCCGCGGATGCGCGCGATATCTTTGAGAAGCTCAGAAATCGCCTGCAAGAGCATAAGAATAAAGCCAAAAACCATGATGAGTTTGATAGGCCAAAGAACGGGGCGCCAGGCCGTAGGGCTGCGCTCGATGTATCCAATGATCTCGCTTGCGGCCTCTTTGCCGCCGGTGATGTAGGCCATCACAAGATCTTTGTAGAAGGTGTATGGCTCCACGCCAAAATGCCCCAACGAGTACGCGCTCGAACCGACGGCGCCATGGATCAGGATCACCAAGTAAAATCCCAAGAAGAATACCGTCATCGCGTCGACAATGGCGCGTTGGCGCAAAGTCCACTCGCCGTAAAACAGGTCCATGCGCACGTTGGAGCCCATCTGCACAGAATACGGCCCGCCAAGCACGTAGTAGGCCACCATGGCAAACTGCGCCATTTCCAGCGTCCACATTGACGGCGTCAGGAAGGTCTTGGAGAAAGACGACCACAGCAGGATGCCCATCATGACAAAGATGCCATACATGACAAACCGCCCGACCTTGCGATTAAACCAGTCCACCCCGTGGATGTAGTAGCGAATGATATTTGGCATCACGCAATCTCCCCGGCTTGGCGCAGCTCCGCCATACCTTGAGCAATCGCTGCCTCTAGCGCACCCGTGACTGCTGCGGCCTTGGCATTATCCGCGAGCAAGTCGTTGCGCACTTCCAACATCACGTTGGGCAGCTTGTTGGGCAGAGCATAGGCTCTCAAGGAATGAGTCACACCGTGCTCGGGACCATATGGATCATTGCGGCGCGTGTTGAACGGGCCATCAGCCATGGCACGCAACATCTTATCCGCCAGCCGCGTATCTCGATCATGCAGAATGCCAACCTCTACCGCGCGCTGTTGGCCGTGATACACAGGCGTAAACGAGTGCACAGTCACAATCGCTTTGGGGTGCACCACCTCAATCACTTGCTGCACCGCCTCTTTGAACGGCTGATAGATCTGTGACACGCGGGCCTGACGATCTGTAGCGGACAAATCCACATTGCCGGGAATATCAAACACTTCACTTTTGGCTGGTACGGCATCCTGCGCCTCTGGTGGTCGGTTGCAGTCATACAGCAGGCGCGACACGCCGCCTGCCACAAGTGTACAATCAAACCGTTTGGCCAGCGCGCGTGTGAGAGTCAGCGCACCTGGATCCCAGGCCACATGACTGCGACGCACCTCTTCTGTAAGGCCCAGCTCTCCAAACTCTGTCGGAAAATTGCTGGACGCATGTTCGCATACAAACAGGATATCACAGGGCGCCACTGCGCCCTCAATCACCACTGCCTCTGAATCGTCTAGAGTCATGTTGTCCCTGTCGTGCCATTTTGCATTTGTGAACAAACTTCTTCAGAGTCACCCGTCCTGTCAATAATTATTCTGAAAATTTTTCTTCTCAGACGATTGCTTTGAAACTATGCTTACATTTGTAGCAGTTAGTAAGTGAGCCCTCCGTGAAAGACACCGCACAGGAAACCATAAACAAAATTTATGACAGTTTGACCCGCGCCGAGCGTCAGCTCGCTGGGGTGATTTTGGAGAACTACCCCATGTCCGGCATGGGCTCGATCACCCGACTCGCGGAGAAAGCATCGGTTTCGACGCCAACCGTGGCCCGCATGGTGCAAAAGCTGGGGTACTCAGGCTTCCCCGAGTTTCAGGAGGCACTGCGCCAAGAGGTTGAGGCGCGCTTCTCCAATCCAATTGCCAAGCATGAAAGCTGGGCACAAAGCGCTCCAGAAGCGCATATTCTCAACCGCTTTACCGATGCGGTGATGAGCAATATCCGCCAAACCCTGGCCAACATCGACCCCGCTCAATTTGACGCCCTCACCGGCCTTTTGGCGGATGAAAACCGCGCGCTCTATATCACCGGCGGCCGGATCACCCACGCGCTCAGCGAATATTTGCACCTGCACATGCAGGTCATCCGGGCCCGCGTACGTCACATCCGCTCCACGTCAAATGCCTGGCCGCACGACTTGCTGGATATCTGCGAAGGCGATGTGGTGCTGATCTATGACATCCGCCGCTATGAAAACTCCACGCTGCGGCTTGCAGAAATCGCCAAACGACGTGGTGCAAAAATCGCCTTGATCACCGATCAATGGCAAAGTCCCATCAGCCAGTATGCCGACGTCTCTCTTAAATGTCGGATTGAAGCCCCGTCAGCATGGGATTCCACTGTGGCCATGATGCTGTTGTCGGAAACTCTGATTGCCGCCGTGCAAGAAGCGCGCTGGGACCAAACCGAAAGCCGCATGCATGCGCTTGAAGACATGTTTGACCAAACCAAAATCTTCCGAAAGTTTGTCTGACAATTGCCTAGGCGCGGATGGGCTCAAGCACTCTCCTTAAGGGTGATCTCGACGTACCCACGCCGAATTCTCGCCGCATTCCCAACGCCATGGCTGGTTTTGGCCTTAATAACTTAGGTTAACAATATCTTAATTTTTCCCCTTGGCAGACCATTGTCGCCCCTTTCTCACCGCAATCTCCCAACATACTGGTCCACGTAAGACCGGCGCAAAGTGTCGGCATAGTGTGTGACAGAGCTAGGTTGGTTGAGGACATAGAAACAGCGCCAGAAAGGGCTGGGACAATGAAAATTTTGGCCGTTGATGACGATGAACACATCTGCGAACTGCTGTCCGAAGCGGTTGCAACCAAAACTGAGCACACCATTGTCACTGTGACCTCTGGCCCCGAGGCAATCCGCACAATCGCGAAAGCCAAAATCCCATTTGATTGCTTCCTTCTGGACGTCCAAATGCCAATTATGGACGGCATCACACTGGCCAAAAAAATTCGCAAAACCAAGCCTTACACTCGAACGCCCATTCTGATGCTGACAGCCATGTCACAAAAGAAATACGTCGATGCGGCATTTGAGGCGGGGGCAACCGACTACGTCACCAAACCGTTTGATTTCCTGGAGCTGTTCACCCGAATTTCAATCGCAGAACGTCAGATTGTGGAGCACAAGGAACTGATCAGCACCGTGTCCGAGATGGCGTCCCTTAAAAGAGACCTGATCTTCAACACGGCCCACAGCCTGGGTGAACCCATCGAACTCACTGGCGTGACGCAGCTTATTGGATGTATGGCTTTTGACGCACATGTTTTGGCCATGCCGCGCCGGCAGCGCATGCGCACGCGCGCATTCGGTGTTAAAATCAGCACCATCGAAAGTGCGTACAAGACACTCTCTGCGGTTGCCTTCCGGCACATGCTGACCGACATCGGCAGTGAATTGCTGTCGGTGATGGCGCACACCGACACGCAAGTCACCTACAAGGGTGCTGGTGTATTTGTCGGAACCCTGCCCCGCAGCGCAGGTTACTCCGGCGCCCGTTTGGAAGCTGAATTGAACAGCCGCCTCGACTATGTTCCCTCAACGCACATTGACGGGCTGCAAAATGCAGTTTGCTTTGGGGAAGCTGTGGAGCTGCGCACTCTCACTCGTGGTGGTGCCCTGCATGCGCTGCAAAAAGCCGTCACAAATGTGCACACTCGCGCACAAGCCCCACGCAGCAGTGGTACCGATCTGCGCAAAACCATGCGCCAGCATCCCGCAAGCGGGTTTCAGACAGAACAGGAGCGCCGCGCGTATGAATCGCTTCTGCACGACGCCCTGCATGAAGACAGCCAAACACCCCAATCGGCCGCGACATTTGGCTAACGTCAGGCGCACGCTAGTGGTGCGTGCGTGACAAATCCATACGCGCGACCTGGACGGGCGCGCCATCAACCAGCATCACCGGACCTGCAGCCTCTGCAAACAGACCCAACCGGCGTATCCACCGAGGCCAAATTGCCGGCACCAGACCAAGCACTTGTTTGGTCTCCATCTCTCGGGCAGTGTCGATCAACTTTTTCATCAGCCGCGTTTGCACTTCGGTGCGGTCCTCTGCGGGCACATCCCGCGCCACAAAAACACGGCTCGCATCCAGAATATTTGGATCGATTGGCGCTTCGTCATACAGCAGAGTGGTTGGAATCGACTCGAGCATGCCCTTTTGCGCATCTCGAATCATATAAGAATACATGCCGCACCGCGCGGTGGTTGGCGTCAGCCGCACCCCCGCCAGGACACGCTCTCCTTGATGAACCGCAATCCAGCTGGACGCGGGTGTGTCGTATTGGTCGTACTCCATGCCTGCCACTTCGGGCAGGTCCCAGTTGTTCTGCACTATGAAGGACTGTTTACGCGCCCTCAGCAGATTGACCATCAATTCGCCATGCTTGTGCATGTTCTCGAATGATAGAGTAGTCGTCAGCATTTCCCCAATTTCTCCGGATACTCATTGCCCCAGGTACCAAATGAACTCACTCACACAGTGACACGGCCATTCTGGCCCGCGCCGGATACACACCAAATTACTCTTCACCACACAAAACACGCACAGGAAGCCAAGGCCACCTGCCCACAATGCAGGCTCCCACGAACCATTTTACATCAACCGGAAAACCATACCTGGACCCCAAGCGCCTTCACCGACACAACCTAGCCGCGCACCAGCTCTTAGATCCAAATTCACGCTTAAATCGATTGAGACACAATTTTTAGCTAAACTCTACAAAAAATGTTTACCTTTCAGATTTTGTCGATTGTTTCCGCTCCTAGAACACAGTTTTTACACTTTTAAATGAATGTTATGCGAAAAATTTACTCTCTATCAACCAATTAAGGCGAAACCTTTATTAACGGCGGGAGTCGTTAACGAATAGCTTCGCGAAAATTCCCAGCCCCAAACACCAAAATGCCACCTTGTGACGCCAGGCTTGCACAGAACTGTCACGCGTCACGCTTGAAGGACACCAGGGATTGAGATGCAGCCATACTTCCTAAATTTTCACGTTAAAGGTGAAATCGCCCACACCTTGCTTCTGTCAGAACCAGAGCCTCGGCTTTTGATTGATATCTCGGCCAGGGCTGCAACCGATGCTGAGGCGCCGGGATTTCGCTATCCCCAGCGGGTCTGCTTTACTGTGACAAATAAGGACCTGATTGCCCGGTTCCGCGACACTGTGTCACCAGGCGACGTGATTGAGGCGACGGGTACTTTTGACCAAACCGGGTATGTGCCACACACGCGTGGTCACATCGACACCACGTTTGAGCTGCTGGATTTTGTGCGCAGCGAAGCCAGCGGCAAACTTGAACATGATGGGCGTGTGTTCCAACCCGACACAAATGCCCGTCCCAGCTAGGAAAATCGTTTTCCTGCCGAAACCCGACCATTTTTGAGCCACATTCTGCTGCTTTCTTAAACACAACAGCACCAGCTGCCATTGGTGCGCAAACCGAATACGTCCGGATGTCGCAGAATGCACATTGAACAAACGAACCGCTCCCGGTCAGACACGCCGATACTGCGCCGTATCGCCCGTCGTTTTCGGGTGGTGTTCCCCCGCCGCCAACCGCCGGTGGAACACTCCCGACGCCTTAAGCAACAAATGCATGATTTTGCCAGCGGCGGGGCCGCGTTGTTTTGGCAACGCCAAGGCATTTACGCCGGTGCCGGTTTTCTGTGTGGCTTTTACTTTTCCTGGCCGCTGGCCGCGCTGTGTTATCTCCTCATTCAAGTGGGCGACATCTTTGACAGCATTGTCTGTCACAGGGTTATCAACCGCACCGATCATTCGTTGCGGCACAGCCACAGGCTGCTGAAACTGCTCTTTACTTCAAATGCAATATCAGCGGTTTCCATTGCGACGTTCACTCTTTTGTTGGCCCGATTGGAAGGCCCGGGTGAACACTTCACCTCGCTGTTTTTCCTGTTTGCCGCAGGCCTTTTTGCGGCGGTGAACAATCATCAACTCAAGCAAGTGCTTGCCTTACGTCTGATCACCTACGGGGCGTTGTTCATCTACATCCCCGCGTCAGACATACTTGCGCATGGGGCACCGTTCACGTCCAAGTTGTGGCTACACTTCGCAACCTCCCTTTTTGTGCTGTATTTTGTCCTCGAATGTTCCACCATCTTTTTGCGCATGTACCAGCGCACACTGGATCAGATGGACGAGCTGCGCTCGGAGCGCGACAAGGCGCGTGAAAGCTATGAGATCAAGTCGCAGTTTGTCTCTGTGGTGAGCCACGAATTGCGCACCCCCCTCACGTCAATCACCGGCTCGCTGACTCTCATGCGTGAAACCAACTTGTCCAAAGATCCGGAGAAAGCCGACCGGATGCTCGACATCGCCTATAAAAACAGCAAACGCCTGAGCAAACTGATCAACGACCTGCTCGACATTCAAAAAATGGAAGCCCGCAAGATGGTTTACCACTTTGCACCGGTTGATCTCGGCCAACTGCTCAACGACGCCGCTCAGTCAATTACGCCTTATGCGGATCAATATGAAATTGTGGTGCGCACCGATCCGCCCCCCTTCCCGCTTACCATTCGCGCCGACCATGAGCGCATGATGCAAGTGCTGGACAACCTTTTGTCCAACGCTGTTAAGTTCTCTCATGAAGGCGGATATGTGGAACTCAGCGCCCGTCTGGTAGACGGCTGCGCAATGCTTGCGGTGCGTGACTATGGAGTTGGCATTCCAAATGGCGAGCGCCACCAAATCTTTGGCAAGTTCACCCAGGTCGACAACTCCGACTGTCGCAATTTTGAGGGCACGGGCCTCGGTCTCTCCATTGCTCGTCAGATCATCGAAGACCACGGTGCTTCAATCGATTTTGACAGCACTTTAGGCGAAGGCACCCGTTTTTACGCCATTTTTCCCCTGTGTGACACCGAAGACAACATCAGTATCGAATTGCCACAAGCGAGCGCGCCATAAAGGAGCCAACCATGTTTCCAGATGACCATCAGGACAAATTTGATCGCCTGCGCCGCCACTTCATGTCAGGCCTGCCGCAGCGAGAAGCTGAAATCGAAGAGTACACAGCAACACTCCTGGAACACGGCGCGGACCGCCCTGCTCTCGAAGGTCTGCACCTTGCGGCCCACAAACTGGCCGGTATCTGCGCAACCTACGGGTTGCACCAATTGGGTCACCTAGCGGAGAAAGCCGAAGCTCTCTTGGAACGCGGCACAGCTCACGAACCATGTGACGCCTCGATGCAGGACATTCTTGTTGCCACTGACATGCTGACTGAAGAACTCGGCAGCGTGATTGAAACTGCCTAAATGCGCTCAGCCAGCCTGAGCGACAATGGCCCTTAGTTGATCTGGTAGAGCCACTGGATCAAATGGTTTCTGGATGGCGCCGGCGGCACAGTCCGTGATATCAGAATGGTGCTTGGACGTAACATCCTTGGACGTCATGAAAATCGCAGGCACATCGGCCAACGCGTCTTGCCTTCGCAATTTGGCCAGCGTCTCCAATCCGCTCAGCCCTGGCATCATCACGTCCAGTAACAACAGATCCGGTGCAAACTTTGCGGCATTTTTGATCGCGTCTGTGCCATTGGCACATTGCATCACTTCAAAGCCGCCAAATTCAGCCAAGGCCAAATAGGTGATCTCGCGAATGTCCGCGTCGTCTTCGACGTGCAGTATTTTTCGGATTTCCGTCATTTTTTGCTCCCCTAACATCCCTATGAATTTGACCGTATAGTCAAGATGTATCAAAGGGAAGCACAAGCCCAATACTCGCCTGAAGGGTGAAAATTTGGTGACGTCGCGTGTCAGCTCTCTCCAGCCACTTGAGCCTGTGACCACAACGCCTAAGCTTGCTGAACAGATGGCCATTAGGAGACCCCATGTCGGACCAACCTCTTCTGTCAGAACGCATCGACAATGCGTTGGTGCTGACACTCAACGACCCCGCCCGTCTCAACCCGATCCGCGTGGCCACCCGCGAAGCTCTTTCCAAAGCCCTGGAGCAGGCCGAAGAAGACGCGTCCATCCGCGCCGTGATCTTGACCGGCGCGGGCGGCAACTTCTCCTCCGGTGGCGACATCGCGGCCATGGACGCCCCGGCCCGTCTCAAACGTATCAATTTTGAACACGTGAAACACATGGTGAACCAGATCACCGGCGGCTCTGTTCCGGTGATCGCAGCTGTGGAAGGTTGGGCCGCGGGTGCAGGCCTCGCCGTCGCCATGATGTGTGACACCGTGATCGCAGGCAACTCCGCCCGCTTCATGGCCGCCTTCCCCAAAATTGGCCTGATGCCGGACTACGGCTTGCTGGCCTCTTTGCCCGCTCGCGTCGGCCAATCCCGCGCCCGCCAGATCATGCTCTATGCCAAACCCGTCAGCGCAGAGTGGGCTGAAAGCATCGGCATGGTGGACGAGTTGGTTGAGGACGGCAAAGCGTTGGAAGCAGCACTTGCACTGGCCAAACATGTCGAAACGCTGGGGCCCGAGGCCCTACGCGCCATCAAGGCGTTTGACAGTGGCCGCATGGATCGCGCGATTGATTATGAGCGGGATTTGCAGCCGCTTCTTCTTGGCAGTGACAACGCCCAAGAAGGCCGCGCCGCGTTCTTTGAAAAACGCCCGCCAATCTTCAAACCCAGCTAAGCAAAAGGCCCGCCACTCCAGCGGGCCTTTTTTGTCTAGGCAAAATCGATGTGGTGATAGAGCGGCAATTCGCGAATGCGCTGCCCAGTGGCCGCAAAGATCGCGTTTGCCAAAGCTGGCGCCGCAGGAGGCACCGGCGGCTCGCCAATCCCCCGCACCTGATCGCCATTCTCCAGCCCACGCACCAAAATCTCGGGACATTGCTTCAGGCGCATACCCTCCGCATCCCAATAGTTGGCTTGCTGCGCCATGCCATCCGAATAGGTGATCTCGCTGTTCATGGCATGGCCCAGCGCAAAAATAACACCGCCTTGCACAAGGTTCTCGAAATTCACCGGATCAATCACCGTACCCACGTCGGCGGCCACCCAAACCTTGTCGATGGTGATGCCATCCTCAGTGTTGGTGACCTCAATCACTTCAGCGGTTGGCACGCCAAAGCTTTCAACAAAAGCCACACCGCGCCCCTGGTTTGGTCCCAGCGGGCTGCCCCAGTTGGACATCTCGCCAACGGTTTCCAGCACCTTGCGGCTCACGTCATGCTGCATCAGGCGGATACGCTCTTCCAACGGATCGGCCCCCGCCTCATGGATCAGCTCGTCCAGCAGGCTGTCAAAGAAGAACCCACCGGCCGAAGCCCCAACTGACCGCCAGCTTGAGACCGGTGCCAATTCCGGCACGCGATAGGCCCGCATGCGGAAGTTCTCCAACCCATAAGGGTTGTTCCAGGCCCCGGCCGCAATCTGCATGTCCGGCCCCGGCACATTCATCCCAGCACGACCCATTTGAGATCCAACCACCGATGGCATGGCCACCTGCAAATCGATCGCCGTGACTTTACCGTCTTTCACCGCACCACTGCCACGCGCCATGCCAATGTGGCGCGGGAAATCATGCGCAAAGTCTTCTTCGCGGCTGTAAGTGAGCTTAACCGGCGTGCCGCGCATCTGATTGGCGATCTCCGCCGCCAACTCGATATGTTTGAACTCCAACCGATGCCCAAAGCTGCCGCCCATAAAGTGGTTCACCAGATCAATCTGATCGGACGTATGCCCGGTGACCTTCGCGACCTGATCCTGCAACATGCGCGGGATCTGATGCCCGGTCCAAACCGTGACCTTGTCATCCTCAACCAACACCGTCGCGTTGAGTGGCTCCAACGGGGCATGCGCCACATATGGCACACGGTATGCCGCCTCCACCGCTGTGCCGCCCGCCATGGCAGCCGTCACATCCCCTTCATTGCGCCACTCTTTGTCGAGTTGCTCTTCAGTAAAAGAAGCTTCGATCGCGGTCCAATGGCCATCCTGCTCAGCAGGATACGGCGCGGCGCCCCAGTCAAAGTCAATCGCCTGCACCGCTTGAATGGCGCGCCAGGTGTTGTCAGCTACGACAGCGACCCCGCCACTGACATCCACAACTTTCTGCACGCCGCGCATGCCTTCGGCTGCGCTGGCGTCATAGCCATTCAGCGCCCCGCCCTGGCGTGGGTTACACATCACCGCCGCATGCACCATGCCGTCAATGTCGACGTCAATGCCATAGTCCAAAGTACCGGTGGATTTTGCCACCATATCAAGCCGTTGCATCGGCTTGCCAATCAAGCGCCATTCGGACGGCTTGCGCAGCGTGATCTCTGTCACCGGCTCGACCTTCGCAGCCTCGCCTGCCAAAGCGGTATAGGTCAACTCCGTGCCATCTGGCAGCTGCACCGCGCCATTGGCGGTCTTGAGCTGTGCGACCGGTACGCCACTCACATTGGAAGCCGCCAGTTTCAACGTTTCCCGCGCCACCGCGCCAGCCTCACGCAGCTTTTCATAACTGTCCGGCATAGCAGTGGAGCCACCGGTGATCTGCATGCCCAAAAGCTTGATCATGCCGCCCATGAAACTGCGGGTCGCCTCAGCTGTAAAGCTCTCATCCGTCGCCATAAACGGAGCACCATCCCCCGCCAGCGCGCGGTTCCAATACGCTTTGTCCGGCTTGCCAAAGTCGATCTCAAACTGACCAAACTCGACATCGAGTTCCTCGGCAATCAGTGCCGCCTGCGCATGCGCGACACCCTGCCCTTTGTCGCCATGCGGCGTGATCAGCGTGATTTTCTCACCATCGATCACCACCCAGGGGTTAAACGTGGAGGCCCCATCTGCCAGCCCGTCTTTCAACGGATTCTCAAACGGTGTGCGCACTTTGTAGACCCCAAAAGCCACACCACCCGCCACGGCAACGGCGCCAAAAAGGAACGTACGGCGCGCGATTTTTCCAACCTTGCCCATGCCTTACGCCTCCTGCATTTTGGTGGCCGCGGTTTTCACCGCAGCGCGAATGCGTGGATATGTGCCACAGCGGCACAGGTTGCCACTCATGGCTTCGTCAATCTCCGCATCTGACGGCATCTTGATCTCCGTGAGCAGTGATGCCGCCTGCATGATCTGTCCGGATTGGCAGTAGCCACATTGCGCCACTTGGTGCTCCACCCAGGCTTCCTGCACCGCGTGCAACGCCTCTGGCTGTCCCAATCCCTCAATGGTGGTCACCGCCCCGTCCACATCTGACACTGGCGACTGGCACGACCGCACCGCCACACCGTCAATATGCACGGTGCACGCGCCACAGGCCGCAACCCCGCAGCCGTATTTCACCCCCTTGATACCCAGTTCGTCCCGAAGCACCCACAGCAGTGGCATGTCCTCTTCGACATCCACCTCATGGGATTTTCCATCCACGATCAGTTGCATAAGCTGCCTCCCGTTCTTTGGCGCCATTTGCGTTGTTGAGGATAG
The DNA here is from genome assembly GCF_913054185.1 of uncultured Shimia sp. Lineage (GTDB taxonomy): Bacteria > Pseudomonadota > Alphaproteobacteria > Rhodobacterales > Rhodobacteraceae > Shimia. Next base: position 15,326 of record NZ_CAJXIV010000024.1, read on the forward strand.
GATAAACCCTCATACAAATACTCCACTCGCAGATCGCGCCAAAATCCATGCAAGTTACGCCAGCTCTTTGGCAAGAGGCCAATCCGCTACACCGTAGGGGGACGCTAGTGAAAAGTTTTGGTCACTCCAACACCCACCACAGTGGAGTTACTCCCTGGAAAGTAGGAAACGATGCGCGTCGCCGCCGACCCACCAAACCCATTTGTCGCAACCAAATCCAACGCCCACCCTTTACCGAGATTGGTCCGACCGCCAACCGTCCAGATCGCAACCTTCTCAAAGTTCCCGCTTGAGGCAATGGCGTTGGTTCCGCTGATCGGCACATTATAACTCCCGTAAAGCGAAAACAAAGGGGACGGCACATAGGTAAACCCGAGATTGGCGCCGACGATTGTCCCCGCACCAATTTTTGCGTCGATATAGCTGGGCATCACCGATATTCCGGGGGCCACGTGCAGATCCAAGTCAGATGAGGCGGACCAGGTGATCGGAATATGCGCCGAACCTGCCGGAACAAACTTGACGCCAATAATCTTCTTGGCTACCCGCTCAACCCACTTCAACCGGTCCAACGTCCCTGCGAAACCGATCTTCAAACGAGGACGGTCAACCAACTTATATTTGGCGCCCACCGAGTAACTCATCAAAGTGGTTTTACCGAAAAACTTGTTTGTTACTGTACCTGGCCCGTGCAAATGGGCGTTGCCGCCTGCTGATAATTCCAAGCGGTCGGTCACCCCCCATGCGATCCCAATCCGGCCAAACGTCAGGTTCTCGTCCAAACGCGGTACGCCGGTCCGCGGGTATAGAACACCGGCCCTCAAGGACACGGCTTTCTTGGGCAGTTGGTAGGCACTGCCTAGATGTAACTGACCGCCGTCGCGGTGAACATCAAATTCCAGTGTGCCTTTGGATTGTTGCGCTTGGCTTTCAGACATTCCACCGACCAGGTAGAGGCACGCCAGGGCGGCAAAGGCAAACCGTTTTGCAGTAGTGCCGGATGCGCGCTCCCGCGCAACTGCGCAATCAACATCCTGCCGCTGAATGGCTTTATCTTTTCGCATCTAAATGATTCCCCATGTCTTCTCCTCCCCCCCAAATCATGCATTTGTCACGCCCTGTTGGAGTAAGGCTGGCAAGAAATACCCTACTCCCAACTCAAATTCCAGCCGTTAGCGATACCGGCAGCGGAACCGATAGCGACACCGCCGAAGTTTAACGCTAACATCCTAATTTTTATCGGGTTTTCACCTTTCTAAAAGACATCTCCCCGTCTATAGCCAAGACCATATTTCCACCGTTCAGAGCAGGACAGGAGCTCTTCATGACTGTTACCGTCGGTATCAACGGATTTGGCCGCATTGGTCGTTCCACCCTCATGCACATTGCCGAAGAGGCCCGCGAGGACGTGCGCGTTGTCAAAATCAACGCCACTGGCCCGCTGGACACCGCAGCACACCTGATCCGCTATGACTCTGTACATGGTCGTTTCCGCAACGAAGTGATTGCTGGCAACGGCACCATGGATGTGGGCCAAGGCCCAATGCGCATGTATTCTACCTACGACATGGACGAGCTGGACTGGAGCGGCGTCGATGTTGTTCTGGAATGCACTGGCAACTTCAATGACGGTGAGAAGGCGAAAAAGCACCTGGAGCGTGGCGCCAAAAAAGTGCTGATCTCTGCTCCTGCCAAAAACGTGCAGAAAACCATCGTGTTTGGCGTGAACGACGCACAGCTCGAAGCCAACGACAACATGATCTCCAACGGCTCCTGCACCACCAACTGCCTCGCTCCGGTGGCCAAAGTTCTGAACAATGCGTTTGGCATCGAAGAAGGCATCATGACCACGATCCACGCATACACCGGCGACCAGCCAACGTTGGACCGTCGTCACAGTGATCTATACCGCGCCCGCGCCGCCGGCATGTCGATGATCCCAACCTCCACCGGTGCTGCCAAAGCATTGGGTGAAGTGTTGCCGGAACTCAAAGGCAAACTTGATGGCTCCGCGATCCGCGTGCCAACGCCAAACGTCTCCGCTGTGGACCTGACCTTCACCGCATCCAAAGACGTGACCATCGATGACGTAAACGCCGTTATGGCCGAAGCCGCTGCTGGCGAGATGAAAGGTGTGTTGGGCTACAACGACCTGCCGCTGGTTTCCGTGGACTTCAACCACACCACACAAAGCGCCACCTTTGCCGCTGACCAGACCAAAGTGCTGGGCAAGCGTCTGGTGCGTGTGCTGGCATGGTATGACAACGAGTGGGGCTTCTCTGCTCGCATGGCTGATGTTGCCGGGTTGATGGGCCGCATCTAAGCACCTTACAACTCACAATAACTTGCGCCCTCGGATGGGGTCGGGCATATCTGGTCCGACCACGACACATCCGGGGGCGCAGTGCGTCATGACCAATCAAATTGCCATTTTTCTATTTCTGTTTCTTGTGGCATTGCTTGGGATCGACGTGGTGTTCAACGACAGCGCGGTGTTCCTCCTGTTTGCCAAGAAGTTTTTTGAGCTGATCGAATGGATGGCGTTCTGGCGCTAAGCTCTGCGGTGGCGCCTTTGCCTTGCTCTAACCAACTCCCCGGACATTGTGTGTCAGAAAAAGACTGGCTCAGCTTTTCAGTCGGTAGCCTGTTTTGAGCATCGCATAGGCCACCGCAATTAGCACCGCTGTCACCGACGCAACCACCACCAACCCCAGCAGTGGCACACCATCAGACACACCAATCATGCCGTAACGCGCGCCATCAATCAGGTAAAAGATCGGGTTCACGCGCGTGAAGTTTTGCAAGCTCTCCGGCAGTGCTTCCACGGAATAAAATGTACCCGAGAGGAATGCCAACGGCGTCACAATAAAATTGGTGATCGCCGCCATCTGGTCAAATTTATTGGCAAAGATCCCGGCCACAATACCCACAGCCCCCATCATCGCTCCGCCCAACAACACAAACGTCAGGGCCCAGATGGGATGCGCCACACCCTGCCCCAAAACCAAGGCCAACGCGATAGTGATCGCCACCGCCACACAAAGCCCCCGCGCCACGGCACCGGCAAGGTAGCCCAACACCAACTCCATCGGAGACAGCGGTGGCATCAACGTATCCACAATATTGCCCTGCACCTTGGTAATCACAATAGACGACGACGTATTGGCAAAGGCGTTCTGGATCACCGTCATCATCATGATGCCCGGGATCAGGAAGGTCAGGAATGGCACCCCCATCACCGCACCACGGCTGGGCCCAATGGCGATGGAAAAAATCAACAGGAACAACCCGGCAGTGACCAGCGGCGCCAACAAGGTCTGGGTCCACACCGCCAGAAACCTCAGAACCTCGCGTTTGGCCAACGTACCAAGCCCCAACCAATTCACCCGGCCAAAGCGCCGCACACCCATTTCTGCTGCCTGATCCTGTGCCATCGTTGCCATTTTCCCCAAGTCGCTGTGGTTTTACCTCCCCAGTCCGGCAATTGCCGCGCACCGGAGTGATTCTTCGCCTTGTAACTCGGGCTGGGGTGATTAGAATAGGTGCCTGACCAAGAAATGCAGAGGCGGCCTTTGTTGAGGCCGCTTTTTAGCTGAGGAAGTGACGGATGTCCTGGACCGACGAGCGCGTAGAGCTGTTGAAAAAAATGTGGGGCGAAGGCCAATCGGCCAGCCAGATTGCCAAGGAACTGGGCGGGGTGACCCGCAATGCGGTGATTGGCAAGGTGCACCGTCTGGGTCTGTCCAACCGCGCCACCGGCGGCGCCAAGGCAGACGCCAAACCTAAAGCGGACGCCAAGCCAAAGGCGGCGGCCAAGCCCAAGGCACCGCCCAAAGTCAAAGCAGCGCCCAAAGCGGAGCCCAAGCCGGAACCCAAAACCGAGCCTGCTGTGGCGCCACGGACGGCAACGTCGCTGCGCAAGCAGATCATTCCTGCGGGCCAGCCGCTGCCGCCGCAGCCGTCCGCCAATGAAATCAGCCCGGAAGCCTTGGCCAAGGTCAACGAAGTTGAAAAGACCGCCAAGAAGCTGTCGTTGATGGAGTTGACAGAGCGCACTTGCAAATGGCCTGTGGGTGACCCGGCCACCGATGAATTCTGGTTCTGCGGCCTGCCGGTTCAAGCTGGTAAACCATACTGCGAAGCCCATGTTGGCGTGGCGTTCCAGCCAATGAGTGCCCGTCGCGACCGCAAACGCTAAGGGTAGTAGAACCCAATTGATTTTAGCCCCGACGTCGATTGCGTCGGGGCTTTTTTTGATGCCAATTCCCCGATAAACTACTGCAATAGACCGCCATAGCGATACCAACCCCGCCACCTTTAGGGCTCAAACCAGTATGTTTTCAATTTTTGAAATGGTGACGCTCACATTGATTGGCCTTGTGCACGTGGGGTCTGCGCCGTTTTATCATCATCGCCCATCCGCTTCGCGCTGGCTTCTGGACTTCTCCTCCGGTTTGGGGCTTGGCTATGCCTTTCTTTATCTGTTGCCCAAAATTGGTTACATGACAGTGGCCGTGTCCACACGTGTTCCGGATGCACACCCGCTGATCACCCAGCGATTGTATCTCTATATGATGCTTGGTTTTCTGGTGTACTATCTTGTGGATTTCAAAGGCAGCTCCGCCCGGCCCACCCGCGTAGGTCTTGTGGTCAACACCATCGGTTTCTCGATCTACAACGCACTGGTTGGCGGCACGATTGTGCATCTCAACCACAGCAACGCATTGGTGTACTTGGTCGCCGCGTTGGTATTCTGCCTGCACCTCTTTGGTGTGAATAGCTTTCTGATCCGCATGTATCCCAAGTATTTCGCCCGTTGGATGAAGTGGCTCTTCGTTTTGTCTGTTCTACTTGGGGCCATCGCTGGCGGATACACGGAAAAACACGGCCACTATGTTTCTGTGGCAACCGCTTTGGTTGGCGGCATCATCATCATCCTTTCGGTCCGGCTCAAGCTTCCCGCACGCGCGCGGGTCAACGTCCGATCCTTTCTGGCGGGCGTTGCAACTGCTGCAAGCGCCTCAGTTGTTTACAGTCTCTTGGGCGCCTTCTAAGCAGATCGCGCTGCCTCGCTTACCACCATTTGCGGCGCAAACTGCGCCTGCAATTCACTGGCCCGCGCAAAAAACGCTTCCCGCACCTCAGCCGCATAAGGATTGGCCACCTCAATCGCATGTAACACCGTGGGTGGGTCATCCTGCACCATGCCCACCGCCTCACGTAGCAAGTCAAAGCTCGCCGTGGTCATACGCTCCGGCAGCGGCCCCAAATCCGTGAGCACCTTACCAATCAAATGGGTCAGCCCCTGCACCATCGCCAGTTCCCGATCATGCTCTTCCGCAGTTGTGACGATAACTTCGAGCCCACGCGCCTTCAGGAACGCCGCCACCTTACGCCACAGCTCGCCGCGCTCTGGACACAGCGCAATCTTGCGCCCCGCCACGCCGTCTTTGGCGCTCTGAGGCCCAAACAGGGGGTGCGTGCCCAGGATCTCCACATGTGGCGGCAATAACTCTCGCATGTCGCGCATCGGCGCAACCTTCACCGACCCAACATCCAATACCAGTGTGCCCGGTCGCAAATGCGGCGCCAAAACCCGGCACACATGCGCCATCCGCGCCACCGGCACCGCCAAGATCACGATGTCACATTGCGCGACCTCGGCGAGCCCCTCCATCGGCACCCGCCGCCCATCCGGCAGGCTGGCCCGCGTGTAGCTGGGATCACAGATACGGATTGGACACTCGGCCCAAAGCTCCTGTGCAATCAAGCGGCCAAAGCCGCCAAACCCCACCAATCCAATGGTGGTCTGATTGTCTATTTGTTGTGTCTGTCCCATAGCGGACCTCGTTTGTGAGGCCACGTTTGCGGGGACTAGCTGTCTTGGAAGGTTTCTGTCTCTTCATCCCCGTCAAACGCAGCGGATGAAGATGCCAAAGACCCCGCCACTATGTGGTCAGGGTATAATACGTGCCAAAAAAGATGTTGTTCTTGGTCATGGGGCAAGTGATGGCATGGGCTAGCCTGCGCCGTCAACCCGCTTCCTCTGCCAGTGGTTCGACAACGTCGAGCCACCGCACGTACAGCGCGCACAGCAAAGAAGCTGCCACCACGGCCAGCATCATCGCCATCATCAGCACAGCACCGTTGTCCGGCGTTAACACCGCCCCGGTCAAACTAGTCAAGGCGGCCCCCATCGCGACGCTCATCGCGCCGGACAGGCCAGACGCACTGCCGGCAAGCTTAGGCCGCACCGACATGGCGCCGCTGTTTGTCGACGGCAGCGTTAACCCGTTGCCCATGCCGACAAAAATCACAGCCCCCACATAGGTCACCGGATGCACAAAACCCGTCAGAACAATCGCAAAGCCAACACATAGCCCCACAACCCGCCCGCCAATCATCAACTGCCAAAGCGGCAGCCGTTTTGCCAACCGCCCAGACAAAAACGAGCCCAAGGAAAACCCAACCGCAATAGCCCCCACCGTCATGCCGACTGTCGTAGGGCGTAGGCCAAAAACCGACACCCCAATCAAAACGATTCCGGTGATGTAGATATAAAACGCCCCCACCGACAGGCTGCTGCACATGGCATACCCCCAAAACCGACGCGACTTCAGCAACTCGGGATAGGTGGCAAACTGTTCCCCCATGGTCGCCGCGCGATTGGTGTTGGTCTCTCCCAAGTCGCGCCATGTCAACCAAAGCAACCCCGCTCCAATCAGTGCATAAACCGCAAAGTTCGACCGCCAGCCAAACGCTTCGTGCAGAAACCCGCCAATGGTTGGGCCTGTCATGGGGGCGATGGCCATCACCATCGAAATATAGCCCAACATGCTGGCCGCTTCTTTTGGCTCATGCATGTCGCGCACTACAGCTCGGCTCAACGCAATGCCAACCACACCCGCTGCCTGCAGCATCCGCCCGGAGAGAAAGCCCCCAATGTCCTGCGCCCAAAAGCACCAAATGGAACCGATTGTGAAAACGACCATCCCAGCCAACATTACAGGCCGTCGCCCATAGCGGTCCGACAAGGGCCCGATGATGACTTGCAACACAACCGTCACGGCCAAAAACGCGCCCATCGACAGGTTGGCCACCGCATAGTCCACACCAAATTCATCGGCGATAGCCGCCAGCGACGGCAAAAACATATTCAGGGACAAAACCGACATCGCTGTCAGCAAAATCAACGTGTTCAGATGTGGCGCTGCGCGCTGCTCAGCGTCGCTCAATTGCCGCCCAGCAGGTTCTGCAATCCACGCAGCGCCTCTTTCTCCAATTTGTCTTTGACCGCGTCTTCAGTCGATTGACCTTCCTGCTTTTCCAGCCCCAGCTCTTTTTCCAGTTTCTGCTTCGCTTCGTCCTCCACTGCTTTGATTTCCTTATCAAAGCTATGCTTCAACGCCTTTTCCAAATCCGGGACGATACTAGGATTGCTCCAGCTTCCGGTGATTTTCACCGGCACAATTAGGCTCGGCCCATCGGGCCCACGCAACTGCGGCGAAAACACATAATCAATGGTGCGTAGCCCCAGTCCAACAGTGCCTTTGCCCGTTGCGGCCAACTTTGACAGGCTCATCAACAGATCCTTGTTGGTCAGCACCCCGTCGGCAATGTCCCAACTCGCTACCATGCTGTTAAACACCGTGGTGCCACCGGTCACATCCCCGCGCAGCAGCTTGTCCAGATCCATGCCCGCGATCGTGCCACGCCCAATCTCAACACTGCCGTCACCGCTCATATTGTTCATCAACGCATCCAGTGACTCGCCTGAACTCAAAAACCGGCTCTCAAAATCCGCGTTGCCGGTGAACTTAACCAAATCCGCTGTTGCCGCCAAAAACGGCTGCAACGCAATCTGTGCCACTTTCAAATCCCCACGCATGGAGAACCCACTGCGGTTGTTGGCAACAAAGGTTCCGGTCACAGCCCCTTCATAGGCCTCCATCTCCTGGAGCGTCGCCACAGCCCGCGCGCGGTCAATCTCCACCGTCGCCCGGGTTTTGCCAAAAGTGATACCGTTCAAATCCATCGCTTCAGCCGCAAAACTTATGGTGCCGTCCACCAGCCCCAGCGAGCTGGCATCAATGTGCGCTTTGGACCAGCCCACCGGGGCGACGTCGTCATTTGCCGCACCGCCGCCTTCACCATCGTCCGATACAAACCGCAACGTCTGTGTCGCCACCTGCGCCGCCACTTTGGGCCGCACGCCGTTTAGGTTCACGTCCGCCTGTACTGACAGCTCATTGCCCAGCGCCGTCACCTGCCCGCCGCGCACAGACACCACGCCGTCGCGCGTCAGGGTCACATCCCCCTGCACAGCCAGTGGTCCTTCCAAACCGCCTGTACCCAGCGCCGCCAAAAACGCCGCCGCATCTGCTGCCGCCACATCCAGCTTGCCACTGGCCTCCGGCGCGATCCCGGCGCGTCCAGAAAAACGCGCTGTGCCGCCGCCGGCCTTCATGGCCAGTTCGACCGCAGAAACGCCACCGCCGACCATTTCCAGCGGCGCGGCAATCGTGGCATCCACCTTTACGGGCGCGCCAAACGGGCTGGCCTCAACGGTCACCTCTGCCGCCTGATCCACTCCAGGCCAGGCCATCTGCAGCGAAACGCCAGACAACTCCTGCCGCGCCCCGCCATGCTCGATATAGCGCACCTGCGCATTCGTGATCACCAAGCGTTCCAGCGCAAAACTCTCAAAACCTGTAGCCGTGTCAGGCGCAGACGTTGGCGCAGTCTCGCCACCGGACGACGCACCAGCGGTCTGCCCACCAGCCACAGCCGCGCCCCCACTCAAATCCCAGTTCACCCGGCCATCTGCGGTTTTCTCCAGCAACACATCCGGCGCCACCAACTCCACATTCTTCACCCGAATGTCCCCGCCAATCGCCGCCATCAGATCAACACCAATCACCGCCTTGTCCGCCGTGAACATCGGCCCGCGCTCCGACCAATCCGCATTGCCAAAGCTGACCTTCTCGGTGGTCACCCCCAACACCGGATACCAGCTGATGCCAACTTTGCCCTCAAACGTCAGCGTCCGCCCAGTCACCGCCTTGACCTGATCCGCCGCCAGCTTGGCAATTTTCTCCCCCGGCAACGCCACAATCAGCACCACCGCGCCAATTGCCAAAATCAAAACCGCTGCCACCAATCCCCGGATCACCTTCATCGGAGACCTCCTTTTACTGCCCAATCGGAGCCTAAGCGCCCACGAACACACACGCAATGCATCAAAGCCCCTTCCCCTTTGCCAAACCGCGCACACTGCCCTATATGCGCCCCATGTCCAGCAATCCGCCAGAACTCCGCCCCGACCTCGCCCGCACCACCCTCACAGGGGACGCGCGCCCCGGCCAGCCAACCATCGGCATGGTCTCCCTTGGCTGTCCCAAAGCCTTGGTCGACAGCGAACGCATCCTCACCCGTCTGCGCGCCGAAGGGTATGGCATCTCACCGGACTACTCTGGTGCCGACGCGGTGATTGTGAACACCTGTGGATTTCTGGATTCCGCCAAGGCTGAAAGTCTTCAGGCGATTGGTGAGGCCATTCAGGAAAACGGCAAAGTGATTGTGACCGGCTGCCTTGGCGCGGAGCCCGAGTACATCACCGGCGCGCATCCCAAAGTGCTCGCCGTGACCGGACCCCATCAATACGAGCAAGTGCTCGATGCCGTGCACGGCGCCGTGCCGCCCAGCCCCGATCCTTTCATTGATCTGCTGCCGGCCAAAAACGTGTCCCTCACCCCGCGCCACTACAGCTATCTAAAGATTTCAGAGGGTTGCAACCACAAGTGCAAGTTCTGCATCATCCCGGATATGCGCGGCAAGCTGGCGTCGCGTCCGGTACACGCCATCCTGCGTGAGGCGGAGAAACTGGTTGAGAGCGGCGTGCGCGAACTCTTGGTGATCTCACAAGACACCTCCGCCTATGGGCTCGACCGCAAATACAGCACCCACCCGTGGAAAGACCGCGAAGTGCGCAGCCACATCACCGATTTGGCGCGTGAACTTGGCCAATTCGACGCCTGGGTGCGCCTGCACTACGTCTACCCCTACCCGCATGTGCGTGACCTGATCCCGCTGATGGCAGACGGCCTGATCCTGCCCTATCTGGACATCCCGTTTCAACACAGCCACCCGGACACGCTCAAACGCATGGCCCGCCCGGCGCACACCTCCAAAACCCTGACCGAGATCGCCGCCTGGCGCGAGATCTGCCCGGACATCACGCTGCGCTCCACCTTCATCGTCGGCTACCCCGGCGAAACCGAAGCCGAATTCCAGCACCTTTTGGATTGGATGGACGAAGCCCAACTCGACCGGGTTGGCTGCTTCCAATACGAAAACGTCGACGGCGCCCGCTCCAACGACCTGCCGGACCACGTCCCCGCCGAGGTCAAACAAGAGCGCTGGGAACGGTTTATGGAGAAGGCACAAGCCATATCTGAGGCCAAACTCGCCGCCAAAGTGGGTCAGACCATGGACGTCATTGTCGATGACATTGACGAAGACGGCATCGCCACCTGCCGCACCAAATCTGACGCACCAGAGATTGACGGCAACCTGTTTATTGACGAAGGCACCGATGGGTTGAAGGTTGGGGACATTGTGTCAGTTGAGGTGGATGAGGCTGGGGAGTATGATTTGTGGGGTAGGCAATTATAGTTTGTAGGCCCGCAACTCAGAGTAGTTTTGATCATCCGCGATGAAATTACTTACGAATTCAATCCACTTGTCAGAATAAGTGTAGTCGTCGTGGGCTTGGTGATAAATGCAGTAGTCACGGTTGGTATTCTCAGGTTGAGCCACGCCTGCCCTAGGCCGAGCATCGAACTTTCGCCATGCTTGAGTGTGGTTGTGGGCGGTGAACTTCTTGCCCGAATCTTCGGCAATTTTTTGCGCTGCGACACTCGGTTTGTGCGGATAAAGCTGGTCTGATATCTCCTTTTTGATCAACACGTTTTTAACATCCTCAGCAACTTCGTCAGTTGGGTGCACGAACTTGATATGGGACTTTGACTTGGTCGAGTTCTCCAGAGTGTAGACAACCCTGAAACGATATTCCAAATCGGACAACCTGTGGTCACCGAGTTCCTCTTCAAGTTTTGAATCGATTGCTTCAATTTCTGCAGGAACATCGAATTTCTGCAACTGGGTAACTTGGTCAAATCCGACCTTGGCAAACTGTAGCGAAAACGTAAGCTCGTTTTTGAGAGTTTTTTCTTCTCCAAAAAGTTCACAAAGAGCTTTGTCGAAATTCAAACAACAAGCTTGAAATATGGAAAGGAATTTTAGGTCAGACCTTCTCAGAAGAAGGTGTTCGACCTGATCTCTGATTTCCTTAATGGCCGTTAGATTATCTTTCATCCCTTGTGACAAAGGCACATCGTTGCGCGCGATCATCTGACTGAGAAGGAGTGATCGACCGTCCACCACAATCTCCTCCCCCTTGCTCGCGTAATATTCGTGGAGCAGATATGTCCAAGCGATGTTCGCCAACACGGAGAACACTTCGCTTTTGAACTGCATGGCTGGGCTATTGAATACTTGGACAGCAAGGATCATCGCTTCTCGCGCCCTAATGAGTCGCTCATCTGAATACAGGTTTAGGCCTGTGATTGGGTCATGATGACGTTGCTTCTCTCGAAAGAACTCTACTTCGGATGGACTACAAGGCGCGATCGAGTTGTCTTGTTTTACTTCAGTTATTCTAGCGCCGTTGATTGTTGCGATTCTCCCAACATTGATAAGTGCCTGAATGTCTTGATTTCTTTCATTTTGGGCCAACAGAGCTTTGACTATTTTCTTTTCATAGTCCGTAAGTGCGCCCTCGGATTTCCTAGCTGCCATTTTAATCGCCCATTAGTGGAATCATTAACTGAATTAGACTCTCAAAAGTGAATTAACTCAAGGTCAGCGCCTGACCCTGGGTGGGGGCTGAAAGCGCCCTCCCGTGGGGAGGGTCAGGCGCTGGCTGAACCAGAGGTTCAGCTCAAGGAAGGGCCAATCAAAACTCACTTTGGAAAACCAAAGACCCACAACCCTTTCCCTGCTACGCTCCCCAAAACAGGGAGCCCCACAATGCCTGCTTATCTGATCTACGATGTCGATATCCACGATCCAGAACCCTACGGCCAATTCATGGCGCAGGTGAAACCGCTGGTCGAGAAAATGGGCGGCACATACCTCGTGCGCGGCGGCGCCCATGAGGTGCTCGAAGGCGACTGGACGCCGGGCCGCATCGTGTTGTTTGAATTTCCCGATATGGACAGCGCCCGCGCACTGTTTAACTCACCGGAGTACGCCCCACTAAAGGCCCTGCGGCAAAGCTGCTCCACCGGCAATGCAGTAATTGTCGAAGGCCTCTAGCGGCCTTCACATGGGGCGTTTACCCCTGCTGCATCTCTTTGAACAGTTCCACATTCATGCAGTAGTCCGGCGCGTTGGCGGCGCTGTCGTTCAATTCCTGAAACTTCTGACAGGCCCCCAGTTCCTTGCATTTGGTGCATTGCATCACCGCGCTGCGGTATTCCTTTGCCTTCTCCGGGTTGGCCATGATCACTTCTTCCCAATCCACGCCAACGCGTTTGGACATGCCTGTGACCAAATCGCTGTGCTGGCTCATTTTCTCAAACATCGCTGGCTCCTTTTCCTATTGTGACACGCAGGATCATCCCGCCGCCAATCTCTCAAACAGCTCCGCATGACAGCAGAACTCCGGTGCGCTTTTCTCCGCCCCTGCCTGCTGCCCCAGGAAATTCTGGCACGCCTCGGTGTGCGGACACATGCGGCAACGCGTGACCATGGCGGCGTAGTCTTCCGCGCTCAGGCTCTGATCCATCATCGCCTCACTCAGCGACACCCCCAGCACCCGCGCCATGCTGCGCGTCAGCCAGAAATGTGTCACCGGGTCTCCCAAGGGCTGGACGTTTCCCATTATGTTTGCGCCTCCAACGCAGATTTCAGCCGCTTCAAACGGTCTTTGTGTGTTCAGAGCGCCCCAAGACGCCTATTGCACGCCTTGCAACCGCTTCAACAGCGCGGTGTTCCGGCAATAATGCGGCGTGGCCACAACCGCCCCGCCCTCCTGAAGCCGCTGCGCACAATCCTCCGGCTGACTGCAGTGGGTGCAGCGCAGAACCGCCTCTGAAATTTCGTCAAACTTAAGCGCGCCGCGAATGGCCGCTTCCTGCAAGTCCATGCCAAGACGGCTGGCCGTGTCGTCCAACAGCGCCGCATGGTGGCGCAACTGGGCCGTCCGATCTGAAACAAGGGTCATAAGCGCATCTCCAATGGCTGATCCACGCAGTCTACCAGCAGAGGCGCAACCCTCCTTTGACCTGCATCAATCGCCATTTTGAGATGAATTTGATCGCGCTTAAATCAGCGCTTCAAGGTACGCCCGCACACAGTCCTGCACCCGGCGGAACCGATCTCCGCCAAGCTTTGTACCACCATACCAACGGGTTACGACCACAATGTGATCTGTGAGTTCTTCCCGCTCCAACATGCGCAGGATCACCAAGCCAGCCCCGCTTTCGCCGTCATCACTTTTGAGCGGCGTGCCGTCATCCATCAAAACAGCCCAAGTGTTGTGGGTTGCCTTGGCAAATTTCTTGTGGCGTTTGAGCTCTTTGAGAAAGGCGTCCGCCTCTTTGCGGCTGGTCACTTTGCCACCCGAGACCGCATATTTGCTGCCCCGGTCGGTGACCACATTGGTCAGCTGCAACACGCGTCTACAGCCCCGCCGCCGTCTGTTTCACAATCGCTACGCGCGAGGCGTTGGGTGGGTGAGATCCAAGAAACTGGTTGCCCGGATCAGGCGTCCGCTCAAAGAAGTTCACCCCGATCAGCGGATCATACCCAGACTTCTTGGTGAGGATCGTGCCAAGCTGATCCGCTTCAAGCTCATGGTTCTTGGAGAAACTGCGCGCGCCAACGCCAGCCCCGAGATCCATTGCCGCCTCAACCGCACTGGAGTTACCGCCAGCCGCAGCCACCAGAATAGCCCCCAGCGCCGCACCGGCCATCGCGTTGCCTTGACTACGTGCAATGTGGCCCTTGATGTGGTGCGCCGCCTCATGCCCCATGACAAAAGCCAGTTCGTGATTGTTGCGCGTTTCTGCCACCAAAGGGGCTGTAAAGATGATCAGCGGTCGGCCATTTTTATCCAGAGTCTGATAGGCATTGGAGATTTTGGTCTCTTTGGGGTCCACATAAATTTTGTAGTCGCAGTTCGTGCCCGGCGCAGTCCGCGCCTTACATTCCCGCTCTACAACCGCTTCCATGCGGGCCTTCACCGGTGCCAGCCGCGATGCAGCCTGCCCGGTGGAAATCTGTGGCGCGGGCTTTTGTTGGACTGCCTGTTGCGGTGTTGGACTGGTGGTGGTTGACACACAGCCGCTCAAAAGGGCAGCCACTGCAAGGCCCACAAAGCTGGCTTTCACTGGCATTCTTTGGCGCATGACGTCCCTCCCACAAGTGCCAACTCTATGACACAGGCGTAAATTTATCACCTAAACCCCCAGAGACCAGAGGGAAATGCTTGCGCCCCCTCCCCCATGCGTTACGCTGGGGACATGTTCAGCATCGAGCACGAATTTGACGCCACCGTTGTCACCCTGGTCGACGAAGGCACCGCGCCCCTTGGGGAAGATGTCATCATCAACATGTTTGAGGATTGCGTCACCATTGAGCAATATGATCCCCGCACCGACAGCGTACAAAAGATCACCCTATCCAACACACAGGTACAGGACCTGACCGCGGCGCTGGATTTGCCGGAAGGCGTCTACATGCTCAAGCGCAAATCGGACTAGGTCACAATTGGTCGATGCGAAACACTTTATCGCGCGATGTTGTCCCGCGGATCAAAGACAGGCGTGATTTGGCAAGCCCCAACGCCTTGGCCAACAACTTCTGTACTGCGGCGTTGGCTTTCCCATTTTCCGGCACCACAGTCACATAAACACGCACGCCCTCACTGTCCCGCACCACCTTGTTGCGCGAGGCTTTGGGCGTCACACGCACCGCAATCTCAGCACCCTTATAGGCCAAGTCTGATAGATCATTGCTCATTGCCTTGACCCCATGTCGGTTACAGCGATTTACATTTCACAACCGCCCCGCATAGGGTAGCCCTCGCATGAGATGAGGGGAGATTTACCACATGGCAACCGGGTTCTTTTTTGACGAAAAATGCTTCTGGCACGCAGGTGGCAACTACGCCCTCACCCTACCTGTCGGCGATTTGGTACAACCGCTGGCCGCTGGCGGCCTACCGGAAAGTCCGGAAACCAAACGCCGTCTCAAGAACCTTATGGACGTCACCGGCCTCACTGAGGAACTAGACGTCCGGAGCGCCGCTCCCGCAACCGATGACATGCTCAAGCGTGTGCATCCGGCTGACTTCCTGGCCAAATTCAAAGAGGTCTCTGACGCGGGTGGCGGCGAAATTGGCCTGCGCACCCCGTTTGGCAAAGGCGGTTACGAAATTGCCGCGCTGTCTGCCGGCATCGCGACGGAAGCTTTGCGTGCGGTCACCTCAGGGGACGTGCAAAACGCCTATGCCTTGTCGCGCCCGCCCGGCCACCACTGCCTGCCGGACTGGCCCAATGGATTTTGCCTGCTGGCCAACATCGCCGTGGCCATCGAAGAGGTGCAAGCCCAGGGCCTGGCCAAACGTGTCGCCGTTCTGGATTGGGACGTGCACCACGGCAACGGCACCGAGGCAATCTACTACGATCGCGACGACGTGCTCACCCTCTCTATCCATCAAGAACACAATTACCCGCTGGATACCGGCGACGTAGTTGACCGAGGCAAAGATGCCGGGCTCGGCACCAATATCAATATCCCGCTCCCACCGGGCGCGGGGCACAACACTTACCTGCACGCGATGGACAAAATTGTCCTGCCCGCCTTACACGACTTCAAACCGGACGTGATCATTGTTGCCTGTGGCTTTGACGCAGGCGCGTTTGACCCGCTGTCCAGAATGCTGGCCACAGCAGACACCTTCCGCCAGATGACCAAACAAGTGATGGATGCCGCAGACACGCTATGTGACGGAAAACTGCTGCTTGTACACGAAGGCGGCTATTCCGAAGCCTACGTGCCGTTCTGCGGTCACGCCGTGATCGAAGAGCTTGCAGGCTCCAGCACAACCGCTGAAGATCCTATGGCCGCCTCACTCTCCATACGCCAGCCCAACGCCCGCGTCGAAGCCTTCTTTGCGACGCTGGTGGATGAGATGGCCGAAATTTTCGCCAGCCCGCCCGGTTGAAACCCATCCGTGCCACGCCAACATACCCAAACAACTCCTGAGGGAATAACACATGCCTCACCCAAACCAAGCCGCGCTGGATTTCCTGCTGAGCCGTCGCTCACGCCCGGCCAAAACCTTGATCGGCCCTGCGCCCACCCGCGCGGAACTGGAACCGCTTTTGGAGGCTGCCCTACGCAGCCCGGACCATGGCAAACTTGAACCCTGGCGCCTGATCGTGCTGGAAGACACTGCCCTCACCAAGCTTGCCAAACTGGCCCAAGAGCGCGGTGACGCGCTAAACATGGAGCCGGAAAAAGTCACCAAGGCGCACGACCAATTTGACCGCGCCGATCTGGTTGTGGCGGTGATCGAAGCCCCGGTGATCAGCGAGAAGGTGCCGGAAATCGAGCAAACCTACTCTGCCGCCTGCGTCTGCCTGCAACTTCTAAACGCGGCGCTGGCCGCTGGTTGGGGTGCCAACTGGCTCTCCGGCTGGGCCAGCCATGATCGTGGCTTTGTCGAAAAAGGCCTCGACCTCACCCCGCGGGAACGCGTCGCAGGCTTCATCCACATCGGCACCGAAAAAACCGCGCCGCCCGAGCGCCCCCGCCCCAATATGGAGACCAAGGTCACATGGCTGTCAGCCTAGCAATCACGTCTTTTGGCAAAACCCTGTCACAAATCGGGGACCCGCGCTTTCGCCGGGTCCTCTTCAAGGGCATTGGGCTCACCTTTGTGCTTTTGATCGCGGTCTACACCGCCTTCTTAATGTTCTTGAACTGGATTGGCGCCGGCCAAACCGTGCAGGAACTTTTGGGCAATGTCTCTTGGGTGGGCGACCTGTTCACCTTCGCCTCCCTCTTTTTGATGATCTTTTTGTCGATCTTCTTGATGGTGCCCGTGGCCTCTGCCATCACATCGCTGTTTCTGGACGAAGTGGCGGATGCGGTCGAAGACAAACATTATCCGGAATTGCCTGATGTCGAAGGCGTGTCTTTTTCTGAAGGGCTCAAAGACAGCGTGAATTTTCTGGGATTGCTGATCGCCGCAAACATCTTTGCGTTGGTGCTTTACGCAATCTTCCCACCGTTTTCACTGTTCATCTTTTGGGGGCTAAACGGCTTCTTGCTGGGTCGGGAATATTTCCAGCTTGTTGCCATGCGTCGTGTCGGACGGGCCGAAGCCAAGAAGCTACGCAAGAAACACATCGGCACCATTTGGCTTGCTGGCACACTCATGGCAATGCCGCTGGTCGTGCCTTTGTTGAACCTAGTGATCCCAATCTTAGGCGCGGCAACTTTTACCCATCTGTACCATCAACTGGAGCCGTCACCTCGGCGGGGCCCATCACGTTAAACCAGTCAATATCACGCACGGTGATCACGCCGGACGAGATGATCCAGTACAAAATCACCCACATCACTGCGGCGACGCCTGTGGTGATCCAGGCCTTGGTTTTCAGGTAATGGTGCTCAGGGCTGCTGGCGTGGGTGCCGGGCACAACCTCACCCACGTCGCCCTGCGTTTGCAGGCGAATCGGGATCACCATCAAAAAGGTCATGAACCAAAGCACGGCGTATAAAACGAGGGCTGAAGTGATGGTCATTGCGCGCTCCTGATAAAAAAGGCGGACACGTTTGGCCCGCCAATCCTAGTCTGTTTTGGGGTTGGCCTCTTAGACCTGTTCCAGTTCCACAAGGCAACCGTTGAAATCCTTGGGATGCAGGAACAACACCGGCTTGCCATGTGCGCCAATCTTAGGTTCACCACTGCCCAAAACACGTGCGCCTGTGGATTTCAGATGATCCCGCGCCGCCAGAATATCGTCGACCTCATAGCACACATGGTGAATGCCACCCGACGGGTTCTTTTCGAGGAAGCCGTTGATCGGGCTGTCTTCTCCCAATGGATAGAGCAGTTCGATTTTGGTGTTGGGCAGTTCGATGAACACCACGGTTACGCCGTGATCCGGCTCATCCTGCGGTGCGCCTACGTTGGCACCCAGCGCATCGCGATACTGCGCAATTGCAGCGTCAAGATCTGGCACCGCAATGGCCACGTGGTTCAATCGTCCGATCATATTTGTCTCCTCCCAAAGGGGCATGTATCCCGCTCGCAGCTCTTATGTGCGCTGATATGCGCCGGTGCAAGAGACAGGGCGTCGCGGCTGATCTTAACCTTTCGTTAGGCATGTGTTCTTAGCCTGTTTGTACGTTTCGGTATCTGTAGTTTTCGCTTCGTTGAGGATTTCAAACATGGACGACAAATCGCCTTTCTCACCGCTGACCACCCCATCGGCCGCGCGCCCGCTTCTGGGCATGACTGTTCTTGTGGTGGAAGACAGCCGTTTTTCCTCCGACGCGCTGCGTCTGATGTGTGTGCGTTCCGGTGCCCGCATCCGCCGCGCTGACTGTTTGACTTCCGCCCGACGACATCTGCAAGTTTACCTGCCAACCGTGGCCATTGTGGACATGGGTCTGCCGGATGGCTCCGGCGCCGACCTGATTGAAGAATTGAACAAAGCCACCCCACGGATCGAGCTGATCATCGGCACCTCTGGGGATGATTTTGCCCAAGAGGCCGCGCTGGCCGCCGGTGCGGACGGCTTTATTGCCAAGCCATATGGCACGCTGACCGATTTCCAACAGGCCATTCTGCGCCGCCTGCCCGACGCCTATCGCCCAACAGTGGCCCGTGTGGCGGACAACGAAGCCATCAAACCTGATCCGGTGGCATTCCGCGATGATCTGCTCCACGCGGCGGACACGCTCAAAGAAGCGGATGAGGATTTAATCGACTACGTGGCCCAATTCCTTGGCGGCTTGGCCCGCAGCGCCGGCGACCAACGTTTGCTGAGCGCCGTCAAAGCGGTGGAATGCGCCCGCAAAGAAGGCACAGGCGTACGGGCCAATGTGGCGGAACTCAACGGTCTGGTGGAAAGTCGCCTAACCGAAGCGGCCGTTATCTAAAACGAACACAACCGGAACAACTACTCACGAACACGGGACGGTGAGGCGGGGCCATTTGGTCCCGTCTTGCTTTTTGAGGCTTAGCCCTGCTCCGGATCATTTGCGGCGCGGACCAATCCCGTCAAATCACTCAACCGCTCGCGCTGCTGGCCGCTCCCATCAAAGTTGCTGGGTGACAGCCACGCGCCAAAGGCCGCCTTAAGCGCGGGCCACTCGCGATCAATTGCGGCAAACCAAGCGGTGTCCCGGTTGCGCCCCTTGTAGACAAGCGCCTGTCGAAAAATGCCCTCATAGCTTAGGCCCAAACGCTGCGCCGCCCGCCGAGACGGCGCATTGAGCGCATCACATTTCCACTCATAGCGGCGATATCCGGTATCAAAGGCCCACTGCATCATCAGGAACATCGCTTCCGTTGCGGCTGGAGTACCCTGCATCATTGGCGCAAAGTTGATGTTGCCCACCTCAATGGACCCACGCTCCGGATAAATGCGCAAATAGGAGGCCACACCCGTAAAGGTGCGCTCGGTTTTGCAATAGATCGCATAGAAAAAGTGGTCTTGGTTCTCGACCGTTTCCCGCACCCAGCGGTGATACTGCGCCGCCGAATGGAACGGTCCGTACGGCATGTAATCCCAAACCCAGTCATCCGCTTGATAGGCACGGTACAGAAGCGCCGCGTGAGCCTCTGCATTAAGTGGCTCCAGCCGCACAAATTGGCCGTCCAATACCTCGCCTGATGGCCGTGGTGGCACGGTCCAATCAGGCACGGCAAAGCCCACGGGGCGTGATGTTTGCATGGGTGATCTTCCTTCAGTTGGCCAAGTAGTGGCACAGCGCGTCCCTTGCGCCAAGCCCTTCTGTCTTAAGCCAACAATCCCGGCGCATCCCCCAACTTCATTCCCGGGAACACCACTGTCTCAAGAGCCGATCGGTCGAGCCCAAAGCTCTCGCGAATGGCCCAGGCTGCATACCGCCGCACATCATCGGTCGGCATCAGATCGCGCCCTTGAAACAGGTCTACTTCTTCCAATCCCGCCAGCCGCCCATGCACTGTCTGACCTCGGATCGCGCCACCAGCCATGACCATCATACCACCTGTGCCGTGATCGGTGCCTTTGGTGCCATTCTCAGCCACTGTGCGGCCAAATTCCGTCATCGCCAACACCGTGGTGCGGGCCCAAACTTTCTCGCCTACACCCGCTTTTAATGCCAACAGACTGTCGCTCAGATGTTTGAGCGGCGCTTTCAACGTCCGGCTTTGCGCAGCGTGTGTGTCCCAGCCGCCAATCGAGAAACACGCCACCCGTGCCGCGTCGCGCAACTGCTCAGCTGCAAATTCTGCTACCCGCAAATGCGCTCCGGCACGCCCCCGGCCTTGCGGGCTCATTTGCGCATCCATCATGGTTTCCAGCTCGTCCATCATCATGCTGCTGTCAGCCATCTCAAGCACCCCGCCGCCGCCTTCACCCGCCAGTGCCATGGCTTTCTGCATCGCCTGCGCCATGGCTGGATCGCGCTCCATGGTCATCTCCAGCAACCGCGCGCCCTGGCTGGACAACACAAATCCCACGTCTGGGGACCATGTTTCCACATCCGCTGCGCCTTGGCTCAGCAACATTGGATCCGCCCCTACCGCATAGGCCGTGGTCATTTGACTGTTTGGCATGTGCTGCAACATGCGATTGAGCCACCCGTCCCGCGCGGCACCCGATGGCAGTTGTGTGGTGCCCGCTTCCAGTAAATCCTGCCCGTCAAAATGGCTGCGCTTGTTGCGATACGGGGTCGAGACCCCCTGCACAAACGCCAACTCACCCGCCTGCCACATCGGCCATAGCGGCTTGGCGGCGGCGTGCAACATCATGCCCTCTGACAGTTCCATGCCCGACGGCGCACGCGCGGCCAGCGTCGGCCGCATCAATTTTAACGCAGCAACATCCGGCTGCAACAAATCCAACCCATCCAGACCACCCCGCAGAATAATTACCACGAGCCGGTTCTCGCCACCTGTCGCAGCAAAACTCACCGGCGTCATCAAGGGACTGGCCGCCAGCGAACATCCAACGGCCAATCCGCGCCCAAGAAACCCACGTCGATCCATCACAGTCTTATTCATGACGCTCTCCTCACACCCGTTGAAACGCGGGCGACATCAGCACCAACGCAATTCCTTCGCGCCGGTTTTCTGCCGCTTCGGCCGCAAACCGCGCCGACGCTGGCGCACTTGTCCCAAGTGTAGTCTGCACAAAATCACGCGGGTCCGGCAGCGCGTCCAGAACCTCCGCAGGCACGCCCAACGCCCACTGCAACCGCGCCGCCATGCCCTGCGCGGTGAGCCAATGGGTGTCACCTTCCTCAAAGCCGTCCGGCCCAAAGGGTCGACGCCAAGGTTGGCCCATCGTGCGCAACGGCGTGCCAAGCAGACGCTCCAACTGATGGCTCTTCACCTCCCGAAGCTGTATTTTGGGGACGGCCAGTGCCCGCAAAGCCGAACTGACAAACAACTCCGGTTGTTTAAAATTCCCAGCGCCATTGCCCACTGCAGCCCAAGCCGCAGGGTGCCGCAACATCGCTTCGATAACCTCAGCCAGATCCCCGTCAGTCTCTAAATACCGGGCGCCCATCGACACGAGCAAATCTTCATCCGGTGTGTCGGAGACAAAATGCACCGCCAGCTTGCGTGCGATATGACGCGCCGTATCCGGGTGCCGCGCCAAATCCCGCAATACCGCATGTACATCCGACATCCGCGCCCGCCGCGTCCCATAGTCTTTGCCCAGAATGGTTTCAGCCCCAGGTTCCGCCCGCTTGGAAAGATAGGCCGTTCCCTCTTTCTGGATCGTCGTCACCCCGGTCAACAGCTCCGCAAGCTGGCGTACGTCCTCTTGGGTATACCCGCCTCCCACACCCAGCGTGTGCAGCTCCAAGATCTCTCGCGCGAGGTTCTCGTTCAGCCCAAGGTTTTTTTGCGGCCGCTTCTTCGCAATGGAGCTGTTGGGCCCCACGGAATTATTCTGATCCAGAAAATGCAGCATCTGCGGATGCAGCACAGCGGCAATAAGCATGTCCTCAAACCGTCCACCCACATGAGGCCGAATGGCGTTTGCCACATAGGCGGGCTCGGTATAGCGGTAGATCACGTTTTTCCCCGGTGCGGAAAAATGGTCGTTCCAAAACGCAACCAGCCGCTCGCGCAGGGCGTCGCGGCTCCATACACGGCGCGCCAATGTCGCGCCGATCCATTTTGCACCCTCTTGTTTTGAGGCGCGTCTGGCAGCCTTATACGCCTTTTGCAGCGCCTGCTGCGCATCACTGCCTTTTTCCGCTTTTGAAATCTTGCGACGTGCATTCAACAGCGCCAGCATTTTTTCCCGCATCTCCGCATCACTGGGAAAAGGGAACCGCGGCATTTGCACTTCTTGCGCGCGCAGAAATGCCATCATCTCCGCAACATCTGCTGGTCCCGCCACTTTGGGCGACAGCCCATAACCAAATCGGGTCTGTGCAATATCAGGATCAAAACCCACCGCTGCGGTACTCCTCATTCACCCGGCGCCAAACGCACGCCCACTATCACTTTACCATATAGAAAAGCCCCGACTATGCCGCTTGCGAAAGCCAGCCACTTTTCTACAAAAATCCGCCGATGTCGTTCTTCACAAACGAAAACCGCCCACAACACTGTTGCAGGCGGCTGAAATCTTAAACGCTTAGAGCAGGATCACTCCTGCGGGATCACCCGCAGGCCCAGCTCCATCAGCTGATCGCTGGACGGATCGCTTGGCGCGTTCATCATCAGGTCTTCCGCGCGCTGGTTCATCGGGAACATCATCACTTCACGGATGTTCTGTTGATCAGCCAGCAGCATCACGATGCGGTCCACACCCGCGGCACAGCCACCGTGCGGAGGGGCACCGTATGAGAACGCTTTGTAAAGCGCACCAAATCGCTCTTTCACTTCATTCTCATCATACCCGGCAATATCAAACGCCTTCAGCATCACCTCAGGAATGTGGTTCCGGATCGCCCCAGACACCAGTTCATAGCCGTTACAGGCCAGATCATACTGATAGCCTTTCACCGTCAGCGGGTCGCCGTTCAGCGCCTCAAGGCCACCCTGCGGCATGGAGAACGGGTTGTGCTCAAAATCGATCTTGCCGCTCTCTTCGTCCGCCTCATAGATCGGGAAATCCACGATCCAGGCAAAGGCAAAGCGGTCTTTGTCGATCAGACCCAGCTCTTCGCCAATCACGTTGCGGGCACGACCAGCCACCGCTTCAAACGCCTTAGGCTTGCCGCCTAGGAAGAAGGCTGCGTCACCCACGCCCAGACCCAGCTGCTGACGGATGGCTTCGGTGCGCTCAGGGCCGATGTTCTTGGCCAGCGGACCCGCCGCCTCTTCGCCCAGAACAATCTCACCGGCTTTGATCTTCGCGTTCACCTCTTTCACAGAGATTCCCTGCTCCTGCGCAATGGTGTCCGCAGACTGCTTGCGCCAGAAGATGTAGCCCATGCCCGGCAGGCCTTCGCCTTGGGCAAACTTGTTCATGCGGTCACAGAACTTGCGCGAGCCACCGGTTGGCGCTGGGATGGCGCGCACTTCGGTGCCTTCCTGTTCCAGCAGCTTGGCGAAGATTGCAAAGCCGGAACCGGCAAAGTGCTCAGACACTACTTGCATCTCAATTGGGTTGCGCAGGTCTGGCTTATCAGAGCCATACTTCAGCGCCGCTTCGGCATAGGGGATCTGTGGCCACTCATTTGGCGCGTCCACTTTGCGGCCACCACCAAACTCTTCGAACACACCCGCGATCACTGGCGAGATGGTGTCAAAGACGTCCTGCTGCTCCACAAAGGACATTTCCATGTCGAGCTGGTAGAAGTCGGTGGGCGAGCGATCGGCACGTGGGTCTTCGTCCCGGAAGCACGGCGCAATCTGGAAATACTTGTCAAAGCCCGCCACCATCATCAGCTGTTTGAACTGCTGTGGCGCCTGTGGCAGCGCGTAGAACTTGCCAGGGTGAATACGGGACGGCACGAGGAAGTCACGCGCACCTTCTGGCGAAGACGCGGTGATGATCGGCGTCTGATACTCACGGAAGCCTTTGTCCCACATGCGCTTGCGCATCGACGTCACAACATCCGCACGCATGGTCATGTTCTGCTGCATCTGTTCGCGACGCAGGTCGAGGAAGCGATACTTCAGGCGGGTTTCTTCAGGATATTCCTGATCGCCAAACACCAGCAGCGGCAGTTCGTCCGCCGCGCCCAGAACCTCAAGGTCGCGCACAAACACTTCAACTTCACCGGTTGGGATCTTGTCGTTCACCAACTCAGGATCACGCGCTTTGACGTTGCCGTCGATGCGGATACACCACTCGCTGCGCACTTTCTCCAGATCGGAAAAGACCGGGCTGTCCGGATCGCAGAGCACCTGTGTGATGCCATAGTGGTCACGCAGGTCGACAAACAGAATGCCGCCGTGGTCACGGATGCGGTGCACCCAGCCAGACAGGCGGACGGTTTCGCCCACGTTGGATTTGGTCAAGTCGGCGCAGGTATGGCTGCGATAGGCGTGCATGTGCGGGCCCTCTTTCAGGGTGAATAACTACAGTCGGCCCGATACACCTTTTTGGGCCGACAAAGTCAAGGGAACGGCGCGGGTTTGGGTGGAAAAAGCGGGCCTCTTTGCCCAACCGCAGGGAGGGCTGCGCCTGCCTGCCCCCCGGCAGGCGCATTTGCAACGCAGCAGCGGGACTATCTGTACCGTCAAAATCACTGTCGTTCGGCGCACAAATGGGGTCGAAAGCGCCTACCCAGGCAGGCGCAGCCCTCCCCCCTCATCCATCGCAAACAGCCAAAATCTCGCCGCGCAGGGCGTTGGTCACATGAACCGATTTCGCTTGTCGCAAGTCCACCTCCGCCAAAACCGCCTCTTGCACCAATCCAGAATCCAACAAGCTCTGCCGATACACCCCCGGCAAACATCCCGATGACAGCGCTGGCGTCAGCCGCCCCCCATCCGCCATGGTCAGCACCACATTGCAAATTGTGCCCTCACAGAGTTCTCCACGCTCATTTAGAAACAGCCACTCCTGCACGCCGTCTGGCAACTCAGCTCGCCAGCCGTCATAAACCTCGCGCCGCGTTGTCTTGTGCCGCAAAAGCTCATCGTCGGAGCGCAACCGCGCCGGCGCTATTCGCACCGTCCACTGGTCCGCCGCCGCAGGCAAGGCGGCTGTGGTGATCTCAACATCCCCTTCAGTCCCAAGCGTCAACCGACAGCGCAGCGGTTCGTTGACGCTCAGCACGTCAATTGCGTCCGCAACACGTACAGGATCAAACACAAACCCCAACTCATGCGCCGACCGTGCCAACCGCTCCAGATGCAAATCCAGCCGCGCAATCCCCTCGGGACGCCAGGCAAAGGTCTCGATCAGGCGGGTTCCGGTTGGAACTGTGCAAACCGTGCTTTCCACAGCGCTTCCTCATATTCATCTGGCGCGGTGCTGTCCCAGACAACGCCGCCACCCACATTCAATGTCATCTGCCCCGCTTGTGCCATCAATGTGCGGATTGCCACACTGAACTCAGACCGCCCATCCGGCGCCGCCCAGCCAATTGACCCGCAGTAAATCTCACGCGGCCAGGGCTCCAGATCGCGCAAGATCTCCATCGCCCGCAGCTTTGGCGCGCCCGTAATGGACCCGCAAGGAAACAACGCCTTCAGGATATCACTTGTCCGCACATCGTCCTGCAACTCCGCCGCCACCGTGGAGGTCATCTGATGAACCGTTGCGTAGCTCTCAATCTCAAACAGCTTTGGCACATGCACCGATCCCGGCTTACTCACCCGGCTGATATCATTGCGCAGCAGGTCGACAATCATCAGGTTCTCAGCCCGGTTCTTCTCATCTGTCGCCAGCCAGTCCCGACGCCGCGCATCCTCACGCGGATCATCACTTCTTGGCTGCGTGCCTTTCATCGGACGGGTTTCAATCCGGCCTTTGTCGTCAGTGCGGAAAAACAGTTCCGGCGACCGTGAAAGAATATCCGGCAAGCCATCTTGTCGAATATACGCCCCGTGCCCTACCGCCTGCCGCGCCGCCAGCGCGCCATAAAGCGCCACCGCGTCACCTTCAAACTTCGCCTCCATCGGGAAGGTCAAATTGGCCTGATAGATATCCCCGGCCCCAATGTAGCCATGCACCCGGTCAAACGCCGCCCGATAGGTGGCCGCACTCCAGCGCGCCTCAAAGGGACGCAGATCAAACGTGCCATCCCGCGGCACCGGTCCCGCCATCTCCGGCGCGCGGAACACCCCAAAATTGATCAGCGGCACCCGCCGCGTTTTTGGCAACAGCCGCCGCAGCTTTGACTCCAGCACATACCCCAGCTCATAGCTGACATATCCCGCCAGCCAAAACCCGGCGTCCTGCGCCTGATTGAGCACCTCAAAAGCCATGCCCACGTCATTGGGATCGGTGATAGAGATCACATGTTCTGGCTTTTGAAACAGCGTCGCGCCACCATCCGGCCCATGATCAAATCGAATCTGCACGCCCATCCCCCGGTCGATGTTAAATCCTTGCCTGCCATATACGTTGCATTTTATTAAAAAACAGTGGTCAAATGCGGCACTATAGGCCAAATTCCCGATCCCCCTTGCGCCCGCCCTTCTGATCCGTATAACGCACGACAATTTGCGTATTTGGCGTTTCCTGCCCGCCAAGACATCGCTGCCACCAGCCCGAGGTCCACCATGCCCAAAAGAACCGACATCTCCTCGATCATGATCATCGGGGCCGGCCCCATTGTAATTGGTCAAGCCTGTGAATTTGACTACTCCGGTGCCCAAGCCTGCAAAGCACTGCGAGAAGAGGGATATCGTGTCATCCTGGTGAACTCGAACCCGGCAACGATCATGACCGACCCCAACATGGCGGACGCAACCTATATCGAGCCAATCACACCAGAGATTGTCGCCAAGATCATCGAGAAAGAGCGCCCCGATGCGTTGCTGCCCACCATGGGTGGGCAGACAGGTCTGAACACCGCTTTGGCTGTCGAAGAAATGGGTGTGCTGGAAAAATTTGGCGTGGAGATGATTGGCGCGGACCGCGACGCCATCGAAATGGCCGAAGACCGAAAACTGTTCCGCGAAGCCATGGACCGGCTTGGCATCGAAAACCCCCGCGCCTCGATTGTGACCGCGCCGAAGAAAGACGACGGCTCCGCTGATCTCGACGAAGGCATCCGCCTCGCACTGGAAGAACTCGACGACATTGGCCTGCCGGCCATCATTCGTCCAGCTTTCACTATGGGCGGCACCGGTGGCGGTGTGGCGTATAACCGCGAAGACTACATCCACTACTGCCGCACCGGCATGGACGCCTCCCCGGTGAACCAGATCCTCGTAGATGAAAGCCTGCTGGGCTGGAAAGAATTCGAAATGGAGGTTGTGCGCGACAAAGCGGACAACGCCATCATCGTTTGCGCCATTGAAAACATCGATCCCATGGGCGTGCACACCGGTGACTCCATCACTGTGGCCCCTGCGCTCACGCTGACCGACAAAGAATATCAGATCATGCGCAACGACTCGATCGCTGTGCTGCGGGAAATCGGCGTGGAAACCGGCGGCTCCAACGTGCAGTGGGCAGTGAACCCAGCCGACGGCCGCATGGTTGTGATCGAAATGAACCCACGGGTGAGCCGCTCATCAGCGCTTGCGTCCAAAGCCACCGGTTTCCCAATTGCCAAAATCGCTGCAAAATTGGCGGTGGGTTTCACGCTGGACGAGCTCGACAACGACATCACCAAAGTCACCCCAGCGTCGTTTGAGCCATCCATCGACTATGTTGTGACCAAAATTCCGAAGTTCGCTTTTGAGAAATTCCCGGGCTCCAAGCCAAACCTGACCACGGCGATGAAATCCGTCGGTGAAACCATGGCCATCGGCCGCACCATCCACGAATCCATGCAAAAGGCGCTGGCTTCTATGGAAAGTGGCCTGACCGGGTTTGACGAGGTCGAAATCGACGGCGCAGATGACACGGCTGACGGCAAAGCTGCGGTGATCAAAGCGATCAGCTTGGCCACACCGGACCGCATGCGCACCATCGCGCAAGCCATGCGCCATGGCCTAACCAACGACGAAATCCACAACGTCACCATGTTTGACCCGTGGTTCCTAGACCGTATCCGCGAGATTGTGGACACCGAAGCCGTGGTAGCCGCCAATGGCCTGCCAACAGATGAAAAGGCCATGCGCCAGCTCAAGATGCTGGGCTT